>NZ_JAHPPD010000155.1 GCF_019061365.1 Lentilactobacillus dabitei
GTAAATGGTTGAGAATTTTTTGCTTTAACTCATCGCTCAGCTTAGTTTTCCGACCACATCGTGATCGCTTGTATTCGGCATTTGTTTGTGCTAATTCAGCCTGATAAGGTTGACATCGAGATAATTCATAAGAAATTGTTGACGGTGATTGGTTCAGCCGAACGCCCATTTGGATATTGGACAGCCCTAGTTCACAAAAGGTTTCGATTTTAATTCGTTCGGAATAGGTTATACTAGACAAAAGATCAGCTCCTAAAAGATGGGTTTGTGGTAAACACCATTTTAAAGGAAGCTGATCTTTTTTGTCCGAACAGCGTTCGGATTAATTTTACAATCTACCTTACTTGATGTTTTCACAGAATCCGTGTATTCTCTTATTTAAAGTAAAACCTACTTTTATTTTACTCGTTTAAAAGTACTTGGTACTTTTATTAATTGAAGGGAGCTTGCATTTATTATGGATAACACGCAACAACGCCCCACGTTCATCTTCTTAATTATTGGCACGGCTTGGTTATTTGATGCCATGGACGTCGGGTTGCTATCATTTATTATGCCCATCGTCCATCAGCAATGGGCACTATCTAATTCACAAACCGGCCTGATTAGTTCAGTCAGCACCATTGGCATGGTCTGTGGTGGATTTTACTTTGGCCACTTAGCCGATCGGATTGGCCGCAAGAATACCTTGATCGCCACCTTGCTGACATTCTCAATCGGCAACCTGATTTTGGCCATCTCACCAGGTTTTTACACATTTTTAGGCATTCGCTTCTTCGTTGGCATGGGGCTTGGCGGGGAATTACCGGTTGCGGCCACCTACATTGCCGACATTTACAGGGGGACTAAACGTTCGCAGATGCTAATTCTGGCAGATAGTTTTTGGGCCCTCGGCTGGTTGGTGGCGTCATTTTTATCATTTCTCCTAACGCCGGTTCTAGGATGGCGGGGAATTCTTGTGGTAACCGCAATCGCCGGGGTTTTTGCAATTGTTTTACGAAAACACATTCATGAAACAGCACCGAAGAGCACCGGAACTCAACACTGGCTTGTTAGTCTGAAAACCACTTTTAAACCCTGGACACTGATGCTTTGGCTTGCTTGGTTTATGGTGATGTTCAGTTACTACGGTATGTTCATGTGGTTACCAAGTATCATGGTTGATAAGGGCTATGGTATCGTGAACAGCTTTGGTTACACCACGATCATCGTCGTTGCCCAATTACCGGGGTACCTCTGCGCATCGTGGTTAGCCAAGCGCATTCGGGTCAAGTACGTCTTTGCCATTTATATGCTGGGAACGGCCTTTGGCGCCATCATGTTTGGCCAATCAGCGTCAGCCCTTCTCATCGTGATTTCTGGCTGTGTCCTTTCCTTCTTTAACTTAGGGGCATACGGGGCCATTATCGCATTGACGCCGGAACTCTATGCTCACAATATTCGGGGAACCATGACCGGCATGGCGCAAGGAATTGGCCGCATCGGCGCAATCTTTGGCCCCCTCTTAATTGGGGTCTTAATGGATCACCAAATTAGTATTAGTATTATCTTCGTCATTTTTATGGTTTCACTGTTGATCGGTTCGATTGCCGTTTTGGCATTGCCCAGCGCTGATCAGCAACCTAACGGGGAGGTCAACCAATGAATCCCATCGTCTTAAAGGAAAAAATCAGCGAATTTTTGAAAGAAGATTTAGGTTTCGGGGATCTCAGTGTCGCGTTTCTGCCAGGCGGAACCCCCCTATCTGGATCATTTATCGCCAAGCAGAGTGGCATTATTTGCGGTCAAGAAATTCCCCAGGCAACTTATGACTTACTGGGTCACGCAACCTATAAACCACGAATTCCGGAAGGCGCTCCGGTTAAGGCCGGCGACATCATTGGCACAGTTTCCGGGACAGCCCAAACCCTACTATCTGGTGAACGGGTCACCCTTAACTTAATTCAGCGAATGAGCGGGATTGCCACCCAGACGACACACTTCGTCAAGCTATTGGACGATGCGACCATTCGAATTACGGATACTCGTAAAACTGCTCCCGGCTTGCGATTATTTGATAAGTACGCCGTCAGCGTTGGCGGCGGCTTCAATCACCGTTTTGACCTAACTGGCGGGATTATGTTAAAGGACAACCATATTGCCTTAGCGGGCGGGGTGACCCAGGCGCTTGCGGCCGTTAAACGGCATGTCGGCCCCCTCACCCCAGTTGAGGTCGAAGTGGAAACCGAAGAAGAACTTCGCCAAGCCGTTGCTGGCGGTGCCAATGTCATCATGTTTGATAATCAGAACCCTGAAACGATCAAGCAGTGGCGCCAGCTCGTCCCAAAAACGATTAAGGTCGAAGCATCTGGAGGGATCACCGCCGAATCAATCAGCACCTTTAAGGGCTGCGGCGCCGACTTCATTTCGATTGGCAATCTAACCAACGACGTGACACCACTCGATATCAGTTTTCTGGTTGCCGGAGCCGTTAAAAGTTAGCCCAATACGGTTAGCGCTTCGCAGAATTTAAACAGACCAATTGGATCCTTCACTCGATTAAATTGTTGACGGCCTTTATCTTTTTATTAAGATTTATCAATAACCTCCGCGCCATTGCTCATAAACTGGAAGTTTGTCAAATGGTGTTGAAGGATAGTTTCTATCCTTTGGAGATCTCCTCGTGTGGGAGATCTTTTTTGTTGTTTT
>NZ_JAHPPD010000156.1 GCF_019061365.1 Lentilactobacillus dabitei
TAAAAAGGCATTCGATTGTGTTATCTGAAGAATAACATGCTCGAATGCCCTTTTGAATACGTCCAATTATTTAGTGCTTACCATCAATTGATCTTCAAAATTGACCATTTTATAATTTTCATTATTTGTTGCGAAAATTTTCCCTTCAATCAATATTTCTGACAACAAGACCAGCAGTGAGCCATCTTGCCCCATTCTGTGTAAGTAACGTTTAACACTTGAATAATCATTTGAATTAATATTTTTAACCGGCCAAAAATTTCGCCACATTTTCTTAGCCAACAAACGTTGATCATGGGGGAAGCTTTTGCTGTGAGCAATCCTTGACAGCACCATTTTAACTAGTTGATTCTGAGGAATATTGGCAGAAAAAGAATCATCCTGAACAATCACTTGATGGTCAATTAACGCGCCTTGAGTAATGGAGTCCGTCATTTGAATTTGCCCATGGGGATAAGCGGTTTTCTCAGTATATCCGCGATAATCGTGTGGGAAGCCACGAATTAACTGAAGCTTACATGCATGCAAAAATAGTTTTCCCAACAAATCATAACCATCCTCAAAGTCCTCTGTTCCTAATTTCTGAAAACCGGCGTAATTTAATTTATCGTAAACAAAAGCAAGCATATAAAAGATATTTTGGATACGAATATTTCTATCTTTCATTTAAACCAGCTTCTTCTTTCAAACTTTCAGCATAACTATTCGCCTTATCCGGTTCATCTTGCCAGTACTCTTGAAGTTGAGGAATGATATCATACAACACTGAGTCCTGTAAATATGGCAAGCTGGCAATTTTATTGTCATTCATGACATAACTATGGCCAATTTCGAAGTCTTTACCAAGAGTCTCATCTTTATCGATATCAGAGTTAAGGGCTTGTAACCCAGCAATCAACTCATGAGCAGTTGGATCATCATCTTGAGCCAATATTTGTTGAAACTTAAGTGAATTAAAAGCGGGATGAATGGTGTAAAAACTAAATCGGCGTCTTAAAGCGTAATCCATCCGCGTTAACCCCCGGTCAGCTGTATTCATGGTTCCAATTAAATAGATATTGTTAGGAATATAGAAAGTTGACCCATCCAGTAGCGTGACAGAATTGCTAGAACTGCGCTTATCTGCTTCAATTAGCATCAATAATTCACCAAAAATTTTGGAAACATTCCCTCGATTAATCTCGTCGATTAAGAAGAAATATTTCTCATTAGGATGTTGGATGGCCTCTTGAACAAGGCGGTAAAACACGCCATGTTGAAGCTTAAAACCATCTCCTGAAGGCACATAACCCATCATTAGATTTGAGTAACCATAGCTTTGATGAAATTGGACCATTTTAATATGTTCCGCTGGATCTAATTGATCATCCAACATCACCTTAGCAAGCCGCTTAGCAATAAATGATTTTCCAACCCCAGGAGGTCCCTGAAGGATTAAGTTCTGCTTGCGAATTAATAATCTTTCAAGTTGCTGTAATTGATCTTTGGATAACAATACTTCGTTGAGAAAGTTTTCTTCAGTGTAAGGGGTTATCTTGTTAGCCGACTCGATAACAATGTCATTTCCACTTAACTGACTGAGTTTCAAAATCTGATCATATTCAACCTTACGCATACGAAAAAGGCTGCCTTGCTTAGTACCATTGTAAAATGTGCCTACAATCGGATCTTGAGCCAGTTGCTCTGAAACAATTGGCTGCGTCAATTGTTTATCCACTTGGACCATAATTTCAGATTGATTACTAGAATGGATGGCAGTTAATAAGGTAGTCACATTTTTTCTTGGAGATGAGACGTAACCGATAACTGGGTCCCCTTCTTTAATTTCATTAAATGCCGAGACCATTCTTCTGGAATTTCCACTCTCGTTCTTCTTGGTATAACTTTGAATACTCTTTTCATTTTCACTAGAAACATCCCAAATAGCTGGATCACAATTCATCCAGTAGTAATGAGGCAGATCCTTGTTCAAATAGGCTTGATCACTATACTCAACAAAATTCAGCTGAAATTTATTGAGTAAAGCCTTCATATCATTGCAAAAATTAAGATAGTCAGTTCCAGATGTACTCTTCTTTAAATGTTTCATCTGGATTGAAGTCAATATTTGAGACAGGTTTTAAGAGACATTCAGAACCGCGTTTACCTGCCACAGCTCAAATAAATCA
>NZ_JAHPPD010000157.1 GCF_019061365.1 Lentilactobacillus dabitei
TAATTCATGCCTAATAACAAAAAAGCATCACCTTTCGGTGATGCTCATAAGTCGCCATCAATACGATTTGACTTTGACCCCAAAAAGTAGCCCCATCAAAGTCGATCGTCATTGACTTTGATGGGGCTACTTTTTGGAATTCTTGATGTTTGTGGTGAATTGCTGCAAATCTACTACAGACTAAGCTAAATGATGATTATAGACGTAATTCATCAACGAACGGGTTTCGGTAAACTCGTTTTCATCGTGCAGGACAACCGTGATGATTCGGTCGTGACCTGATTTGCGGCCAGTGCCGACAAAGCAATAACCCGCAGGAATGGTGTAACCGGTTTTTAAACCGTCAACCTTGAGAGATGCTTGGTAATACTTGCGACCGGGCAATAAATTATTGTAGTTGTACAGCTTTTGACCACTAACAGTCATTGATTTAACAGATGCGTCGGTTAACACGTCGTTGAAATCAGTGACGTAATTCTTGGCGATTTTGGCGAGATCATTTGACGATACCATATTGGCGTTAGCGCCGCCGATGTTATAGCCATATGGTGAAAGGCTATTCTGTTCCATCCCTGAAGATGAAACAAAGTGGGTGTGCTTTAATTTCCACTCTTTTGCCTGGGCATTCATCATTGAAATGAACTTCTTGTTGTATTTGGGGGTTGAACCGCCTGCCACCCATTGGCCTAACGCAATGGCCGCGTTGTTTGATGATTCAATCAAGCCGGCCAAGTATAACTGCCGAACAGTATAGGAATTCTTGGTAAACTTGAAGCCACCAAAGACGCTGGATTTGCCAAGCTTTTTCAGCCCGGAATTGCTGGTATTAACCTTTGAACTCCAAGTTCCACCGCCGTTTTCAATCTTTTCGCGAACGAGGTAGAGGGTCATTAATTTGGTTAACGAAGCAATTGGTCTGGCAGTATTACCTGCCTTGGACCAAACAACTTTATTTGTGTTAACATTCAAAGCCGTTGCGGACTTGGCATATGTAACGGTTGGTCCCTTTGCGTTAGCAGTGGTCGCTTGGGTACTCAGGCCGATTCCAAACGTAAACACTGCGGCGCATGTGACGAAGGCTGTTTTCAGCCATTGATTCATTTTCATTCTGACACGCTCCTCTTTAACTTACTGTTGAAAATTGTAACATGGTGAGCATGCTGCATTCTACGTTTTAACTAAACTGTAAAGGAGGGGAGTTCGAATCAATTTAGCAAGGAACTCAAAAGCGCGACAAAAAAGCGATCCGAAATTAGATCGCGTGTTGCTGGTACATAATATTAATATTTTTGAAATAATCGGGAAATTCAGAAATCACCGACTGCTGTTCATTGAGCATCAGTTCAAGGTGATCGTAGATTAACTTTTCTGCGTTATCCGGGTCATGCTCAACCAGGGAGTTAATAATTGCCTGGTGTTCGCTGGTTAATACAGTGAGTGGCAGTTTATGATCATATACTCGGAGTAGCCGATAGCGGTTGAGGTCGGTACTAAAGGTCAACTGCCAATCCCAAATGGCCAATTTATCTGCAAATTCGTACATCTTGCGGTGGAATTTATTATCTAGATTGAACGACAAGTTGATGTCCTCATCAAGAGCGGCACTATTTTGCTGAGTGACGATATTTGCAAGTTCGTCAATTTGAAATTTAGTGGCAGTGCTGGCGACTGATCTGACAATCGTTTTCTCCAGTGTTTGGCGGACAAATCTTGCATCCAAGGCGTTTTTTAAATTAATCTTTGTAACGTAAGTACCACTTTGAGGCATTGAATACAATAACTGATCACGCTTCAACCGCAACATGGCCTCCCTGACAGGCGTTCGACTAACCCCCAATTGCTCCTCGAACTGTTTGTCAGATACCTGTTGGCCTGGATGAAGCTTTAAGGTCATAATATGGTTATAAATGGTATGATAAGTTTTATCCTGTAAACTCTCCAAGTTATCCCCCGTCTTCCATGCCAAGTATTTGAACTTATGGTAACACAGAAGGCAAAGCTTGAGTGAGTCAACCACTCCTGAATAAATTCAGGAGCTTGTGAGAATAACACCTCACGGTGTCACGACCACAATTTGCTTAGATACA
>NZ_JAHPPD010000158.1 GCF_019061365.1 Lentilactobacillus dabitei
AAAAAGGCATTCGATTGTGTTATCTGAAGAATAACATGCTCGAATGCCTTTTTGAATACGTCCAGTTATTTAGTGCTTACAGGCATTTTAACACTTTCTCAAAAAATGGAAACAGTTAAAACAAAAAAGGACTGAATCAGGGTTACCTGATCCAATCCAATTATCATAATTATGAACGGGTTCTAAGTGATGCTCGAATACGAGCAGCCTTACCTTGCAATGCACGCAAGTAATAAAGCTTGGCACGACGAACTTGACCATGTCTTATGACTTCAATTTTGTCAACTCTTGGTGAATGAAGTGGGAAAATACGTTCAACACCAACACCGTTATTTACTTTACGAACAGTATAGGTAGCTTGAATGCCTGAACCCTTACGTTTGATAACAACGCCTTCAAACAATTGAATTCTTTCTCGAGTACCTTCGACAACCTTAACGTGAACTCGTAAAGAGTCACCTGCACGGAAATCTGGGATATCATCGCGTAGTTGTTCATTGTTGATTTTGTCAATCAATTGATTCTGTCGCATAAACAAATCTTCCTTTCACTAACATTCATTATCTTGTTTGACAGCGGAATGTTGTTTTGCGGCTTGCGCCAAATGCTAGTTTACCACAAGCTTTAGTTCTCTGTAAAGGGTTTTTTCTTGTCAGTGTCTTCACTGGCAGCCCTTTCTTCCTCTTCAATCCGAACATCAGCGAGCAAATGCTTCTGAGTGCTCGTTAACTTCTGATGGTCAATCAAGTCTGGCCTCCGTTGGTAAGTCCGTCTGAGGGCTTCTTTTTGGTTCCAGAGAGCAATCTTTTTGTGATCACCATTCATCAGCACCTCAGGAACTTTCATTCCGCGAAATTCTGCCGGCCGGGTATATTGAGGCTCCTCAAGTAAGCCGGTTGAAAATGATTCTTCAACTGTTGATTGTTGATTGCCAAGGACACCAGGGATAAGCCGACTAATTGCGTCGATCATCACCATTGCAGGTAATTCACCACCCGTTAGGACAAAATCACCAATTGAATATTCGTCGGTGACAATCGAACGGATTCGTTCGTCATACCCCTCGTAATGCCCGCAAATGAACGTCAGGTGTTCAGCTTGCGCCAATGATTCGGCATTGTGTTGCTTAAACTGTTTACCAGCTGGATCCATTAAAATGACCTGACCCGCTGGTAAACCCGCTTTTTCCGCTTCGGATCGGGTATGATCGTAAGCGTCAATGATCGGTTGGGCTTGCAGCAACATTCCGGCGCCCCCACCAAAGGGATAGTCATCAACGTGCCGATGTTTATCCTGAGTAAATTCACGAAAGTTGGTAACGTTTAGATCAACGATTTTATTTTCAATTGCTTTTCCCATAATTGAGTCGTGCATCGGAATGCTGAACATTTCGGGAAATAAACTTAATACATCGATTCTCATTCGTCTAGCCCCTCCGGAACATCCACAGTAATTGTTGATTGATCCAAATCGACTTTCTTGATCACTGAATCAATCTTTGGAAGTAGTAAATTGCTCTTGCCTTCCCGTTGAACGACCCAAACGTCATTGGCACCAGGAGATAAAATTTCCTTCACCGTTCCGATTGAATAACCATCAAGATCAACAACATTGAGGCCAATAATTTGGTGATAATAGTATTCGCCAGGTTTTAAGTCATCGTCTGAAAGAAGGGTTTCATCCACAAAAATTTCGGATGGCTTCAAAAATTCAACATTATTGATAGATGGATAACCTTCAAAATGTAGTAGGATAAAATTCTTATGTTTTCTGACACCGTCAATGACTAATGGAATGAGAGCTGGTTTTTTGGCAACCTTTGCATAAATGGTGTTGCCAATTTGAAACCGTTTCTCAGGGAAATCAGTGATCGCAATCACGCGGACTTCCCCCTTAATTCCTTGTGTATTCACAATTTTGCCAACGGTATAGTAGTTCATAAGGTCCTCCTTTAGTGTTTATGTATAAGAAAAAAGTTGCCCAGTTTAAAATTCAAGTGCAACACTAATCAACTAGACCTTTCAGACTAGACATGAAAGGCCATGAAGACCTATTCT
>NZ_JAHPPD010000159.1 GCF_019061365.1 Lentilactobacillus dabitei
TCACCTCATACTTAATTAATAATTCTATGGTACTCAAAAAGACGTCTACGAAGTAGACGTCCAGTTATTTAGTGCTTACAAAAAGCTGAGGCGAATTAAGCATCAATTTAAAATAAAAAATGTCTATATTCAATCGTCAATTTGGCGTTTGAATATAGACATTTTTTTGATGTCATTCTTTCGACTTTAGCGTTAAAAAACAAGCTACCAAGCTGTAACCTGTACACCGGTTCGTACGAGACTCGAACTCGTGATCTCCTGCGTGACAGGCAGGCGTCCTAAACCAACTAGACCAACGAACCAAAATTGCGGGAGCTGGGTTTGAACCAACGACCTTCGGGTTATGAGCCCGACGAGCTACCAGACTGCTCCATCCCGCGATAATATAAAAATTCATTCTCATGAATGACCCGTACGGGATTTGAACCCATGTTACCGCCGTGAAAGGGCGGTGTCTTAACCACTTGACCAACGGGTCATTTGAACGGAGAAGGAGAGATTCGAACTCTCGCGCCGCTTACGCGACCTACACCCTTAGCAGGGGCGCCTCTTCAGCCACTTGAGTACTTCTCCAATATGGGCCTAAATGGACTCGAACCATCGACCTCACGCTTATCAGGCGTGCGCTCTAACCAGCTGAGCTATAGGCCCATTAGTACAAAGCGGGTGACGAGAATCGGACTCGCGACAACAGCTTGGAAGGCTGTGGTTTTACCACTAAACTACACCCGCAAAAAATATTAAAAAAGTGGCGCGGGACAGAATCGAACTGCCGACACATGCAGCTTCAATGCATTGCTCTACCGACTGAGCTACCGAGCCAAAAGCGGTTCGTACGAGACTCGAACTCGTGATCTCCTGCGTGACAGGCAGGCGTCCTAAACCAACTAGACCAACGAACCAAAATTGCGGGAGCTGGGTTTGAACCAACGACCTTCGGGTTATGAGCCCGACGAGCTACCAGACTGCTCCATCCCGCGATAATAAGGAGGATGAGAGATTCGAACTCTCGCGTGGTTTGACCCACCTAGCGGTTTTCAAGACCGCCCCCTTCAGCCACTTGGGTAATCCTCCATAAATAAGCTGATATAAAACGAACTCTAAAAATGTTGAGTCGATGGACCTTGTAGGACTCGAACCTACGACCGAACGGTTATGAGCCGTTTGCTCTAACCAACTGAGCTAAAGGTCCAAGACCTATATCGCGGCAGGGGGGATCGAACCCTCGACCTCCCGGGTATGAACCGGACGCTCTAGCCAGCTGAGCTACACCGCGATGATGACTAAATAAATGATAATGTTCTATCAATCGGGAAGACAGGATTCGAACCTGCGACCCCCTGGTCCCAAACCAGGTGCTCTACCAAGCTGAGCTACTTCCCGAAAAAATGCACCCAGTAGGAGTCGAACCTACAACCTTCTGATTCGTAGTCAGACACTCTATCCAGTTGCGCTATGGGTGCATAAAACTATGCCGAGGACCGGGATCGAACCGGTACGGTCATCACTGACCGCAGGATTTTAAGTCCTGTGCGTCTGCCAATTCCGCCACCCCGGCATAACAAGCGGAAGACGGGATTCGAACCCGCGACCCCCACCATGGCAAGGTGATGTTCTACCACTGAACTACTTCCGCAAAATGCCGACTAGAAGATTCGAACTTCCGACCCCCTGTTTACAAGACAGGTGCTCTGCCAGCTGAGCTAAGTCGGCATACAAAATATTATGCGCTAATAATATTCAATTGTAATGAGCCGTGGCAGTCTCGAACTGCCGACCCTCTGATTAAAAGTCAGATGCTCTACCAACTGAGCTAACGGCTCAATATGGAGGATACAGGGATCGAACCTGTGACCTCCTGCTTGTAAGGCAGATGCTCTCCCAGCTGAGCTAATCCTCCAAATATAAAGCGTGGCAACGTCCTACCCTCGCAGGGGGCGATCCCCCAACTACTCTCGGCGTGCAGAAGCTTAACTGCTGTGTTCGGCA
>NZ_JAHPPD010000016.1 GCF_019061365.1 Lentilactobacillus dabitei
ATCACCTCATACTTAATTAATAATTCTATGGTACTCAAAAAGACGTCTACGAAGTAGACGTCCAGTTATTTAGTGCTTACGCTAATCCCCACCATTTACGCAAAACAAGCAGTGCATCCAAAACCAGATGCACTGCTTGTTTTCACTTAATCCCCGAGATCAGATGATCGAATCCCAGTTTCTTCTTAACGCTCATTAATCATATTCAACGACATCATCATTCTGCCCTTCACGCATTCGCCAGATCAATTTTTTGATCCCAGACAGGATAAATGTTGGCAAGGCTGACAGGATAATAATGCCAACGTAGAGGCCCATTGATAATGAGGCCGTTCCCATCACTTGATTAAAGAACGGAATCAATGTGACCAATACAGACGAGGTTGCGGCAAAACCAACCGCAAGGGTTAACCGGGAGTTGGTAAATGGATTCCGGTCAAACAGCGTCTTCGTACTTCTAGCATCATACACGTGCCAGAGTTGTCCGAATACCAAGGTCAGGAAGGCGATCGTCTGACTTTGGGCAATTGAAAAGCCTTGATTGGCTGCCCAAATGAAGGCGATAAACACGGCACCACCCATTACCCCACCGCGGATCAGCACTCGGCTGAGCATCCCATTGGCCAAAATTGATTGGTTAGTATCTCGGGGTTGTTGTTTCATCACATCGGCCTCTGCCTCATCGTATCCTAACGCAAATGATGGCAGCGAATCACTAATCATGTTCACCCACAGGACCATCAGTGCGGTCAGCGTTGGGGTCACTTCGGTAATGTGACCAATTGGTGCCGTAATCAAGAAGACTCCCAATAACAGCGAGAGTACTTCAGCCACATTGGTGGTTAATTCATGCCGCATAAAATTCAAAATATTGGCAAAAATGGTTCGCCCAGATTCTACTGATTTCTCGATGGTTGTAAATTTGTCATCTAATAAAATCAAATCAGCAGCATCTTTAGTCACTTCCGTCCCATTAATCCCCATTGCGATTCCGATATCAGCGGCTTTCAATGCTGGGGCGTCATTAATCCCGTCGCCGGTCATGGCCACCACCTGTTTGTGCTGCTGAAGCTGTTTGATAATGCGCTGTTTATGGGCTGGGGTCACTCGGGCATAAACTCGAGTGGTCAAGACAGCTTCGGCGAGTTGGGCATCGTCCATTGTCTCCAGTTCTTTTCCAGTAATCACCCGGGCAGTCTTTGATTTGATAATCCCTAACTGCTTGGCAATTGCTTTAGCGGTCGCGGCATGGTCACCGGTAATCATCACCACATTCACAGCGGCATCGGTTAATTTCTTAACCGATGCTCGCACTTCCTCACGCGGTGGATCAATAATTCCCACTAATCCTAAGAAGCACAGATCACGCTCAAGTTCTTCGCTTGGGGCATTCAATGCTTGATCTCGGGTGACCTCCCGTTGAGTAAGTGAAATTGTCCGCAGGGCGTTGTTAGCAAACGCCAGCATGGTGTTCTCAATATCAGCTGCAACTTCGCCAATGTCGACCACTTGATCATCAAGCATAGCTGAAGCGGTTCGATCTTTAATCACGTCCGGGGCGCCCTTGGTTAAACTATAGTATTTACCATTCTCTTTAATCACGACGGTCATCATTTTTCGAGTGCTGTCAAACGGCAGAATTCTGATGATATCAATGTCATGGTTGCCGCGTTCTTCTAACAAGGCATCACGCTTCACGCCCTGTTTGGCACCCAACACGACTAATGATACATCAGTGGGATTCCCAAATGGCCGCCAGTTCTGTTTATCATCGGGTTTAATTTCTGCTTCATTATTTAAGACTGCCACTTCCAAAAAGCGCTGGTAGTCCTTGGGGTTAACCGGCTTCCCATCGGTACGGATGATGTCACCAACCGGCGTGTAACCATTTCCCTCAACGTCATACACTTCGCCATTTGCCCAGAAACGAGTGACAGTCATCTCATTTTTAGTTAACGTTCCCGTCTTATCAGAGGCAATATAGGTCGTTGACCCCAGGGTTTCTACACTACTCAATGACTTTACCAACCCTTTCTGGTCGGCCATCATTTTGGCCCCAATTGTCAGCACAATTGAAAGGACCACTGGCATGGCATCAGGGATCGAGGCCACTGCAATGGCAATCGAAGTGGAAGAAATTCCGGCTAAGCTTTCCAGTGACACATTGCCGACTTGCAACAGTTGCTTGACAATATCGTAGCCGATTGTCAGGAGAATAATCAGCCCGGCAATGATCATCAATTTCTTGCTTAACCTGTGGACTGATTTTTCGATCGGCGTTTTCTGGTCGTCGATATCCTGCATTAAATTTGAAATTCGACCCAGTTCAGTGTCCATCCCCGTCGCGACCACCACGCCAATTCCGTTTCCGTTAACGACCATTGAGCCGGAATACCCCATGTTAGTGCGATCCCCCAGCTCGGTATCTTCGGAAACAGCTTCGGTATCCTTGCTGATGGCATCAGATTCACCAGTCAAATGTGACTCGTTAATCTGCAATTCAGCGGTCTTTAGCCACCGTAAGTCGCCGTCAATGAAGTCACCAGATTTCACACTGACGATATCGCCAGGAACCAAATCACTGGCTGCCACCGAAATCCAGTTGCTGTCCCGAAGAACGTGCATGTGATGCTGGCGCATGTTGGAGAGCGCTTCAAGCGATTTTTGGGCGGAGCGGGTTTGGTGAAAGGTCAGGCCACTATTAATCACCACAATTAGCAAAATTGCAACTGCTTCATAAACGGAAGCCATGGCATGCTTGTGGTCACCGGTCACGTTAAAATCGTACATTGCACTGGCAAGGGCTAATCCCGTCGCAACCAGCAGAATAATAATTAATGGCTCCTTAAAACTTTTCAAGAACATTTTCCAAGCGGGCTCTTTCTTGGCTGACTGAAGCCGATTGGGTCCATATTCCTGTTGGCGAAGTTGTGCTTTTGGTTCACTCAAGCCAGAAATTCGGCTAGTTTCAAGGGTTTCCAAAACTGACTTTGTGCTTTGACTATACCATTTCATCGGGTTCCTCCTTATAGGTGGGAATCTGTTTCGTCTAAAAAATACTTATAATAAGTATAACAAAGTCAAGCTGCTCACTTGTGAAAGTTTAGAGAATATTTGAGAAAAGTTTGAAGAATTTTAAAGTGTGCGCAGCAAAGCGGTTAGAAACCGGAGCCTAAGTGTCTTCAATCATAAATCCTGGTTTTGGATTTTTGGTTGAAGAGGCTTAGGTGCAGGTTTCTGCTTTGCGGAGCATGATTCTACTATGTGACATAAGTGCTTATGTGCAGGTTATTGCTTTGCGGAGCACTACTAATCTATCCAACAAGAAACCGCATAACTACAAGTTCCTCCTTTGCACCACAGTCCTAATTTACATAGAAAAGAAACTTCTGCCTTAGAATGCCCTGCATCACGCAACAAAAAAGGCCCCCAGGCAATCGCCCACAGGTCCAAATTCACTGTTCATCCCTATTTTTCGTTGAAAATTTATAATAAACGTAGCAAGCTACAATGACCACCACGACGACCAGAATCACCATCAACCATTGATCTAGTTGCCCAAGCATCTGTTCCCAAGCTTGCCCAGCAAAGTGACCAACGAGGATTAGCACCGTATTCCAAAGCAATGTCCCAATAATGGTTAAACCACTGAACTTGCCAAACGAATAGCCAGTCATCCCTGCCGGAATTGAAATCAAGCTCCGGACGACTGGAATGCATCGACCGATTAAAATAGCAACAGCCCCATGCTTGTTGAAATAATGACCGGCTTTCGCAATGTCTGCGGGCTTCAACCGTAAAATTTTGCCGATTTTCCCAGATACCAGCCGCTCCAGCTGTTCAACACTCAATAATCGGCCAACCCCATATAGGGCGACTGCCCCAAGGTAAGCCCCAGCAGTTGCTGCCAAAATCGACCCCAAAATGGTCAGCTTACTTGAGATCGTTAAATAACCAGTGAACACCAACACCACTTCAGAAGGGATCGGCGGAAAAATATTTTCGAAGGCAATTAGGAACGCAATTCCCCAATAGCCATATTGATTAATTAATTCAGTAATCGTACTCTCGCTCAATTAATTTCCTCGCTTCTCATTTTAGTAAGGCGATTATACCATATTCAAACTTTTCAATCTTTGGCATGTTGATTTTAATGGCTTATAATTGAAGGTAATTAATGAAGGAGGATGGAAATGAAGACATTAAAAATTGGTAACACCAACTTCGAAGCATCTGCAGTTGCGTTAGGAATCATGCGGATGGCTGGCATGGATACAAATGCCGCCGCAAAAACGCTGCAAACTGCTGTGGATACTGGGATTAACTACATTGATTCAGCCGACATCTATGGTGAAGGCGGTTCAGAAAAGAAGTTTAAGGAAGCCTTAAAAGCTTCTGGCATTTCTCGGGATAAACTATTTATCCAGTCAAAGGGTGGAATCGTCCTTGATCCCAGCCGCAGCCACGATGGCTTAGTATTCGGGGCTCGCTATGACTTTTCAAAGCAACACTTAATCGAAGCGGTTGATGGGATTCTGGAACGAATGGGCGTCGATTACCTGGATTCATTCTTGCTCCACCGACCAGATCCATTGATGGAAGAAGATGAAGTTGCGGACGCCTTTGATACTCTTCAGCGTGAAGGTAAAGTTCGTCACTTTGGGGTTTCCAACTTTGATCCTGAACAAGTCGAAATGGTTCAATCATGGGTTAACCAACGACTAATCATTAACCAACTGCAATTTAACGTGGTTCATTCCGGCATGATCAAGGCTGGCCTCCATGTTAACAAGGCCGGTGATGATAGTAATGATCATAACGATCAAATCATCGAATATTCACGCCGCAAACACATGACTATCCAAGCTTGGTCACCATTTAATTATGGCTTGTTTGATGGTATGTATATCAATGATCCTAAGTATGGCAAACTAAACGATAAGTTGGCTGAATTAGCTGACAAGTATGGCGTTTCAAAGAATGCCATCGCGGTAGCCTGGATTCTCCGTCATCCGGCTCACATTCAAGTATTGTTAGGCACAATGAATCCTGACCATATCAAGGATAGTGCTGCTGGTGCTGATGTCGAATTGACGAAGCAGGAGTGGTACGATTTGTACTTTGCTGCGGGTAATGACTTGCCTTAAAAAGAAGTGAGCGACGAGCAACGGTTTGACGCGGTTATCTAAGGGTCCGCCAACTGAAATCCCGGTTTTGGATTTTGGTTGGCGGATTCTTAGATGTTAGCGTCAGTTGCGTCGGAGCGGTCCTCAACAAGAATATGGAATCGAAGGCTCCAACCATTGACCCCGGAACATAACTCAAAACAGCCACTGATAAACGGCTTTGTTTGTCAGTGGCTGTTTTGTGTTATGTGGTAGGGGGCGAACGGTCCTCAACAAGAATACAACCAATTGACCCTGGAGCAATAATTGATCGTGGTTTAAGTTAGGAAGAAATAATTAAATATTAGAGTATGCCTTAAGATCCTTTAAACAGTCTACATTAAAAATTTGTTTTTAGTGTACTGTGCACATTTTCCTTGTCAGGAAATAAAGCGACTTGATTTATTTCAAATGATCAATTTAATTCATTTAACATATGTTTCTTGTTACTATCATTACTAGGAATTACTAATCTGATTGGTTACTTACTCTTAATTATACAGAACCACTTTTGGATTAATCACATCGTGAATGTTTTGCAAACTAAACATTTTACCATCACGGGATTCAACAAGAAAAGCCACTTTGAGCACACAAGCGTTCATTAATAAATGATTGCTCAACAAAGAAATGATGAATTAGGTTTCTAAAGTTAATTAGATCAGCGCATTCACACAGTATCAAAAAAGCCGCGTTTTACAACAATAAATTTCCTATTCTACTGGGATTAATATTTCACAGTATCCCATCTTTACTAATTTTTGCTGATACCGTTCAATAATTGGTTTATTGATAGTGCTAAGCCTTTCCTCGCAGATAATCCGTTCCATCTTTTGATAGAATTCGTTAATTGCTGTTTCAATGTGCGCTATTTGGAAAACAGCATAGTTCCCGGCTGTTAATACTCTTTGTTTGATTCGGTCATTTTTAAAATGTCCCCTATCGGTAATTAGACAAGTATCATATCTACAGTTAACACTAGAAACATTTTGTGGATTATCCAGAGCTATGCCAAGTATAGTCGATTCTTGAAATAGTCGTTCTGATTTAATCCATTGTTTAAATGAATCCATTAACTTTCTATTTTCAACACCATAAGCCCCTATTCGTCTAAAATAAACGACTTTCGTTTCTGTCATATGTTCAATATTCACTTTTACACACTCCATTGTTGTACTTGGACGTCCTGTGCTAATAGCATAACCCCAGTTAAAATGAAATACACTACCAAGTTTAAAATAATTTATTGACAATCATATTTCCCGTTTAATAGATCAAGTAAGGAAATTAAAGCGGCGGTTATTTCCGATCAAAAGTGGTGCTTTTAGTGTTAAATCTGTAAATCCTATAATTCTCAGCAATCTATATAGCTAATTCAAAGTTCAAGTGCCCCCATTTTAAATTTCAATCAATTAGCTTTGCTATTTGATTGAAATTGCATCGAAGTATTTTTTTATCGCAGTATAAAACTAAATATTTTAATTTATTGGATCTCGAGCATAACTCAAAACAGCCACCAGAACTTTAAACTGTTCATAAGTGGCTGGTTTGCATTACATGACTGGTTTTCAAATCATTTGTAATTCTTACACATAGCTAGGACAATAGTTTGAGAACTCCCTCTCAAATTCCGACGAACTTTAGCAGATAAAAGTTAAAAGCCGCCCAAATAACTGAGATAATCAAAATCACAAGAATGACGATACCAGCAATCCATAACCCAGAATGCTTCTCGGTTGTCCGTTCCCGATCCGGATTATAAGCAGGATTCAAGTTTTCCGCCAATGGATATTTGCGCGATAACCGTGGTTCCATCCACGTCGTCTGAAATACTTTAATTGCTCCTAACCCAATTGGCCACAAAATTAGCCAACTGATGCCAGCAATCTCTAATATCCTATCACTATCCGTTAATGACACTAGGCTAATCAAGATCAACATTAATACTACAAATCCAATAATCAGGCACAAGCGATAAAATTGATGCATTACCAGCCATGTGTGGGTTTGGTCAGCCTTCTGTTTGTCAAATATCTTAATTGTTCACCCTTATCCGAGTCTGATATCGTTTCAAATAAATCACCAATTTGAACACCCAATGCATTAGCAACCAAACGTAACGTTTCTAAACTGGCATCTTCCCCAGCTTCTAGGCGTTGAATTGTTCTGGGATTAACCTGGCTCACTTCTGCTAAATGTTCTTGAGTCCAACCATGCTGTTTTCGTAAATATGCAATTTTGTTATTAGTCATCATTTTGATTTCAGAATGGTTTTTCGGCTAGCTCGATCTACCGTTCTGTTCCTCCTTACTATTGGTTTTGAATCATTCATGATTCACTTAAACCATAGTGTACTTGGTAAAATCATACCACGACAGCGTCACGACAATAACCCGACAGTTGGCAACTCAAGATGAGGACAGCTAAATCCACTCAAACGTTAGAGGTTCGCGAACCATTTTAACGATGGTTATTTTGATTTATTATGAGTGCAGTTTCCGCGATTTAACCTTTGATCAACGACTTCGTATAACTTAATAAGGCCATCCGATTGAAATTCTGAGAATGAATTCCGATCAGATGGCCTTATTAATTAATCACTTTATTTTCCATCAGCCTTCAAATATTTTCGAAAAATATAAGCTGGCACACATCCCCAGCCATGACAATAACTATGAACCAGCGTGCTATTAACACCATACGGAGAATATTCAGCATCTTGAATTGAAAAAACTTCCCAGGATGTTTGGGCACCTGCTGCAATCATCTTTCCCCAATATGCTTTGATTAGTCTAACTGCCAAATCAACTAAATCATTTTCACATAAAGTTAAGCAGAGTTCACCATACAAATAGGGCGATACAAAGAAAGTCATTGGCAGTTTATCCAAGGCACACCTTAGTAGTTGCTGATTTTGCTTTTTGGTAAACACATTCGCTCTCACAAGCCAAATTTGGCTAGGCCAGTTTATCTGACTATTTTTGCCACTGACAAACAAGCCCTTCTGCTGATCAAAATACAGGTCACGTGCAAGGCTAGTCAATTTTGTCTGGATCTGCCTAAGTTCAGGGATTTGTGGATCCTCCACAATCTCAGCCAAATATATCAACCGATTTAAGGCAAAAATTATGATCCCAAGGGTTGCTGCTTCCTTGGAAACATTGGCGTCTGCTAACCAATCTAAGAAAACTGTCTGAACTAAGTCACTATTCGGGATTCCGCTAGGATCAATTTGATTCAAGCCGTACTGAACCGCTCGTTTCGCAGTTTCATAAAGGCCCATCAACGTTTCTTTATCTTTAGTCTCCCCAAAATAATTTGCTAACACATCGACAAACAGTAACGTATAGTCTCCCATTTCCAAATCATCGGGTGTCTCTATCCCATCCGAAAAAATATCCGCACACAGAGAACCGGTTCTGCGATTAGCCGTACTTGCAAATAAATATAGGCACCGTTTAATAATGTCGAAATTTTCGAACGTTACTTCATCAGTTAATGATTGAATCCGAAAATCGCCAATCCACAAACGTCGATCACGTTTAGGACCGTCTTCAAAGACCGTCTGCATACAGCTGTGCAATGTGGCTAACGACAACTCGTCAATTTGCTTTAGTTGTGAGTCGTTTGTACAAAACTCATTATTTACGTTAAGTTCACCAGCAGAACTTTCAGAAACAAAGTCTGGATTTTTGAGTACTAATTGATATTTTTGAGAAGTATCAATGATTGAAATTTTGATATACCGGCAGGCAACGCGTTCAAATTCTTTTTTCCACGGGAACTTTAGGATTCTAACGGCATCCTCTTGAATCCATCCCTTTGGCAACCAACCCTCATAGTCCTTGCTTGCAGACAATTCCTTCTCCGTTTCACAAAAGCGAACATTCAAACCAGCTGGTGCATCCGGATGGGAACCAGTTGTTATCAATTGACAATTAAAATGACCAACACAGTGCCTACCTAGATCTAATACCAAAACATCATTTCTTGATAATCTAGGCAACCTATCTACGTCAACATTTTTCCGTGAGCCTTGATTGCCAATGTGTGAATAAGTCGCTGACAAAATCGGGATCCTTTGACGTTTTAATTGAGGATCGATTGCCTGAGCCTTTCCGTAAAACTCATCATTCACTTCCAAATTTGAACTGCCAGTCTTGTCAACCTTAAATTGTGACCGTTTCCCCTGATTGTCAAAATGGTAACTCATTTAAGCCTTCACTTCTTTCTGAAGTTTGGATGTCCACACGTAATAGCCATAAAGTGAATTGATGAGGTAGGCAAGCCAAAGTGCAATTATGATTGGGTTAAAGTTAATTGTCCAAAGAACAAGTTCAGCAACGTTACCAATAATCCACAGTAACCACTGGCTGGAACCATATCTGAGAACCATTAATAATTGAGCAAACACTTGAACGACAACACTAATCGAATCAATCCAAGGATGAGGATCTAAGGTACTCGATAAGAATGGCACTTGTTTTAAGAACGATCCCAAAGCAAACCAACCAATCAATACCAGAACTACTAAGGTTGCCCATCCCCATTTTGTCAGTTCTTTAACTTGAACAACATCTTTTCTGTCAGAATCAGTTTGGATGTTTTTAGCTGTCCACTCATAAATACCAATAAATTGAAGAATGAAAAAGTATAAGTTCAAATAAACCTCGCCATACAAGTTGTTCGCAAATGAAACATAAATGTAAGTAATATTATTGAGAATCCCCCAAAAATAGTTGGTAATCTCGCCATCTGCACAAATAACAACGCTGATAATGCCAGTAATTCCAGCAAGTAAGCCAAATATGCCTGTGACAGACGTATCGGGTTTCAATGAAAAAGTTCCGTTGGCAAAATATAGGAAAAACGAAACCACCTGAAGTAAAAGTAACAGGAATAGGTAGAAAGTTCTTCCCCTACTCATTTTAAAAATTGCCCGATAAATTTGCTTCGGGCTAAAAGCCAAGCCAATTGCTCGGCTAACAATGTTACCATGTTCATGTAATAAGCTTTGCATTCTTGTTCATCTTCCTCATTATAAAAGTACATTTAACCTTTATTAGTTTAAAGTTAAATGTACTTTTATAATAACTCCTAATCTCAAAATTACAAGCCCTTTACTAAATTCAATTAATGAACCCCTTGCCGTTCCCCTCCGTAATCTGCTATCCTCAATAGCGGACGTTACAACTATAATCGAGGGTGAAATCATGAGTAAACGTAGACGCAAGCATCGTCAATCATACACATTTTCCAGCTTAATCATTGCAATTATCATTTTAGTTGGTGGCTGGTTATTTTCCGGCGGCCAGCCAAGCGACATTCAATCATTTATTCAAAACATTTCTCAAACAGTATTCAACCAGACCAAAAGCGTCGATTCCAATAATGAACTAGCCAAGCTCAACTACCATTCAGGCGAGCAAAGCTATATTTACGTAAACCATAATAAGGCCAACCTGAATCCTACCAAGTGGCAATCAAATCATGTCGTTTATTCAAATTTAGATCGCTTCAATCGGACCAGCAAAGGAAACCTGGCCTATTTAGAACCCCACAATTTGGCTTCAGATGAAAATCGCGTTCGCCAGTACGTTGAACCGACTGCTTGGCACCAAAAATTTGTCGACCGCGAGCCCATTATCAATCGGGGACACTTAATTGCCTATTCGATTTCTAAAGGGATTAGCGCAAATGGCACCTATAACCCCAGTGACCAATCGGGGGATCAAAATAATCCGAAAAACTTATTTACCCAAACCGCCTTTTCCAATCAACGAGTCCAAACCATTTTCGAGCAGAAAATCCGGGAAGCCCTTAAAGATGGTAAACGGGTCATCTTCTTTTCCAAACCAATTTTCAGGGACAATGACCTAATGGCCCGGGGAATTCACTTAGAGGCAATCAGCACCGACAAATCACTCAACTTCAACGTTTACCTATTTAATGTACAACCAAAAGTTCAATTTGACTACTCAACTGGGCGATCAACCATTGATCGGGAAATGAGCGTTCCAGAACCTTAAACTAATTACCAAACCGAACTATAGAATCCTTGCATAAAAAGACAAATGCAGAGGCTTTGAATTAACAAGCCAATCCATACCCAATTTTGATTAGTTGATTGCCAAAATTGATAATTTAGCCAAAGTAATAATGGTAATGCGGTAATTGCAGCAATATCATTCACAGGGAAGGCTTTCGTCATGACTCTCAAACCATTACCAATCATGAGCAAAATAATTTCGAAGATCCCTAATACGACAGTAATCTTGTTAATTCGATTATTGAAAACTGATTGATGGATAAATTCTTTTTGAGTCAAAATACCAACCCAAACATAGCTGGCAACCATTATCCAAATAAACGTAACAATCATCAGCCAAGGCATTAGATTTGGCCTGACAAACGGTAACGTTCCCAAATCAAACAACTTAAAGAAGGTCATCCCATTCATGACATACGCAACAGTTGGGCTAACCAGAAAGTTCAGCCAAAATAGAATGGTTAACCCAAGGGATTTATTCATTATTTGGTCGTTCCTTTCTTTAGTTTCTCATTTCGATATCGAAGATTCTAGCTATTCTTTAGCATCAAAGTAAAGCCAACCGCTTAAGTAGGCCATAAAACTGATGATGAGTGCTCCTCCAAGGGCAAACAACACCGGGTGAGCACCCATACCAACGCTTAGAATTGGAATGACAATCAGTTCAATCAGCAATAACGTAATCATTACGTGATAAGTCCACCGCAATGCCTGTTGAGAAATTGCTTTTTCCCGTTCGTCTGCGGCGCTCAGTTCACCCCGATTAGGGTTAAATGACGGATCTTGTCTCGCTAAAATAACTCTTATAATACCAAAAATAATTAACCATACTAGCAGCATAATTCCATAAACACCAAATTGAAATGACGATTCTCCGGTGGTAGTCCAATACGAATGACTCACCGTGTACATCATTGTACAGGTCGCAAGGATAACCATGATAATATTGCCAATTTGTTCAATGATCACTTTTTTCATTTGCGGAGCCTCCCAACCAAAATAAGTCATTAATATTAACCTTTAACTTCAGAGCAAGCTGCAGAGCCAGGAGCAACGAGGGGGTACACTTTCCCTTTTCCAAAGAAATGATTGTTCGCCGGGTCACCCCAACAGCGGCCGCCAGTTGTGCTTGGGTTAACCCCAACTGTTTGCGGTGCTCTGACACATTATTATCTACAAAGATGATCGGCATCCCCCTATCTGCTGTGAAGTTCATTTCACATTATATTATAGCAAGTTATTGATTGAATGTGAAGTTGGTTTCACATTGTTTCTGTATATCTGTTTGCATTAATGTAACTTCAATCATTAAATATTTATTAGGCAAAGTCATTATTCAAAACGTATTTAATTATAAATTTCTAACGTTGAATATATATTTGTAATTACCAGAGGGAGGCGTGCTAACATTGACAAACAAAGATTATCCTTGGTTAGACGGTGGATATGATGATATCGATTTTGACGCTGAACTTAAAGATGTTGGTAATTATGGACTTGAGTCTCCTGTTGGGAAGGAGCAAGTAAACTGGTAACCTCTGCATCATTTTTATAGCAGCTAATCTCCACCCCGGCCACGAATAAATCGGCCATGATCCGGGAATGGACTCGTTAGACGCCCAATGATAGTGGTATTCAGAGACCAGTCATTACTTTCCAAATTTTGATTATATTGCCAGACACGGTGAAATTGTTGGTAGTGTTACCACCACTCTTTTGAACCAATTAATTAAACGAGCCAAATCTATCTTTTAACCCATTGGTTATTGCAAACTGTTATCTTCTTTAATTTAAACAAAAACAGTCACGACATGGTTTTTACCCGTCATGACTGTTTTTGTTTACTTTTACTCCTGTAGATTCTTTTAATAATTTTGGATTTGAACGATGGTTAGGTTTCTTGGCATCATAGTGGAAACGTGCTCACCCAAGCAGAAGCCTGCACATAAGCACTTTCAACAAAAATCCCCAAGACCAGGGGATTCCTGTTGAAAGCGACTTATGCTCCGGCTTCTAACCGCTTGGGTTCGCACTCTTCGCACTTTATGCTCTTTGCGCGCCATCAATCACAAAATCGGCGCCGTTAGCAAACTTCGATTCATCGCTGCCAAGGTAGACACAGACTTCACCGATATCAACCGGTTCGCCCATGTGCCCTACTGGAATGGTGCTAACAATTTGCTTTTCATATTCCTTTGGTACAATATCCGTTGCAATCCAGCCAGGGTGCACATTGTTGACTCGGATATCGAGTTTCTGTTGAGCCAACGATAGTGCTGTGGCATGGGTTAACAAACGTGTACCACCCTTACTTGCTGAATAAGCTGGGCTCATTGGCAGACCAACTAAGCCGGCAACTGATGAAATATTAATAATCGAACCCTTGCCGTTGGTATATTTCTTCATGGCTTTGATCGCATACTTCTCACCAAGGAAATTCCCAGTTAAATTAATATCAATCACTTGTAGCCAGTCTTCAAGCTTCAACTCATCGAGTGGGCCATTAACCCCACCAACACCCGCATTGTTGACCAGAATATCCAGCTTACCAAATTTATCGATGGTTTTGGTAACGGTATCCTGCCAAGATTTTTCATCAGCAACATTTTGCTGAACAAAGAGTGATTTGTCGTCGCCAAACTTTTCAACGGCTTTCTTGCCGCCTTCAACGTTATGGTTGGCGGTCAAAACAACCTTGGCTCCCTCCCGAACGTAACACTCAGCAATGCCTAAACCAATTCCAGCAACGCCACCAGTAATCAATGCAACCTTATCTTTCAATCGATCCATCACAAACGCTCCCCTTCTAATTGTCATTACAAGTCAATTCTACAGACCAGAAATTCCAATAGCAATTGATATGCTCTTTAATTCACAAATATTTGTGTCGTTCCTTCGCAATCATTTCATGCTAAAATAACCACAGTCAAAATTTGCCAAGTTAAAGGAGTTATCATCACAATGCCAACAATCACCGATCAAATGAAACAAAAAGCTGAACCGCTTTGGCAAGCCAGCTTCAATCATCCATTCATCAAAGAATTATCAACCGGTCAACTGCCAATGGAAGAATTCCGTTACTACCTCAAGCAGGACCGCTATTGCCTGCAGAACTTTTCAACCCTTCACGGTAAAATCGCCGATCAAATCAAAGATCCATCGATCAAGAAATTCTTATATGCCGGTGCCACTGGCTTGAACGATTCTGAAAAGGATGTTCGCACTGAATTCTTTCAGCAACTCGCAATCACCCCAGCAGAAATCCGCCAAACACCCATGGCACCTAACGCTTACAACTATGTGAGCCACATGTATCACGAATTATATGTCGGTTCACCCCGGCGAGCATGTGCGGCCCTGCTGCCATGTTACTGGCTTTATAATGATCTCGGCAAGCAACTCATTAAGAACGGTTCGCCGATGAAAATTTACCAAGAATTCATCGAAACTTATGACAGCCCTGAGTTTACGGATGCGACCAACACGATGATTTCAATCGTCGATCAACTCGGCGAAAAGGCCGAACCGGCTGAGCGCCAAGCCATGGTGACCGCGTTTGTCCGCAGCAGTTACTACGAACTTCATTTCTGGGGAATGGCGTATACCGAACAAAAATGGTAAGCAACGGCTGATCTTAGCTTCACCAAAAACGGGTTCCTCAATCAATCCAAACGCTGGATTGAACTGGGGAACCCGTTAATTATTCGTGCCACGCTATTATTTCATTAAGAATGATTTTGAACTATTTTGCCAAATTCAACGTCACCATCGTGTAGTTGATCTTCGTGTTGGTCGTCTGGCTCTTGGCCTTTTTACCCTTTTGTTTAACCTTCGTCACCGTTTTGGTTGTTGATTTACCCTTTTGAACCTTTGTGACAATCATCTTGGTGCCGGGCTTTAACAAATATTCCTTCTCGCCAACATTGGTTGAAATGGGGTCAATGTAAGCGCCGTGTTTGCCAGCCGGCAAGTTGATTTTTAAAATCACGTGTTGATTTGAGAAGCCCAACGCGATCATCTGGCTCAACGTGCAGGATGAATAAGCTGGGTCCTGGTAACGGCGGCCAACTTTGATCGACCGGTTTACCAATGATTTCCTCAGGCCAACTAGCGACGTCCCCCGATAAATCGTCAACGGCTTGGTTAAGTTAAATTTGTTAATACTTGCGTTAATTCGGCGAATACTGGTTGTTACTTTCTTCGTTGGCTTAAAACTTGGTGTCCGCAGCACCGTATTAATCTTGCCATACCCCTTATCCGTATAATACCGGATTGCTTTAATATCTGATTTAGAAATACGCTTTGACCATTTCTTCGAGGCTGCCTTCATCTTTGCGATGGTCTGCCGATCGTTTTTTAGCCCTTTGGTTGAATAAACCACTTTTGCTGGGTTGAGCAATTCATAAGCATCCTGGCTTCCCGCCTTACTAACCACATAGCCTTGGCGATTCTGTAATGTTGACTTGATGGTTAAAACCGTATTCTTTGGAACCGCGATATAGGAGTCGTAATTGGGTAACCCATTAACAACACCATACAAGCGAACCCTTTTATTAGTAACAACTTGTTGTGGCCCAGCGTTCTTGAGCTTTGCTGAATAAGTTGTTGAAACAGTGGTCGTTGTGTTGCCGTGAACTTCTTTGTGAACCGACTCGGCATTAACCGGGCTTGTTGCAAGTAGTCCCGCCATCAATGCGAGGGCGAGGACTAACCGTTTAGGTTTAAACATTTTGTGACCATCCCTTTTGCTTTATTTGAAATCGTTTGGGTTGCTTCAAGGTTGCCCTCCCCACTCACGGTCGTTTCAGCTCAATCACCGGCACATTGGCAATTGCCTTGACAAAATTTCGATCATGGTCAATCACCAACATTGGCGGTTGATACTTTAGAATTAAATCTTCAACTTGTTGACGGGTGATCACGTCCAGATAGTTTAGCGGTTCATCCCATACATACAGGTTGGCGGACTCACACAACGATCTGGCCAGCGACACCTTTCGTTTTTGGCCCATGCTCAAATCTCGAAGATCTGCCGTGAACACCGACCGCTCGAAGCCCAATTTTCTTAACATATTCAGCAAGCTTGGTAATTCAATACTGTAACTTGCCGCATATGCTTCAATCGACCCGCTTAATGCTTCAAAGTTCTGGGTTAAATACGAAATTTTGAGCTTTGACGGATAGTTAACCGTTCCATTAATAACTAGATCAGTATCACCCAGAATTGCTTTGATCAAAGTTGTCTTGCCATAGCCATTTGGGCCCAATAATACCTGTCGTTGGCCCGATTTCAACTCAAACGTAATTGGCTGATTTAACGTCACCCCGTTTCTGGCAACCTGTAAATCAGTGACTCACATTAAGTGTTGCTGGTACGGTGGTTGATAATTCAACGTCAACTGCGGCATTTCGTCAATGTTCTTCAATAAGGTCTTCTTCTCGTCAATCGCCATTTCAGTTCGGTTGAGGGTATTTTTTGAGCGCTTCATGATTTTGGCGGCTTTGTGACCTAAAAAGCCTTTATCCATCATGACCCGACCTTGATACTTGTATGCCAGCTGCGACTTTTTGGCTTCGGCGTTGCCTGCCCACTGCTTAATTTTGTTGGCAGTCACATCCAAGCGTTTGATTTCACTCTGTAAATGCTGCTTTTCAACCTTCTCGCTGGCATTGGTCTTGTCAAATTCGCGCTGCCAGGTTTCATAATTGTCATCAAACAACCGGATTTTTTCACGGTCAATTGATAACACGTGGTCAATAACTTGGTCGATAAAGTAACGGTCATGGCTAACAACAATGAAGCCGGTTTTGCCTTTCAAGTAATCTGCCACAACATCCCTGGCGGCCACATCCAAATGATTGGTCGGCTCATCAATCAGCTTGAACGTCCCGCTCTCACTGAACATCACTGCCAGTAGTGCTTTTGTCCGTTCACCTGGACTCAGGGTGTTAAATGGCCGCTCCAAGACATTATCACTCAGTTGTAACTTATCCATTTCAATTTGAATCCGCCAAAGTTCACTCGAATCCATCTTAGCGATGTTGAGTAAGACCGTTGCCGTCATTTGACTAGGATCGTGAACTGGTTGGGGAAAATAGGTAAAGGCAACGTTGGTGCTAATTTGACCATGGTAGGCCAGCTGTCCCAACAAAAGCCGCAAAAAAGTCGTCTTTCCCCGACCATTTCGCCCGATTAATCCCAACTTCCAACTGTCATCGATATTCAAACTAAATTTATCAAAAAGATTGCTCGACATGCCATCGTATCTAAATGATAGGTCATGAATTTTAATTGTTCCCATTAAAGATCACCTCATTTGTTAAGAGGCTCATCACGGCAATTATTCAGCTAAACAAAAGGTCCGCTAAACGAGAATCATCCCGTCGCAGGCCTTCTGTATCGATATTTTTGCGAGAATGTCAGCTTAACCCGTGTGACATTAACAAACGTCACCCTTAATAAACGACACCGAATTTGGTTCACACAAAATTACTAATTCGCACAGAATAACCCCTGCTGATGAGCAGTGATAGTATCAAATTCTGAATTAACGATTAGCAATCTTCAATGCGAGCCACATCCCTTTTTTGTTATCTAGTTGATATACCTAGTGCACTGCTCCATTGTTTCACAAATTTCTGAATTAGTCCAGTTATTCTAACTAAGGTTAAAGTTATTGCAACATAAAATTGGCTAATTACTTACCCGCAAACTGCTGTCTTTAACCAGCAGATGCGTTACAATGTAAGTGTAAAGAAAGCGCAAACAATTTGCGTTCATGGGTTCCAAATAATCACCATATTACCGCGAAATGCTTGCGATCTTAACAATTAATAGTACGGGGGAGCGATCTTATGGATGAGAACTTGAAAATCACGTTAATTGGTTTCTTGACACTTGTAGTGGGAACGATTTTTGCATCAATCGTGGCAAGTTTTGGCTTCACAAACATATTACCTGGCCTGTTGTCATTCCTCATCGCAGCTATTATTGTGGTTGCCGGCTTTGAGTTGGGTGACCGCCGTCATGGCAATAAGCGAATGACGCCAAGGCATTAATAACCAGTTTTGACAGCCGGTATCACTCTTAAAGGAACCAATGGATGAACGCGTTTTGTTTATTCGTTGGTCTTTTTGCATCCTATTAGATCAAACCCTTTGCAGTAGTCCTATCCCTATCAGGAAGTGCTGCTGACTTTGGCTATGACGCCTTAGCGTTCTTTCAATCCTCACTCATTTTTTGTTGATAATCTTCGACCCTTCTTTAACCGCCAATTGAGACAAGGAATGGCTTTCAATAAACGCCTTCACCCACGCCGGATTATACTTACTGTAATTTCGTAATGCCCAACCAATCGCCTTTTGGATAAAAAACTCATCAGTATTGCTATCATATTCGATCGCTTGAGTGAGCAACCGGGGGTCTAACGTCTCCTTCTCCAACAGTTGGAGCAAAATTCCCACTCGCCGCATCCAGAAATTATCATGAGCATAAAATAAGTAAAAAACGGCATCCTTCTCGGCTGGATGTTTCACCACATATGTCCCGAATATTTTCCGCCAGGCATCCACGGTATCCCACCAGGATTTGAGTTGAATATAAGCGGTCAATTTTTTCAAATCGGTGAATTCCAATCGATTAACATTGGCATAAGCCAGATCAATTGCAACGTACTGATATTCACGTTCCTCTAGCTGGTACAGACGATCAATCTCCGCAAACAATTCAGTTAACGCTAATTGTTTTGATTGGCGAATAAGTTCTTTCGATTGGGCCTTGCGCTCTGGTGTCTTTACTCCCAAAAACGGGAACTGATTGCGCATGTATTTTTCCATAAAGGGTTTATTTTCTTCGTTGCCAACTAATTTGAACATCTAAATTCCTCCGTCATCTTCAAAAAGATTAGGCTATACTTATTCTAACAGCTAAATTGGAGGCCAAACGATGTTTATCAACCAAATCAACGATAAGATTGCATTCAAATTACCAGAAAAGACTAACGCAGCCGAGCTCCTTGCTTTAATCGACGAAGATCGCCATGAATTGGGCAAATGGCTGCCCTGGGCAAAAACGACTCTCTCACCAAATGACGAAATCAATTTTCTGCAGTATGGGATTGAAAAAATGGCAAAGGGTGATTTCTGGTTTGCGATCATCCTATTCAACGGGGAACCAGCTGGGATGATTGATCTCCACGAATTTGCTCACGAGCACTCTCGCTGCCAAATGGGCTACTGGTTAGCCCGCCGCTTTCAGGGACAGGGGATCATGCACCTCGCCGTGTCAGCGTTGACGACCATTGCCTTTAACGACCTGAATATCAACCGTTTGGAAATTCTAGCAGACGTGGAAAATCAAAAAAGCCGCAACGTCGCTGAACGCTGCGGATTTCATCAAGATGCTATTTTGAAGCAATATGCTTTTTATAATGGGCAATTCAGGGACATGGTCCTCTATTCCAAGTTGAACTCGTGATTATTTTCCAAATACGATCGCCAGCAGCAAAATCACCGCTGCAAGGAGAATCGTTTGGCCATGAAAGTACTGAACCAAGTAACCATTTAATAACGCACCAACAAAGAACGAGCCGATGATGGTTGAAATGTCACCGGCTTTTTTGAGTGCCCGCTTGTCGTCTTGAGCAAAGAAATCAAGGACACTCTCAGCCAAAGTACGGACGTTTCCGGTCATCATAAGTGACGTAAACGGCCCATTTTTCAGTGTTCGAAACTCTTGAAGTTGAGAGGCGGCAGCCAGTGCCAGCATCCCAGTCGTTACGAGTTCGGACACCCGATCGGCAATAATGCTGACGACGATAAATAGCAAAATTTCAAATGCCAACGTAATCACCCGCCGTCTGACAATCCGTTCAACCGGATAGTGATACTGAACGGTTCTGATGATTGCAACGCCGACCATGAACATGAGCAGTGACACGACTGCCTGTAAGATATCCCCGTATTCTCCGCGGCCGATTCGCAGCCCGGTCAGAATTAAGTTACCCGTTTGCAATCCGGCAAAAACGCCACCGTCCTCAAGATAAGTATAGGAATCAAGTGCCCCAGCGGCCATCGCTAATAAGGCACCACTTAATAACCGTTCGTATGCCCCAATTTGTTGTTCTTCTTCCATCGTCATCCCCCCGTGAGCGTGACAAAACGCTTAACACAACCGGAGATCCCAATTTTGACACTAAGTTGTGGTGATGTTCCGGTTGTTGGTTTATGTAACTATCAACACCCAAACATCATAGACGATAAAAGAGGCGATTACCACCAAAAAGGCTTTCTAACTCAACACCCGATTAATTTCATTCATGATCAATGCCTGATCCACGAAGCCCGTGTTTGGAATCTTGAATCGGTTAATGGTTGTTGACCCCAATCGTAACGGTCGCTGTTCAACGCCGATGCCTTGCTCATCCAAATGAATCACATTGTAGGCAGTCGCATCGGTCACAAAGTGTTCGTGAGCATTGGAACAGTTGATATGATAAGCGGTTGAATCCGCAACGACATTTAGAATATCCCCAATCTGGTAAGTATTCGCAAAATGAACATGGCCGGAAAAAATGGCTTGGACATTGCTGCCATGAATCACGTTCATCAAGTCATCGCCATTCTGCAGAATGCTGTAGGCCATGTTTTTTAATGGCGCTCCCGGCAACGGATGGTGCATGAAAATCAATGCTGGTTTAGCGGACCTTGCCAACTTATCCTGAAGCCAATCCAGTTGCGCCTGGTCAATATAGCCCTGTTCTAAATCCCCGCATTTAGTATCAAGAAAGTAAAAATCCCATTCGGCGCCAACAATCTTATAGTAATAACGGCTTCGATACGGCCGCTTTAAATAACCATCGTAAAATGGCCGAGTTCGGTCATGATTCCCCAAAATCACTTTAATTGGGGCCATCAGTCGTTCCTGTTGCTGAGCCAAAATGTGCCTTAAATGATGATAATCGGCTGCTTTGCCTTCATGAATCAGGTCGCCGGTGATCACAATCAAGTCGGGATCCACGTTAGTCGTATAAATGTCGTCAAAAACGTCCTGCAGTTTATCAGCCGGATCAATCTGCTGATGATTGGCAGGCTGGCCGCCTTCCGGGGTTAAATGCGTATCGGTAATTTGAACAATTTTATAGACCATTTTTGATCACTCCAATTCATATTTTGAATTCTGATTGGCTTCAATCCGTTCGTGGTTCTGGGCATCAAATAATAACAGTTCCTTGCGGGATAATTTAGCGTAAACCGTCTGGTCAACCCCGGCATCCCAGCTGGTCACGACCGACTTGATTTCCAAGCGGTCAAACACTTTGAGGGTTAGTTGCTTATAACGACCGTAGTCAACAACGGATTCAACTTCAGCGGGAAAATCAGCCCCTGTTGGATCTTCCGACAGGCTCACGTTTTCAGGCCGAATTCCGACTAAGTAATCGGTGTCTTCTTGCAAATCAGTCGTCTGATAAGGAGCCAGGTTGGCCACAACGGCGCCGCTTATATCTAACAATTGGTGATTAAAGTAGGTCACCTTGAACACATTAATCTGGGGTGTGCCCACGAACTGAGCCACAAATAAATTGGCCGGATTATGGTACAGATTTTCGGGCGTATCAATCATCTGAATCTTGCCATCGTTAATGACGGCGATCCGATCCCCCAGTGCCATTGCTTCCTGCTGGTCATGGGTCACGTAAATAATGGTTTGCCCATTTTGCTCGTGGAGTTTCTGAATTTCGTCACGGGCCTTTTCTCGCAGCTGGACATCAATGTTTGATAATGGCTCATCTAATAGAAAGATTCGGCTCTTTTTCGCCATCCCTCTCCCCAAAGCAACCCGTTGTTTTTGACCACCAGACAATTGGCTTGGGTAGCGATCCTTGTAATTTGTTAAATTCAGTGAAGCCAGAATCGAAGACAATCGTTGCTGGCGGATTTGCTTAGGAACCTTGTGAACGCGCAACGCATACTCCAAATTTTGGTAAACCGTCATGTTCGGGTAGAGTGCATAATCTTGAAACACCATTGCAATACTGCGTTGTAGGCTGGTCATCTTAGTGGCATCTTGCCCGGCAATCAACAGCTTGCCACCCGTGGGCGCTTCGAGACCGGCGATGATCCGTAAGGTGGTTGATTTCCCACAACCTGACGGTCCCAACAATACTAAGAACTCCCCGGGGACCACCGACAGATCCATTTTATCAATCACATTTGTTTTCTTGTTGTAACTTTTCGACATGTCATCTAACTCAATTGGGAAACCAGTATTTTCCATTAAATCATCCTCACTTTAGTCCTGAGCTGCTAATGCTATTCAAAATATACTTCTGGAAAACCATGTAGATCAGCAGTGGCGGCACAATCATAATGACGGCCAGTGCCATCGCCAATGGGAAGTTAGTCCCACCTTCGCTTGAAATATAGTTTTGTAAAGCCAGTGGCAGCGTGAAACTGCTTTTATCTTTCAATACCAATGTTGGCCAAACGTATTCGTTCCAACTATTGATAAAAAAGATTGCCCCTACACTGATGATACTGGGCTTTAGTAACGGAATAATGATGTTCATAAAAATTCGCCGGCTGGGGATTCCGTCAACTTTAGCTGATTCAGTGAGACTGCTGGGAATTTTTTCCATCGCTTTGATAAACAACATAATCCCAGTTGCATCACACATTTGGGGCAGCGCCACCCCGATCACGTTATTAAGCAAGTTCATTTTCGCGATTAACAAATAGTTTGGAATCATCACCGTTGTGAACGGCACAAAAATGGTCGCCACAAAGATAAAGTAAATGAGTCGTTTACCTTTAAAATGAAAGTTCTGGAATGCATAAGCTGCCAATAATCCAGTTCCGACTTTTCCAAGCGTGACAATCATTGCCATCAAGAAAGTGTTGGCAACCATCCGCAGCAGGTTGATCTGCTTGTTCAGCGTTAAATAATTGCCCAACGTTGGCTGGGATGGGATCAGCTGCAAAATTGAATGGTACGATTCCTGCAGGGTCTTAAATGAGTTGGAAATCATGAACACCACTGGCAGCATAATCGCCAAAATAATGAGGATCAGTAGAATGTGCCAACCCCAGTTCCGTTTTTCAGTCAGCATCTCGTTTCCTCCCCTCAACGAATTTGATTTCAATGAATAATAGAATCAAGAAGATCACAAAGGTCACGGTTGCCAATGCGGACGCGTTCCCGGTTTTGTAAAGGACAAACGCATTGAGGTACGTGTGATACAGCAAGTTAGACGACCCATAGTAGGGGCCACCTTGCGTGATGACGTTGATTGGCGTAAAGACATACTGCAACCCTTGAACGATTGTCAAAATGAAGACATAGATTGCCACGCCTTTATTCAGTGGCAGCACAATGTTCCAAATGACCCGCAACTTGGGAATCCCATCCAAAGCGGCGGCATCAAGAATGTTGCGCGGGACGGCTCCTAAACCGGTGAGCAGTAAAATGAAATTATAACCAAACACTTTCCAATTGGTAATCAGACAAATCACGACAATTGCCATGGCACCGGAATTGGTCCATTGAGGCACTTTCATGCCAAAATCCCTGAGGAAGAGTGCCAGTGGGCCAGAAACGGGATTCAAAATCCATGAGAACAACATCGCGCCAACCACTAACGAGAACAAGCTGGGAATGAAGAACAGGATTTTGTAAGGCCCCTTCATTTTGCCAATGAAGAAATTGACAATTAGCGAAATGAAATATGGAATGATAAAGTTTAAAATCACCAATAGGACAATGTAGACGAGCGTATTTAAAATCACTTTCTGGTTCGTTGGGTCGGTGAAGACATTGACGTAATTTGCCAAGCCGACAAACTGCTTAGTTGGGGCAATCAGGTTCCAATTAAAGAAGCTCAGGTAAAATGTATAGCCAATTGGAACGATCATGAACACCAGTAATAACAGTGCCGATGGTAGTAGGTATAGAAATGGCAAAAGCCGTCCTCGCGGCTTGCGGGAAACCCGCGGGCCAGAACGACTGTTAACAGCCTTTTCAATTTGTGAATTATTGTTGAGCATTAATCTTCTCCTGTGCAGCCTTGAGTGTCTGGGCAACATTGCTGCCGGTTAAAATCTTGTCCCGGGCATCAATCATGTCCTGTTCAGCATCTAACCCATTTTTAGGGAATGATGTCCAAGGAACGGCGTTGGTCAATTCTTGGGTAGCTGGTTTAATCATTGGGTTGGCAGCCAAGTACTTCTTAAATTGAGCTGAATCTAAGGCAGTCTTTGTTGGTGGCAAGTATCCAGTTCCCTTGTCCCAAGTTAACAGTGAATCATTTTTATAGAGCCACTTTTCAAAGGTCCAAGCCGCTTTTTGCTTGGCACTGTCCTGAGAAGTGAGGGCTAACATTGACCCACCAACTGGAACCGTCAGCTTATTGCCCTTAAAGGTTGGGGCAATTTGTGAGGAAGCCTTGAAGCTGACACTTTGTTTAATGTGTGAGGCTTGAGCAACGGTTGTGAACGCCATGGCCACTTTGCCATTGGTGAAATCGTCCATCCCTTGTGCCCAAGGCGTATGAATCGCGGCTTTATCCTTTAAAACCATGTCCTGTATAGTTGATAAGCTTTGACACCCTGAGCACTGGCAAACGCTGCTTTACCGGCCGAATTTTTAATTTGCGCACCATTGCTTAACATCATTGCTTGTTGCGCCCAGGTATCAGCGGGTTCTTGAATATAGACGCCATAGTTGCCGCTCTTTTGCTTGATGGTCTTGGCAGCTGCTTGGACGCCTTCCCAAGTACTCAAGCTGCTCTTTTTAATCCCATATTTAGCAAGCATACTGTCATTGGTAAACAGAATTGGCGTACTCAATGAGTATGGCAACCCGACTAACTTACCTTTGGCGTTTTTAGCGAAGGATAACGACTGGGTCGAAAAGTTATTCGTAATGGCACTCTTGCTCTTGTCAAATTTTTGAGCTGCGTCAGTTGGCGTCATGTACTTGAAATTGTCAGAGAAGTAGTTCGTGAATGCCCAACCAACCTGAACGATATCCGGCACTTTTCCAGATGCCTGAGCGGATTGTAAATTCTGCATCAATCCTTGATACATATTTGGATTGTATTTAGCAGTTACCTTGATGTGCTTGTGGGTCTTGTTAAACTCTTTAACGAGCTTATTAACAGATGTCCCACCCTGTGTTTCAGCGTTAACGTGCCAATATGTAATGTGCGTTGTTTTGGTTGCCGCAGACTTGGAACACCCCGCAAACAATAACGCAACCCCGACAATTGACAAAAGACCGATTACTCGTTTTAAACCGTGACTAATAGTCATCATGAAACCCTCCTAAAATAAGTGAGCGGAGTAAAGCGGTTAGAAACCGGAGCGTAAGTCGCTGCTGAGAGGAATTCCTGGTTTTGGAATTTTTCTCAGTGGTGCTTACGTGCAGGTTTCTGCTTTACGCAGCTGTCTAAAAGTAAGTGAGCGGAGTAAAGCGGTTAACAATCGGAATGTAAGTCGCCTTGGGGAGAAATTCCCGGTCTTGGAATTTTTCGCTAAGGTGCTTACATGCAGATTGTTGCTTTACGCAGCTGTCCTAAAATAAGTGAGCAGATCCAAGCGTTTAGGGATCGGAGGGTAAGTCGCCTGGAACGAAAATTCCGGGTTTGGGAATTTTTGTTCGAGGTGCTTACATGCAGATCCCTGCTTGGAGCAGCTGTCCTATTTACGATGTACTTATAGATTAACAAGGTGATGTAAATTGAAGGCAAAAATTATGTTTCAAAAGTGTAAAAAGTCATGACATTTTGGTGGGTGTTGGATACCCCAGTTGGTTATGAACCCTGTATTGTGTCCCTTACACACAATTTCATTTTAAAAAAGCCAAAGAAAAACGGGTAACCATTCGGATTGGAATAGTTACCCGTTTTGTTTGGACCTGCCTAGCTTAAGTTGGTTCGACGCTCATAATCTTTTGATAATCAGCAGAAACTTCATTCAGTAATCTTTAAGACCGGTAGCTCCTGTGATCGGATCAGGCATCCCAATTGGCCCCTATGATCCGATCCAACTACCGAGCCATAAACTTAGCAAAATTCACCATCAGCTTATAAATCCCCGTAAAAATACCAATCAACATATTGCCAATCGAGCTTAACAGTGAGTGGTGATGCGTCTTTTTTGCTTGTTTTGCCTGCTGATTTGGTTTAATCGTCGCTTCAGCAATCATTGGCACCTTTGCCACCCCACGACTATTAGAAAGTCCCACCTCCGCATAGCCAACAGAGTCGCCTTTGGTCACTTGCCCGGTCTTTTGGGTCAAACGATACTTAACTGATTGGGGCTTTTGGTTGGCATTCTGGCGCCAAATGGCGGTTTGTGATTCTTGTGGCGTTGCCGTTAGCAATTGATTGCCGATCTTAAATTGATGGGCTTTCACGTTCACACTCACCTTTTGATACTTTTTATCAATCTGTTGAATCAATCGATCCATCGACGTGAATACCGAATTACTATCGATAATGGTGGCAATCAAATGACGGCCATTGTGCCAAAAAGTAACCGTGAGACAGAGACCGGCATTAATTGTATAGCCGGTCTTCAACCCATCAACGTGATTCGCTTTTCGGTAATAAACTTTGTTCTTCAACAAGCTGTTGGAGTTAACTAACCATTGTTTACCAACCTTCATCGTCGACTGACTACTCCACTTGGTAATCGTCGGGAATTCGGCGAGCACTTTAGCCGCCACTTGAGAAATGGCAGAAGCGCTGACCATGTTTTGGGCTTTGCTGGTCGTATGAGGTACCTGATAATGATATTTCTTCAAATCGGTGTTATCGAGGCCAGAGCTGCTAACAAAGGTTGCCTCAATTCCCCATTTTTGAGCTTGCTGGTTCATCATGTAAATAAATTGGGTGTTATTGCCACCACCCACTAATTTTCCGAGGGCAATCGCGGCAGAATTCGAAGAAGCGATCAGGGCGGCTTTGTATAAATCCTTAACGGTAAATTCGCCAGAGCGCTTAATTCTAAATCCCCCTAAAGTGGGATCCTTACTCATTTTGATTAATTCTTCGTCAACGGGTACTTTCTGATCCCATTTGATCTTATGCGCATCAATCGCTTTCTTGGTCAAATAGAGGGTCATTAATTTTGACAAACTGGCGATCGGCCGCTTGGCATCGGCGTTTTTCTGATACAGCACTTGACCGGTCTTGGCATCCATGACATAAGCTTCCTTAGCCTGAAATGCCGGCAATTTTTTCGCACGGGCTGAAGGTGTCGCAGTCGTTGAGAAAGCAATGATGGCAGCCATCACTATAACGACAATTTGTAAAAATGGGCTTTGTTTAACTTTCGAGGTGGCTTTCCGCAAACCAGGTACCTCCTAAATTTCTAAATTACAGATGGCACTATCCTAACTTAAATTTTAAGATTTGGAAAATCAAATTGAGAATCTTTAAATAAAATTTACCCAGAAAAGCCAAATGTGGTATTTAATAGCGCCAGCATTTTCTCGCAAGCTAACGACGATCCTGTTCCGCTCACTTTTTTAAGGTTGCAGATGACGGCTCATTTCATCGATATGCTGCCGAACCACCTGTTCCTTTCGCCTCATCCCCATTGTCGCAGAGTGGATAATGCTGTTACCCCGACTCACTTTGGTGTATAACGGCGCTGCATAATAGACGAACCGATGAGAGGCGGCAATGTAATCCGCCGTAAACAGGAGATCTTCAGCCAGCTCTAAGGTTTCATCGAACCGAATCTGATGGTCACGAATCACCGAAAGCCTAAACCCTTTATTCCAAGTATATCCACCAATTTCGGCGCCGCGATAATTAATTGAATCAAATGCTTCTTGCTTTGAAACGGATTGGAATTTGGCATCGGCAGACAACCTGCCACCGCCACGCCATCCCCAGGCGTACCCAACTGCGGCCATATCAACAGCCTTATCTGCCAATCCGGCAACAATGACTTCAAGATAATTTGAAGCCAGTAGATCATCGCCGTCAACAAACACAATAATTTCCCCATTGGCATGATCAATCGCATAATTGCGAGCCTTCGAGACCCCTTCATGCTCATCATAATAATAAGGATGAATTCGCTCATCCTGCTTGGCAAGCTCAGAAATTGCGGTCGCAGTGTCATCGGTTGACGCATCATCAACTAAAATAATTTCAAAATTCTGATAGGTCTGATTAAAAATACTCTGCATCGTTTTCTTTAAATAAGATCCCAAATTGTAAGCTGGAATCGAAATGGTGACTAACGGAGAATTTGTCATGGTAACCGCCTCCACTTATTTTTGGTCAGTGTAAGCGGTTGGGAAGGAATGTGCAAGGATTTGAGCGTCATCGCATATGGCGAATATTCGAAGCACGCAGTTGCCTCAATCGGAGAGTCTGGCATTTGCAATTTAAATTGACGAAATGTGCTCTCGCGGACCTAACCCTACTACATAAAAAAGAGCCCCAACGATAAACAAAGAACGTTCATCATTGGAGCTCATATCTTATTCTCCGGATCAACCCGGACTTAGTAGAAAGCGTGCCTCAGGGAACTGGCCCTTATATTACCGCGCCAAAAACGTTCCTTTCAGCACTCTATTCGTGTTCTGCGTGACTCTTAGATTTGGCATTATTTTGACCATAGTAAGCATTCTTACCATGCTTACGATAGTAATGCTTATCCAACAGATATTGTGGCACATGGGTTTCGTCACGAGTTAATTGTAATGTGTGATAGCTAATTTCAGCTGAAACTTCAAGTACCTTAGCGTTATAAACCGCTTTGTCGGCAGTTGGGCCCCATGCAAATGGACCATGTTGGCTAACTAGAACTGCAGGAACAGCATCTGGGTCAATTCCGCGGCGTTCAAATTCGTCAACGATCACTTTACCGGTGTTCAACTCATAGGCTTCTTCGATTTGTTTTTTCGTCAAAGCTGGGGCACAAGGAACATCACCGTAGAATGTGTCGGCATGAGTCGTGCTAGTAGCTGGGATATCCATCTTAGCTGCGGCAAATGAAACAGCCCAAGGTGAATGAGTATGAACAATACCACCAATGGTTGGGAAATGATTATAGAGATAAGTATGAGTTGGTGTATCGCTTGAAGGATTCAAGTCACCTTCAACAACCTTACCATCCAAATCAACAACGACCATATCTGAAGGCTTCATATCTTCGTAAGGAACCCCTGATGGCTTGATAACGAATAAGCCTTTGTCACGGTCAATTGCTGAAACATTTCCCCAAGTGAAGGTTACCAAGTCCAACTTAGGAAGTTTCATGTTTGCTTCATATACTTCTTGTTTAAGATCTTCTAGCATTTTGTTTATCACCTTTCGTGTTTGTGGTTTTAAGATTGTGGTTGTTCTTGGTTATATGGAGTAGGACAGCTCCGCAAAGCAATAACCTGCACATAAGCACCACAACCAAAAATCCAAGCCCAGGATTTCTGGTTGCGGAGACTTATGTTCCGGTTATTAACCGCTTTGCTTCGCTCACTACTTCATTTTCATCGACTTAACCGCTTGCTCCTCAACCGGAAGGGCTGCCTTGTAGTTGTCGATGAACTTGTCATAACCTTGGACACTGGCTGGTTCTGGGTACAACGTTGCTTTGGTTGAATCTTTGAAGACACGGTTCTCCAAGTAGTCTTCCAATGCTTCGCCGTCTTTACGGTTAACACAGTAGAGTGCCAAGACTGCCATTCCCCAAGGACCACCCTCACCGGCATTTTCCATTACAGAAATTGGGGTGTTCAGGGCATCCGCCAGAACTTGTTGGGCAACAACCGGCGTCTTGAAAATACCACCTTGGGCAACCAGTACACTGGTCTTGATATGTTCTTCGCGAAGCAAGATATCCATCCCAATCTTTAATGGGGCAAAGGCTGAATAAATTTGTTGCTTGATGAAGTTAGCGAGGTTCAACTTGCTGTCTGGCTTACGGACAAATAATGGTCGGCCTTCTGGCATCCGGGTGATGTTTTCACCTGAAAGGTAAGCAAAGTTAACCAAGCCACCGGCATCTTGATCACCCTTAACTGATTCGGCGAACAAAGTCCCGTACAAATCATCAGGCTTGAGTTGCAATCCAAGTGCTTTGGCAAATTCACCAAACAAGCCTACCCAAGCGTTGATATCGGATGAACTGTTGTTGGTGTGAACCATGGCAACTGGTGCACCATCTGGGGTTGTCACCATATCAATATCACGATGAACAGCCTTCATAGGCCGATCCAAGACAACCATTGAGAATGCAGAAGTTCCGGCTGAAATATTTCCAGTCCGCTTCTTAACACTGTTGGTTGAAACCATCCCAGTACCAGCATCCCCTTCAGGAGGCGCAATCAATGAACCGCCTTGGAGTTCACCACTCTGGTCAAGCAATTTGGCACCGGCATCCGTCAGCTCACCGACTTTTTGACCAGCCGGGAGGACCTTAGGCAAAATGTCGGTAATCTTCCATGGGTATTTCTGAACTTCAGGAAGAGCACTGAACTTATCCAGCATCTCTTGATTGTAGCTAACCGTCTGTTCGTCAATTGGAAACATTCCAGAGGCATCCCCAACACCAAGTGCCCTCTCACCGGACAACTTCCAAGTAACGTAACCAGCAAGTGTTGTAAAGAAATCAACGTTCTTAACATGGTCTTCGTTATTCAAAATTGCTTGGTATAAATGAGCAATACTCCAACGTTCTGGAATATTGAAATCAAACAACTTGGTCAAAGCTTCCGCAGCCTGGCCGGTAATGTTATTCCGCCAAGTTCTAAAGGGTACTAACAACTCGTCATTCTTATCAAATGCCATATAACCGTGCATCATGGCACTGACACCGATTGACCCGATCTTCTGAAGATCGCAACCATACTTATCATGAACTTCCAATGCCAAAGTTGCATAACTGGTTTGGATACCATCCCAAATCTTGTCTATTGGATAAGTCCAAATGCCGTTATCCAATTCGTTTTCCCAAAGGTAATCGCCAGAAGCAATTGTTTGGAAATCATCTGTCACCAGGACGGCCTTGATTCTTGTAGAACCTAATTCGAGACCCAGCGAAATGTTTCCGCTTACAATTTCGTCTCGCACACGACTTTCATCCATTATATAATCCTCCAGAGTAACTCCATTAATATTTTCATTTACCCTCTAATTGTAAAATATTCGTACGTATAAATCAATTGTTTTCGAAATTTATAGAATAAATTGGCCACAATTAAACCAGATCAGTCAGGGCATCCTCATCCAAAATCGTCACGGTAGACCCTGATGATTCAATGATTTCGTCAGTCGTCAGCTGTTTAAAAATTCGACTGATTGTTTCTGGCGTGGTCCCCAAATAAGTTGCAATATCCTTTTTCTTGAGTGGTAATTTGAATATTTTATCTCCGAGAGCGGCGCTGGTTTCCAACAAATATTTGGCCAGCTTGCCAGTGGTATCCGTTGTTGAGGCCAAGGTCTTTTCTTCTTGGAGTTCACTGATCTGCTTGCTCATAATCGCCAGCAACTTAACGGCTAACTGAGAACTGGTTTTTAACAAGTCCTGAAACGCCCCTTGATCAATTTGGCAAATATTTGAATCCACCAGCGCCGTGGCCGTAACATTCCTTTGATTCCCGTTGAATAGTGCGGATTCTCCATCAAAGTCCCCTGGCTGCATTACTTTCAATAACTGTTCTTTGCCGTTGGCCGCAACTTGGGAGATCTTGATTTGGCCAGCTTCCAGAATTAGAAAGTGGCCAACCGAATCGCCTGCCATATAAATGATTGTTCCCTTGGCATATTCGTGCTGAACGATCAACTTGGCAACTTCCACTTTTTGAGCTTGTGGCAGTGATCGAAACAACGGGACTAAATTGACACATTCAAGTGCGTGCTGTAAATCCATTTTTATAACTCCTTTAATTCATTGAGCCATTGCTGAGTTGCGCTATCCGGCGCGGTGGTCGTATCAAAGCCAATGGGTTCAAATACAGCTTTAACCTTCTGCCAATCAATCGCCTGATCGGAACTCAAATTTGCAACCAGGGAATCGAGCTGAGCAGGCCTCATCAGTTTAATTAATTGCGGGTTACCCGTTGAAAGCAGTGTATTAGCTGCCAGCTGGCGCAGAATAATTTGTTCCACATCAGCTGTAGAAGCCAGATCTATCAAGCTAATTCGCTCTTTTAACGGTACCGCCGGAATTTCACGTTCCAAGAAGTGATTGAAGGATTCCCAATTTTTTAAAACCTGCCGATAAAATTGATATGGCACCCGAATTCCAATTTGGCTGAAGGTTTTGGTAACCAGCGTTGCCATTGGCCAAGTCGGTCCAGCCCCAGCAACACCTAATAATTCAATCAAGAAACGCTGCATCGTTTCTTTATCCGAATGACGATATTTTTTCTTGAGAGTCAAGTCATAACGGACCAATACAAAATTCTGAAATTGTTCCGGCCCAATCACGCGACCAGGTTGGTGATGCAGCCGTCGTCTAATCTGTTTGATTTGTTTTAATTTGCTTGATTTAGCGAATCTACCTTGTTTTACCATTTTTTATCTCCCTGTTTACTACTCCCATTATTGCGGAAACGGCTCATTAAATCAAAGCATCACCTTTTCTGATTATTTTTTGCTAGCAAGCGTGAAAGCTGGCAATCACCACCTTAGCCCTTCCAACAACAGCGTTTTGGCTGTTCATCCCCATTTCCAATTCATTTACATCATATTTACATAAATTTAATGGGAACCATTACTTTTAAATTTAACGTGTTTGTAACAAGTCGGCTAAATACTTGATTTATCATAGGAATTCATTGTCACATAATTGTCTTATTTCGACCGGCTGTTGACGGTTATCGATGATCTGATATTATATACGGCGTGATTGCTTCTGGTTCATCTACCTCAATGATCAATCACCTTCCAAGTTACCGTTTAACATCTACCATGTGTTCCGGAACACACTTTCATTTTCACTTAGTAACCATGGAAGAACAACATTTCAAGTATTCGATCCAATTCTAGTTATAGATAATCTAAAAGGTGGTCATTATTATCAAAAAGAGTTTACTTACATTATCAGTTATCACTGGTTTCTTAGGTCTTAGTGGCGTTGTCGCAAATGCCGACAGCTATACCGTTAAGTCCGGAGATACCGTTGCCAACATTGCTGATAAATTTAACGACACTGTTAATGGAATTGCAAAACGCAACAACCTTTCTGATGCTGATTTAATCATGGTAGGCCAAAAGCTCAAAGTTAGCAACAATGATAAAGCTTCAAAGACCAACATGAAGACTTCAACTGCTATTCACAATGAACATAAGGATGCAATCGTAGCTGATACAGCTTCAAATTCCAATAACAATTCAGATACTTCAACTGACGCAACCAGCAGCGCAACAATCACCCCGGCTGCATTCCAATCACAAGGGGTTGTTTACCAAAATGGTAAGAAATGGACCTATTACACCGGTGCAGCATTCGCCGATGGTACCACTAATCACGGTGGTTATGATGCAGACGGCTACTTAATTGTAGCAGCTCCTGCAGACGTTCCATTTGGCACTCACGTTCAAACGCCACTTGGTGAAGGCGTTGTCCATGATCGTGGAACAGCGATTGTCGGTAATCATTATGACTTGGTAATGCCATAGAGACTGGGGCAATAGGCGTTTTGATCCCAGAATTTAACGAAATGACCAATTATTCCTGATTTTGGAATAGTTGGTCATTTTTGTTAAATTCTGGGATCAGCCGTTTGGCGCAGCTTTTATCTTGGTAGCTATGGCGATCTAGGTGAATGATCATCGATTGAAAATTGATATGTGTTCTGCCCTCGTTGTTTATGCAGGAAGGGGCAGGGTCGTCAGAGCACGTTTCCACTATATAAGGGAAGACATGGTTTCTCCCGGTATTAAAACATCTAACAATCTCCTATTCTTCATAGATAAAACGCGCTCACCAAAACTGACGCTATAAGAACCAGCAAATCATCTTTTTTAAGTTCTCCACTACCATGCCAAAATGCGCTCTGATGACCCTGACCCCTACCACGTAAGACAAAGCCGCCAACAATGAACAAAATTCGTTCATTATTGGCGGCTTTGTCTTACGTTCCGGGGTCAAACCGGGTCTTATCGCGCTCTAATCCCATTTTCCAATATATCCATATATACCTTCACCCGATCGATCACCTCACCCATATCTTCCATCTTGGTGATTTCTGGATGCTTTTCAAAATACGTTTGGGCCATTTGAGACATTGATCCAATAAACATTTTCAGATAGTCACGAACATCAGCTTCATTCAACTCTGGTCGAATATCCAGTTGACTAATAGTTGAAGTCAGGATTGTGTTCATTAAATCCGTTTCAAGCTTTTGAAACATCCCGAATACTTTTTCTCGCATGGGCTTGGGGACGAAGGAATCATTGGAATACACCCGCAGTAGCAATTCAAATTCAAACGGAAACTTGTGAGATAACTCCGTTTTATATTTGGTCGCCCGAATGATCATACTGACCAAATCCTGCGAATCTGTCCAGACTGATAAATCAACGACCGCCATAATTGTGTCTATCGCCTGTTTGACGGCTGCGTAATACAAATGTTGCTTATTATCAAAATATCTAAACACGGACCCTTTTGACACATCGGCCACTTCAGCGATCTTATCCGTGCTGGCGCGATAACCCCGCTTGCCAAATTCTTGCACCGCCGCTGTTAAAATTGCCTGCTCTTTTTGAGGATCACGTGGTAATCGTTTCGCCATGAATTGACCTTCTTTTTTACTCAATTGTTTAAGAATCACTAAGCCAAATTAAATTTCATTAAATCGATTCCAGGCTGCCTAGATTAATTGTCGATCCAATTGCTCCAAGCAAGTCACTACGCAAGGTCTCGCTTACGATACCCGACAAAGCCGATCACGATCAATACCAACGCAACGACTAACAGCCACCACACCGGTTCTGCGTTGATTTCATGGATCGGAACTTTATCGAACCAATAAAACGGCGAAATCTTCATTGCCCAATTTGGTAAATCGATCAGGCGGCCAAAGTAGGAAATGACAAACGAACCGCCTAACAGAATCCAAACAACTGACCGCAGTTTTGGCAGAATGCCGATGAAGCAGACCAGTGTACTCATGAATAGAATCAATACAGGCAGCATTGCCACAAATATTCTATTATAATACCTGATTGGCAGCGAATGCGCCAAGGTTGAATTGCCCACCACCATTGTCGTCATCAGGGTGACATACAAAATTACTACTGCCAGGATCACCCCATACAGCACATATGTCGCTAATAGATAGTAGCGACTATGCGGGGTAGTATTAACGAGCTGCAGGTAGCCACGCCGTTCCTCGGTGTACAAGTGATTAATAACCATTGCTCCACCGATAACCGCCAGGACCGTGAAAATAATCCCAAGAATGCCGACAAACGACAACACTTGGTTTTTCTCCAATGCTTGAACGCCATTGCTGCCAAGAACTTCTTTAATGACTGGCGAATCGTTCACCAACTTGCCAATACTGTTAAATACTGAGCCGTAACTGGCACCCAGAACCGCCATACCAATGATCCAAAATAAACTAATCGACCGTTGGTTCCAGAATAGTAAGGTTGCCGGACCCCGCAGGAAACGACTCTGCCGCTTGCCGCCACGGACTTGAATGATGCCGGCATCGATATCCCGATTAACGTTCAGTGCAACCGCAATTCCAAATGCCACGCTTCCTAAAATTAAGAACAATGCAACGGGGAGCCAATTATTCTTGATATAAATATCCGTTTTTTCGATCCAGCCGAAGGGGGACCACCAAGTGTTATCGGGATTGGAAACATCCGTCATCATCCGGACCAGATAGGTGAGGCCAAAAAACGCATAATTATAAATTAAAACGTTGTGACTGTCGGCAACCAGTTGGGAAAAGATCAACGAGATCATGCCGAAAGTCCAGCCAACTGCCGCTAAAGAAACCGCAAACAGCCAGTTACCGTTACTATCGCTACCTGGCATGTTCGCAAAGGTCATCCCAATTCCCGTGATGATTGCAAAACAGCCATCCGCGATTAATAGCTCTAAAGCCGCAGCGCTCAATGGGGCCAAACGCCCCACTGGATGTCCACCAAGGACCATTTCGGTAAGACCGGATTCCTCTTGAGCTCGGCTCGCGCCAACTGCCACTGAATAGTTAAAGATCACCATGAAGATCGCCCAAAAGACGGCCATTTCGGTCGCAAAGATAACGGCCGTACTGATCGAAGCGTGCGCTAACGGCCCAAATAGTGCCTTCATTGCAGGTGATCGTAATGTTTGAGCAATGGTATTCAATTGTTGCTGATTGCCGTATATGCCTTCAAACTTTGCGGCAACCGCAACGAATAACCCAGCTAACACCAGCAGCCAGACCAGCAATTTAATCCAATCACGTTTGAAGTTTGCTTTCAACAATGCAAAAGTCTGTGTGTACTGTGTCATTTTACTCACCTACTTTTTGATCATTATCAGAGTGGTAATAGCGTAAGAACAAATCCTCCAGTGTTGGTGGGGTTGTCTTCAGTTGCAAAATTTTATTGGCCGAAAGACTCGCCATCACGTTGCCTATTTGATCAGAATCAACGCTAAATTCTGCGATGGTTTTCTGATCATTTTTAAAGTCCAGTTGGTACACCCCTGCCATCTTTTGCAACCCAACCAACGGCGCCACTGTTGTGACCGCCACCGAGTTTCGGGTCAGGTGCTGCATTGATTCCAGTGAGCCGGTCTCAATCACGCTGCCTTCGCGAATAATCGAAATCGTATCGCACATTTTTTCGACTTCAGACAGGATGTGACTGGAAAGCAGGACACTCTTGCCAGCCGCCTTAAGTTGGGCAACCTTTTGTTGGAAAATCAGTTCATTGAGCGGATCAAGCCCAGAAGTTGGTTCATCAAATACATACAATGACACGTCAGTTGAGAAAGCCGCAATTAAGGCCACCTTTTGCCGGTTACCTTTCGAATAAGTTCGATTCTTCTTACTGGTATCAAGCTTAAACTCTTTGATCAAGTCATCAGTCCGCTCAGTGTGGGTCTGTCCCGACATATGAAGCAACAGATCAATTGTTTGACCACCAGTCAAGTTCGACCAGAGATAGACATCCCCAGGAACATACGCTAAATCCTTATGAATTGTGACTGATTCTTTCCAGGCATCTTTACCAAAGACTTTGGCTGAGCCGCCAGAGAAGCTGTCCAAGATCTATGATTTTTGATATACTTCTATGTAAAAAGCGAGTTTAAGCTATGAAAAATTATCCCAGCAAT
>NZ_JAHPPD010000160.1 GCF_019061365.1 Lentilactobacillus dabitei
CGCGTTCGACTTGCATGTATTAGGCACGCCGCCAGCGTTCGTCCTGAGCCAGGATCAAACTCTCATCTTAAAATACTTTTTTAAAATGATAAGCCTGTTATAGCTCATGATTATATCTATTGCTTGTTTTACGAATTGACTTCGCAAATGTTTGGTTCCGAAATGAATCGGAACGCCCTGCACATTTGTTTGTCGAAAATTTTGTTCAGTTTTCAAAGGTCTACCAAGTCGTCGTAAGCGCTTGTTTATCGCTTTTGACAACTATTTAATATTATCAGATTTTCAATCTTAAATCAAGTTGTTTTTTCATACTTTTTAAAATTGATAACCGATCAATATTTGACAACAGATAATAGTTTACCAAGATATGAAGAGGTGGTCAAGCACTTTTTTACTTAAATAACTCATCGGCCTCACTCAACCACTGATCTCTGAGCCTAGCGATGCTTGAAAAGCCGAACTGCAAACGGTAATTGGTCCAATAATGAATATGTTGCGGTCGATTAAGACTTAGATGTTGCAACACATCAAGTCGCGCATTCTGGCTTCGGGTTGATAAAGAAACTTTGCCCGAATACTCATCAATATCAATCACTAACGCCTCAACCATCTGTCCCACCTTGAATAACCTGTTGATATTATCGACATATCCTGCTTTACACTCAGAGATATGGATTAACCCTTGCTTCTTATCACCAATGTCAACAAACACACCATATGGCTGAACACCAGTGACCACTCCCGTTATTTTCATTCCTATTTTTAATTGCATAAATACCACCTACTTAGATTATCCTGAATAATATTGTACCCCGGAAATATCGATGTCACAATAAAAGTTGTTTTTTAGTAAAGGTGGGTAACAACATTGGCTCATTCTACCGTTATCTGATAGAATCGTAAATAATAAATTTAAAAGGAATGATTTTGTGAGTACATTAATCGACTTTGTTCTCCATATTGATGACCACTTGGTGAATATCGTCAATACATTTGGTAATTCAGCTTACCTAATACTGTTCGCAATCATCTTTGTTGAAACCGGCGCGGTCATTCTGCCATTTCTTCCTGGTGATTCACTTTTATTTGCAGCTGCAGCACTTGCCGCCAATGCCAATTACAATTTAAATATCGGAATTTTCATTATTCTCTTCTTAATTGCATCAATTGCAGGAGATTCACTGAACTTCTTCTTCGGAAGCAAATTTGGCGAGTTAATTCCACACAACAAGATTTTGGGCAGATTCATTAAAGAAAAAGATTTGGCCAAAGCCCGCGAGTTCTTCGAAAAATATGGGGCCATGGCTATCTTTTTGGGACGATTCATGCCCATCATTAGGACACTAATCCCGTTTGTATCTGCTACTAGTGATTTTCCTTATCAGCGATTCGCAAAATATAATATTTCCGCTTGTATCTTGTGGGTTGCTATCTGCTGCGGTGCGGGTTACTTCTTTGGCAACATCCCCGTTGTTCAAGACAACTTCTCAATGGTGATCATTGGTATCGTGATCGTTTCCCTCATTCCAGCAGTAATTGGCTTTGTCAAAACAAAATTTGCACCAACAAAAGAATGAACAATTTACAAGTCACCGGACAATTGATATAATATTCTTTGTTCTGGTGAGTTGGCAGAGTGGTAATGCACCGGACTCGAAATCCGGCGAACCGGCTAATACCGGCGCGCAGGTTCAAATCCTGTACTCACCTTAAAAATAACGGGTCAAAGTCAAATCGTATTGATGGCGACTTATGAGCATCACCGAAAGGTGATGCTTTTTTGTTATTAGGCATGAATTA
>NZ_JAHPPD010000161.1 GCF_019061365.1 Lentilactobacillus dabitei
GTTCAGAGCATGGCATATGCCATTCGGCAGCAAAGGTCCAATGCAAGAGATGCTTCATAGACGTGCAAGTAGCATTTTGAGCTTTGCTGAAATGAATCCGGGCGCTTACATTGTTGAGCAATTTACCGGTTTAAAAGATAAGAATGGCAAAGATGTTTACGAGGGGGATTTATTAAAAATTAAGTACCCTTTTAGTGATAATGATGAAATATGTGAGGTTAAATGGTCAAACTCAGACGCCGGGTTTATTATTGGTAGTTTTCAATTTTGGATAGTCGTTCCCAATTCTGTTGTGGTGGGCAATGTGCATGAAGATAAGGACTTATTGGAGGCAGATAAATGAAGATCTATTGTTATTTCGTTCCGAAGTATACTTTTGTAGCTGAGCATCGTGTTTTTAAGGTAGGCGAGGAATACCCAGTTTACATCCGAGAAGATTATTTTACGTTGGTTGCTGAAAATGGCGAGTTTAACCTAACCAAAAAGGCCTCGACGAGACCGTTAAAAATTGGAAGGACGCAGTTAAAGTAAAAATGGAGGCAGACAAATGAGCCAGTTTGAATATGAAGCAATGTCAGAAAAAGGGATTATTGAAAGCACTTTTGGAATTCAGCCAAATTCAGATGGTACCTTTACCTTTATTATGAATCAAAAGTATCCTCACAAGAAAGATAAGGCTATTCAAATGCGGTTTACCAAGAATGGTTTGAGTGCCATTACTGGAATGTTACGCCTTCTTGAATCTCGGGAGGCAGATAAATGAGCGATGATATGTATCACTACGGCACAACTAATAAGATGCAATGGATTAAGTTAGAACGAGCAAGCGAACCTGTCGAAGATTGGATTAAAGTTGATCAGATTCAAGCAATTTTAGGCCAAGATGATCCTGGAGAAATTCGCATCATTCTTGCTGGTAACACAGTCGGCAGTAATTACAAATATGATTTTGAAAAAGTTGCTGATCTGCTGGCTAATATTTTGAGGTGATTGAATGGCAACGGTAGACTATCAGGTTTCAAAACACTTCTACGATAGATTGAATCAACGTTTTAATGTGCCGGTAAGTGAGGCTCAAAAGTGGATTAAGCGGTTCTTTGCAAACGCCGTTAAGGACCATTGTGAAGAAAATGGGCGTAAATCCCTATTTAAAAAAGATAACATTTGGGTAGTGACTGTCCCTCAGCAAAAGATATTAGTAACGGTTTACAGTGAAGATCGAGTAGCTGATAAACTCACTATTCAAAATGTGGAAATTAAGCAGGCGATTAGCCAAGCATTGAAGCAATTGAAATATCAGGTCATTAAACGCCAGTCTCAGCAGAATGAAGTGGCAATTCGTGAAGCTCAACTGTATAACCAAGCGATCGCGCATGCTCGAAATAATCGTTTTCTAGATCAAAAATATGCTTCTCTAAAAGCGGAGATGGTTCCCATTATGTATAACCAGGCTAAGTGTGAAGATATCCTAGCTGAAATTGAAAAGATTGAAAATTATTGAATAAAAAAGCTCCCGTTTCCGGAAGCCGAGGTGATGTTAATTAATAGGCAATTTCAGTATAACATCAACTAAGGTGACAATAAAGGAGTTGCGTTATGGGTAAGACTGACATGATTGAATTATTTCCAGAAGTAAATAAAAAAGAAACGGTTGACCGGGTTA
>NZ_JAHPPD010000162.1 GCF_019061365.1 Lentilactobacillus dabitei
CTGTGGTTACTAAATATCATAAGGGAAGGCATTCCCTATTTCTATACAATTCAGAAATCTTTTATGCATTTACACAAGATAATTTACACTCTCAATATTTTTAATTCAATTAATAATGAAAGTAGATGATGAATTATTAACCATATTTCAAAATTATTTGCCTGGGTATTATTAGGAATTTCAGCCTTATCAATTTGTTTTTTATGTTTTAGCCCAACCTTACCTATTAAATTGCCACCGTCAAATCAAGCTATTAGCTTTATGATGATTGGTAAGGCACCAGTTGCTTACATTCCCTTTCAAGAATTAGATCAATTAGGATTCTGGCTAAACATCATTATAACTTGTCCCTTAGGAATATTTACCTATATTTTATTCTCTCCCAAATTCAAAATTTCTCATGTGATTACAACTGGAATCCTTATTGGATTCACTATCGAATTTATTCAATTTATAACAGACAATTTGGCAATAACACATCGTTGGGTAGATATAAATGACGTGCTTGCTAATACTTTAGGATTTGTAGTTGGTTATTATCTATCAAAGTTAATTGATAAATAACCCGTAGGTAAATTTATTTGGGTCTAGAATTTTTGGTGTTGGAAAGTATTTCCATTCCAAAAGTACTAGGCCCTAATTTAAAAAGCCATTGATAATGGATCAAAAACGGCCACTAGGGTATACCCTAGTGGTCTTTTTTATTTCTGTGCTATACTAGGAATTACAAGTGTTCATTAGAACTGCCCAAAAGGAGAATTGGAAATGGCTAAAATCGGTTATGCGCGTGTGAGTTCTAAGGAGCAACATTTAGATCGACAGTTAGCGGCTTTAAAAGACGTTGATAAATTATTTACGGATAAATTAAGTGGGGCTAACACTAATCGGCCAGAACTGCAAAGAATGCTGGCCTATATTCGTGAGGGTGATATTGTAATGGTCACTGAATTAGATCGCTTAGGCAGAAACAACCTGGATTTAACTAAGATCATGAACACCATTCAAAATAAGGGTGCCACCCTAGATGTGTTAAATTTGCCGTCCATGACTGGAATTACTGACCCTAATTTGCGTCAACTTATGACTAACCTCATCATTGAATTGTATAAGTACCAGGCGGAAAGTGAACGTAAGTGGATCATCGAACGTCAGCAACAAGGCATTGCCCTGGCTAAACAACAAGGCAAATATCATGGGCGCAAACCCCAATACACCCAAGACGATCCCCGCTTGCAACATGCTTTTAAGCTTTATCGAGCTGGCATGAGTGACATTGATGTGTCCCGAAATACTGGGATTAAGCGGACAACCTTTATTCGGTATCGAAAGAAATTCAGTGTGTATAGATAAATTTCTCATTAAATAAGCAGGGCAGTGAAGAAAAAATTTAAATAGGAGTGAAATAACAGATATATGGAAATAAAACTAATAGAGGTTAGTGCATTTTGGATAAGTAATTAAAAAGTTCCGATCCAGAAAAATACAAAGATAAACGTTAATCTAATGGCTTCATATACCTAAGAAAATAACAAATCAATTTTTAGACTTAAGATTTGGTTTATAATAGATGGATGTAAGCTGATTCCTGAGACAACTTTTAAGAGAGCGTATAATGAATAAATCGTCTCTCAAAAGGAAGGAATTTTTA
>NZ_JAHPPD010000163.1 GCF_019061365.1 Lentilactobacillus dabitei
ATCACCTCATACTTAATTAATAATTCTATGGTACTCAAAAAGACGTCTACGAAGTAGACGTCCAGTTATTTAGTGCTTACAGTTATTTTCCCAGTTGCTCTCTTATAAATAATTGCCTGGTCATAAACACACAGTACGCGAGCGAAATCCCCCAAGCCAATGGGTTTGAATAGCAGATTGCCGTGAAGCCGGCAGCGCCCATTGCGAAGAAACTCCCTAACGAGCGACCAAGCAGTTCGCCAAAGCCGGAAATAATGGCGTAAAGACTATGCCCCCATCCCTGCAAAGTATTTCTGAAGATCATGAGTAAGCCATGAACTGGGAAGAAGAATGAAATAATTGTCAGGTATTCAACGGCACTCCTGGTGGTGGCAGGGACACCACTGCCAAGAACCATCGTGACGAGAAAAGTTTTTGATAAGTTCACGATGGCAAATGCGCCAAGCGAGTATCCGACTTGGATTAAGATACCATTGGTAATTCCCTGCCTGATTCGGGTACCGTTTTTAGCCCCAAAGTTTTGAGCTTGATAAGTGGCCATGGCGGCGCCAACACTTTCCATCGGCAGGGTGAACAACTGGCGGATTTTGTCAGCGGCAGATTGAGCGGCAACCATGCTCGAACCCAGCAGGTTAATGGCATCCTGCATGATGATCGCGCCAATTGCGGAAACACAGTATTCAAACCCCATGGGAATTCCAACGGCAACCATTCGTCTAATATGAGCCAAGCTAAATTGCCAGTTGTTCTTTACGAGCTTTAATTTTGAGTTACCAACGAAGAAGAGGCCAATATTGAGTAAGCCACCGACAAACTCACTAATTACGGTTGCCCAAGCGGCACCGGCAATCCCCATATGAAATTCAAGGATGAAGATCAAATCGAGAATCACATTTAAGATTAGTGAAACGATTAGAAAATGCAATGGGTGAATGGAATCACCAAACGCTCTGAGCGCTGCCGCTGAATAATTGTACAGAATATTGGCAGGAATGCCGGCAAATGAAATGATTGTAAACACCCATGTCATCTCTATAATGTTGCTTGGTGTATTTAACAATTTTAGCAAGGGCGCTGCGAAGATGATCATTAATGGGGTCAAAATTAGAGCGACGATCGCACTCAGCCAAACACCATTGGTGAAGTAGCGCTTAGTAGCCAAATCATCGTGGGCCCCAATACTTTGAGAAAGGGGGATGCTATAGCCAATCGAGCTGCCCTGAATAAAGCCGATTATCAGAAAACTTAACGGGTAGTATGCCCCCACGGCCGCCACGGCATCAACGCCGATCAAACGGCCAACAATCAAGGTGTCGATGAAGTTATAGAGTTGTTGAAACAGCGAGCCACCGACTAGGGGTAATGAAAACACGATTAGCCTGGTTAAGGGATTTCCTTGCGTTAGATCTTGTTTGTTCATAGCGCCAACAAACCTTTCAAATTGATTAGGTTGGTTAATATATAGTTAGTGAGACTGGGAATAGGCTTTTAGATCCCAGAATTTAACGGAAAAATGCGATCAATCCCGGTTTGAAGTGAACCCCAATAGTTGGAGATAATATTTAATAATTTTTAGGCACATAACTGGTCGTTGTGAATCCGGTATTCAA
>NZ_JAHPPD010000164.1 GCF_019061365.1 Lentilactobacillus dabitei
CCCCGTAAATGTCTCGGATGGAAAACGCCTTATGAAATATTCTTTAATGTAGTGTTGCACTTAATTTGACAATTCAAGCCTAAATAAATTTCATTTAGTCTCCGTATTTAACTAATAAGGGGTGAAATAAATGGAAATTAGCCAACAAATTGATGCACTTTTATCTGATGCGGTATCCAGACAGGCAAGTGATATCTATTTTCTGCCAATGAATGGTGAATATCAGGTCAAAATTAGAAGTCAACAGGAGGTGACTTTGTGGGATCAAGTTAGGTACTTAAAGGCTCGGAGAATGATGAATTATTGCAAGTATTTAGCAGACATGGCTTTGAGCGAGCAGCGGCGGCCACAATTGGGTGCAATGGAATGGCATAGTGGCGATGCAAAATACGCCCTACGGTTGTCGTCGGTCGGCAACTTCAACGATGATGAGTCAATGGTGATTCGAATTATCTATTCCCTAACGGATGTGAAAGGGACTTTCGTCAATGATCATCAGATTCAGACAATTGCTGAGTTAAGTCAGCGTCGGGGATTAGTGGTGTTTTCAGGGCCAACCGGGTCTGGCAAGACAACGACCATCTATAATCTTGTGAAAGACTTGGTGTCAGATGAATTTGTCATGACGATTGAAGATCCAATTGAAATTAAGGAATCCCATTTTCTCCAGTTGCAAGTCAATCATGACGCGGGGATGGACTATGCCGATCTAATTAAGGTCGGTCTTCGGCATCGACCAGATATTTTTATTATCGGTGAAATTCGGGATCAGCAGACAGCGGCAGCCGCGATTAAAGCTGCTCTAAGCGGTCATTTGGTATATACAACCGTTCATGCTCAAGATCCAGGTGGGGTGATCAAACGGTTGAGCCAGCTCGGAATTGACGATGAGTTCATTTCTCAAGCATTGACTGCAGTTGCCTATCAGCGACTATTGCCGACAATTGGTGGGGACCAACGCGCGCTGTTAGTGGCCCATAATTTCGACAAATTAACGTCAATGACAAACTATGATTGGAGTGACTGGCAGAATGAGCTCAAACAAGCAGAAAAGTCGGGGTTGGTATCCGAACAAACTGTTCAAAAATATTGGCAGGGGTAATCGATGGAATACAACCATTCAGGCGAATTTCTTTGATTCATTGGCCAACTTGTTAAACATTGGCTTTTCACTTACAGAAGCGTTGGGATTCATCGCTGACACTGATAAGCAATTGACGAGCGGGGTTATCGAAATTCAACAAAAATTGACAGATGGTTATTCATTTTCAGAAAGCATTAAGTCGATGGTTGACGCCCAGTCATATCACCAATTGCTGATAGCTGAAAGACATGGGCAATTACGTGAAGTATTGGCCGAGCTGGCCACCTTTGATCGGCTGAAGCTCAAGCAATTTAAAAAAATTCACGCGATCCTGGTTTACCCGCTGTTTTTATGCTTAATTTTGCTGATTCTTATTACAATGATTCACGTGTATGTTTTTCCACAAATTGAACAGCTCATGCCAAGTATTAGAAGCTGTCTAAAATCTCTTAAGTAATAGTGCTAAAAACGCTAAAACGACCATTTGCAGACTGGTGGTTAATTGACG
>NZ_JAHPPD010000165.1 GCF_019061365.1 Lentilactobacillus dabitei
AAAAGGCATTCGATTGTGTTATCTGAAGAATAACATGCTCGAATGCCTTTTTGAATACGTCCAATTATTTAGTGCTTACAAGAAAAATTGAGAAAGATTAAAATTAAACTTATCCAAAACATTGCCTTCCATGATTACACACGTGATATACTTATTTAGGTATATTATGATGTTTCGTGCGGAACACAATGAAAGGAACACAAAAGGGGATAAAGCAATGAATAAGAAACAACTTGTTCGTCAGCTGTCAGTATGTGCGCTAGTGCTAGCTGGATTGACGTTCAATGGGTCAGCGGCTCGCGCCAAAAATGCCAATACTGATAATGGTACGAGTACGCAAACCGCCCATAATCTTGCCAACTTAATGACAGCGGGAAATGCTTTAAATGTTGTGAATAATTCTAATACGAATGGAACGCAGCAACTAAACAGTCAAAGAGCAACTGCTCAGAATCCAAATGGTGCGGTAAATCAGAATTACAAATCAGGTGCCTATTGGACTTTGTACTCTGATGGTTCGTTATTTGTTACTGGTACTAGCATTGCAGGAAATGATGATTTTAATAAAATTTTATATCTAGGACTTAATCGAGATAGTGTCACTACGTATATCTCCATACTGAGTCCAAAGACTGCTGATGTTAATATCGATTATTTATTTCAGGGCTTTAAGAATGTCACCAGTATTAATCACTTGGATCAAATAAATGTTAGCAATACGACTTCTATGCAGCATACTTTTTCTGACGATCCTGCCTTACAATCAATTGATTTATCTAATTGGGATACTAGTAATGTTACTACCACTAAAGATTTATTTACCGGTGATTCCAGCTTAAGTAAGCTGGTGCTTGGCCCTAAAGTATACTTAACGGCCGATGCAGGCTTGGAGAAACCTAAAGGGGCAGATCAATGGCAGGCGGTTGGTGATGGTACTGATGAGGATCCTAAGGGCAAAACTTTTTCACCCGCTGAACTAGTTAGTCTATATGAAAAAAATAATCCAAATCATCCTACAGCCACCGAGACTTATGTTCCCAAACCTAATAAGTCATCACTTGTATTAACTGGAGATCAAACTATTGCTAATGGTGCTGATTTTGATCCAACCAGTTTCGTTAAATCTATAACTAATGCTGATGGCGACTCAATTCAACCATCAGATGCTGTTAAGGATGGTTCCTTGAAAATCACTGGAATGCCTGCTGATACGAATACTGCTAAAACCTATACCCTTACCTTTACTTATGACGGCAAAAGTTACACGGTAACTTTAACAATTGAACCAAGTAAGGCGGCCGTTCAAGCCCAAAACAAGACCTATTATACGGGTGATACTTACTCTCCTAAAGATTTGTTCGTATCGGCTACTGGCCGTGACGGAATTAGTTATCCCAATTATGACGATGCGGTAAAGGCTGGCTTGAAGGTTTCCGGCAACGTTGATACGTCTAAGCCGATACTTATGATGTTACCTTTACAATGGGTGATAAGTCCGCTACGGCCAAAGTAACCGTATTGGCTAATCAAACCGCAGTGAATGTTAAAGATTTGACATTGTACACCGGGGATAGCTTTAGCCC
>NZ_JAHPPD010000166.1 GCF_019061365.1 Lentilactobacillus dabitei
CTATTACCAGGTCTAGCTGACTAACTAGACCAATCATTGGAATAGGTCATTAACTGTTGCACTTGATTTGACACTTCGGGAATTAAAAAAGGATGATAAAATTGGCAGATAATCAATTCGACACACAACGACTTCACGCGGGTTACGATCCAAAAGAACATTTAAATTCGCCATTGCCGCCGATCTATCAAACGGCCGCGTTTGCCCTTGGCGATACCGACGAAGCTGAACAGGTTGCGGAAGGTAGTAAGGAAGGCTTCACCTATTCGCGGGTGGCCAACCCAACCGTGCGGGCATTTGAGAATCGGATTACGGCTTTGGATGGGGGGATTGACGCCGTTGCAGTGGGGTCTGGCATGGCAGCCGTCAGTTATGCGCTGTTAAACGTTGCTGAAGGCGGTGGCCGAATTATCGCGCCGACGAATCTGTATGGGGCCAGTATCGATGAATTCCGGTCAATCTTTCCCAAGTTTGGTATTCACATCGACTTTGTGGATGATATCAATGATTTTGCCAGTGTCAAATCACTGATCAAGGCTGACACCAAAGCCATTTTTGTGGAAAGTGTCGCCAATCCCAGCACCGACATTGCCGATATCGAGAATCTGTCAACCATTGCCCATGAGGCTGGAATTCCGTTGATCGTTGACAATACATTCCCGACGCCGTACTTGTTCCGGCCATTTGATTTTGGCGCCGACATTGACGTTTATTCCTCAACCAAAGCGATCAATGGCCATGGGAATGTCGTGTCCGGGATTGTTGTTGACCACGGTCAATTTGACTGGGGCAATGGCAAGTTTCCGCAGTTTACCGAGAATGAATTTACCCTTGAAACGGGGGATGGTCAGCCGGTGAGCTTCAACGAAAAGTTTGGCTCGGCTGCGTTTATTTCCCGGGTCCGGATCAAATATTTGCGACTGTTTGGGTCGGTCATGAGCCCATTTGATGCGTACCTGGCGCTATTAGGAGTGGAAACCATCACTGAACGGTTGGATAAAGAGGTTAGCAACGCAACGGCCATCGCTAAATATTTGAAGGCCGAACCCCACGTCAAGAAGTTGTACTATGCCGGAATCGACCAAAGCAATCCGTTGGTCAAGAAATACTTCCCAAAAGGCATCGGCGCGATCTTATCGTTCGGGGTGGCCGGCACTGAAAAACAAGTAGACGCTATTTTGAACCACGTCAAAGTCTTTACATACTTGCCGAACGTGGGTGATGTTCGTTCCCTGATCGTCAATCCGGTCAAGATCACTCACCGAGAAATCCCAGCCAGCTTGCGGGAACAACATGGCTTGAATACACGGGTGATCCGCTTGTCGGTTGGCTTGGAAGATGTTGACGACTTGATTGGGGATTTGAAACAGGCGATTGCTTCGGCGTTTTAGGGCAAAATAAAATCACCAGACTGGGAAATCCAATCTGGTGATTTTTTGTTCTTGAATTGTCAAATTAAGTGCAACACTACATTAAAGAATATTTCATAAGGCGTTTTCCATCCGAGACATTTACGGGGAC
>NZ_JAHPPD010000167.1 GCF_019061365.1 Lentilactobacillus dabitei
AGCGCCGATAAGCTATCGACTCCGTGCCGCCTAGGAAAGACAAGCAAATATTTACTTTAACTTTTGGGGTACACCTCATTTTGATCCCGGTCTCTTTTTTTGCGGATAATTTCAAAAGTGCACACATTTGTTCCCCTGATTCTGGTATAATAATTAGGCTAGTATTAGGAGGAAACATAAAATAAAAAAACGATTAACGTGGTTGGTTGTGATCGCATTCGGTCTCTTGATCGGTGGAGCTAGTCACTCTGTTTCTGCAAGTACCGTCACAACCGAACAACAGGTTCCAACTACTCAATATGTTTGGACAAAGGTAAGCCATCGAAACTCGGCGATCGCCTATCATCCAAAGGCCACAAAGTCGGTTTATTTGTGGAACCAGCTGCATACGCAACGACTACATAATTTGAGAAACTATCCCACGACAACTTGGTATGTCAAAAACAGCGTTGTCATGCAACACGGCGGCGTGAGTCACGTTTATTACGAGCTCTATAATCAACATAATAGCGCCAGTGGATATGTGTGGCGTGGTTATCTCACCAAGGGGATTAATCCAAAGCAACCAGGCACATCCGATTTATCCAAAATGGCCTATACAAAAACAGAATGCTACCAATTTTTCAAAGACAACTTGAAAATGTTGGCAAGTTTGCCGCAGACGGAGTTTCAGGACTTAATCATCAATCAAGTGAAGCAAGATCTAAAGGGGAAGGGGACCAATAGCCAGCAACTGAATATGATGGCAAAATTGTTGGCCACTTCAAATATGAGCTCGCGGGATGCTGCCGCAAATGCCAACATTTTGAATTATGCGACGGTCGAGTTTGCGGTGAAGGATGTGAATCCCGCCGTCATCACAAACTACGAGTCTTATTGGAAGGCAGACCCAAGAGCTCAAGCATTGACTTATTACGCAAAAATGGTTGAAAGCCAGCTGAGAAGTCTGGTTGCCAATTCTGGTAATCGGGATTATGGCTTGTACCTTGTCCCGACGACTTCACGAGACGCTTGGAAGCCTAAAGTCATGATGGTAGTGGAATGATGAGCGCAATTAATTTGGACGAATTTATAGCAGCAGGAACTCACAAACTAACGGACAACCCGGGATTTCAGTTGGAATACACCAAGGTTGCCATTGCCGCAACCGTGATGAAAGCCAGAGAAGCGCAGGGCTTGTCGCAAGCAGCCCTGGCGAAGAAAGCGGCTTTACCACTGGCCACAGTTGTGAAAATCGAAAAGGGCAGCAATACCATAATTGAGACGCTGAGCCGGATTGCTTCGGCACTGGGGAAGACGCTTCAAATTACTGTGAAGTAGGGATAAACACATTCAATAAAATTTATGGGATGATCCCAGAACAATGACGATTTGATCTCAGAATTTAAGCGAAAAAAGTAATGCATTCTGGTTTTGAAATGCATTACTTTTTTGGCTCTTGAATTGTCAAATTAAGTGCAACACTACATTAAAGAATATTTCATAAGGCGTTTTCCATCCGAGACATTTACGGGGA
>NZ_JAHPPD010000168.1 GCF_019061365.1 Lentilactobacillus dabitei
AAAAAAAAAAGCCTCAGTTGAAGCAACTGTGACTAAAAACCAAAAACTTGTCACTCTTTCTACTACAGTAAAGGATAGTTTAGGCTATCTTCCAAATTGTACAGCAGAACAAATTCCATTGGTTGCCAAGAAAACTGTCCCTCGCAGTAGTGCTCCAAAGGTTTTTTGGAATCATTTTGTGAATTTCGTTAATGAAAAACTCTAAAATTTTACTGACAGCTTTTTTATCATCCTTTAGATTTTACAATTGCAAGTAAAATTGCACCTGTTACGAACAGAACAATCCCAATTCCAACATAAACCAATTCTTTTTTGGTTTTCTTTTCACCAAGGAAGAGAATTCCTCCAATAGTTGCAATGATAACACCTAATTGTGAGAATGAAAAGGCAATTGCGTCACCAGCAGCGCTTGCAGCCATAAGCATAAAGATATTACCTACACCAAACATTACTCCATCAATCATATTTTGATAAACATATTTTTCCATTTTAATTTTGAAACGACCCATCACAAGTGCTCCAAAGATCATTCCAACTGACATTGGCAAGATAATTGTCAGTGTATCAAAATGAACATTGAACCAAAGTACTGCTAAGTTATTAAAAATAATAACATAGCTAACATATCCCAAAGTTGAGTAAGTTAAAGCAGTCAATCCTTTAGTATAATTACGTCCTTCTTCAACAACTGCATTTTCTGGGTCACGTTTAGCTGAGAAATAGAACCCAACTACCAAAACAGCCATCGCAATAAATCCGAGAATAAATTGAATTTGTTTTGTCCATTCGTGGAAAGCAAAAACCCCAAGCAATCCACCAATTACTAATTGACTTCCTGATGAAAGTGGACACGCTACTGAAACACCCATGTATTTCATTGATTTAAACTGACCAAATTGTCCAATTGCCCAAAGCAATCCACCAATAAATCCAATTAAGAAAATTTGCCATGTCAACGTTGGCATGCGGAATAAGAAAACAATAAGTGCAAAAACAAAAGCGCCCAAAGTCATTCCAAGTGTTTGTTGATTAGCATCACCACCAAATTTATTAGCTACAACTCCGATAGAACCCCAAGCAAAAATTGGAACAAGCGCGAGAAGAACTCCTTGCATGTTTATATTCACCTCTTTAAAATAATTTTTTACACAAAAAATTAAGCATATCTCTATTTTACTCTTTTTTCGATTAACACTAAAATCGGTGGCGTATGAATTTGGTTAAGAGGTGCATAAGAAGTCACTTCCCAGTCCTTTTGTGGCAAACTAGAAGTCCACTTAATAACGGCATTTTTTTCTTCCATCCCCCCCTCATGACCGTAATAAATCATAATCGCAATTCTTCCACCTACAACTAAGAAGCTGTCTAAAATCTCTTAAGTAATAGTGCTAAAAACGCTAAAACGACCATTTGCGAGAGCGTAAAATATCTTGTGTAAATGCATAAAAGATTTCTGAATTGTATAGAAATAGGGAATGCCTTCCCTTATGATATT
>NZ_JAHPPD010000169.1 GCF_019061365.1 Lentilactobacillus dabitei
AATGGAATCTTTTCATGCTTCCCTCAAAAAGGAATGTGTTTATCCAGTGCCGGTCTTTGAGAATTATGAAACTGCCGCTGCCGCCCTTTTTGAATATGTGCATGCTTTCTACAATAGGAAGAGAATTCATAGTTCACTGGGCTACCAGACCCCCTTACAAGTTGAAATTGCAACACTTACGAGCCAAATGGCCGCCTGATTTAATGCTTTCCAGGGTTCAAATAAGTTATTAATCGCGATTAATGATTTATTTGAGCTGTGGCAGGTAAACGCGGTTCTGAATGTCTCTTAAAACCTGTCTCAAATATTGACTTCAATCCAGATCTATCCGAAAATACATATTGGTGTAGCTAATAATATAAGTTGACACCCAGTCAACCCAACACTAGCAATCTCAAAAATTGGTTAATGGACACTCCACTTGATCGGAGATATGAAACACAAATAATTGTTTTACATACCTATTTTATTATTGAAACATTTATGAAATAAATAGCATGCACAGGAAATATTGTGAATTTGTTCAACAGCTTTGATCGTATGGTTTCCTTGAATCACACCCTTGATAAGGGTATATTTATCCTTGTAATCATCATAGAACGTTTGTTCAAAAAAAGGGGAAGTGAATTTTATGCATTGGTTATGGGTTTTAATTGTTGGTGCTGTTATCGGCGCAATTGCTGGTGCCATCACTAATCGGGGCGCAGCTATGGGCTGGATTAGCAATATTATCGCTGGCTTAGTTGGCTCATCCATTGGTGAAGCTATTTTAGGCAGTTGGGGGCCAAATATAGCTGGTATGGCCATTATTCCGTCAATTATAGGCGCAATAGTTGTTGTAGCAGTAGTTTCTTTCTTTTTAAGTCGTAGCACAAGATAAATTTTTCCCTATATGTTAAACTTTTTAACAATCTTTTAAATGAATCCATGGTTGTTATTGGCTGGTCAATTACTGTAGTAATTGGCTTTTTTTATAAATGTTTTACTTTAATTTCATGTAAAGCCACTCTAATTATTAACAAGCTGAAAGAAGTGGACGAATTGGCTATGCAAAATAGAAGTGGCAGAAAATATGGATTATTAAATTACAGTGTTTACGTCATATCTTTGGGAGGATTCCTATTTGGGTATGATACTGGTGTTATCAATGGAGCTTTGGCTTTTATGAGCAAGACTAGCCAATTAAATCTAACTCCTTCCCGTCAGGGAATCGTGTCAAGCTCTTTAGTCTTAGGGGCTTGCCTTGGTGCATTCCTATGTGGAAAATATGCTGATAAATATGGCAGAAAGGTTACACTTCGTTGGGTTGCAGTTATCTTTACACTGGCAACTGTATGTTGCGCATTATCACTCAATTATATCTTTATGGTAGATTGCAAATTTAATCCGAATTTTTGGACAAATTTGTCAGCATAACCTGATACGGTGTTTGCCAGTCGAGTATTTTA
>NZ_JAHPPD010000017.1 GCF_019061365.1 Lentilactobacillus dabitei
ATGTCGCAAGAGAGATTCGAACTCTCGACCTACGGTTTAGAAGACCGTTGCTCTATCCAGCTGAGCTATTGCGACAAATCAACACTAACAATTATATGAGATATTGAAGGGGGAGTCAATGTCTAATAGATAAATGTTTTGGATAATAATTACGATTTTCTTAAGAATCTTGAATTTTTATTAAATTAAGATGTGTTATGCGCTAATGATTTGATGCCAATAGCCTAATAGCCTAATAATGGATTTGTAGCAAAGGATTGCTATCACTATTAGGAGGTGGAAGTTGTGGGATTTGTCATATTTATTGTGCTGATTTTCATTGCGAGTGGAATTTTTCAATATTTTGCTGACTCTTCAACATCCATACGGGGGAACGGCAAACATTTAGCGTCAAGAAAATAGCGTGAGGCAAAAGGCATGTTTAATTATGGAGTGTGAATAAACAAGTGGAATATCGTGGGTTTAGATAACTGACTTGTTTGTTGACATCATCCACATTTGGCTTTTTGCTACAGATTTAATCCATCAATCAGTTGGATTTCCCCAAAGAGGTTGGGCAAATTTTTGCCCAATTTTTCTTTGTTTAAAGGTTATAATATCTAAGGTTGACGAAGCACCAGCGATTATGTATACTAGTAACGTTGTAATTGTGGCTTCCACAGCTACAACCGCTCGATTCGAGCCATAAAGTTCCTGCAAAGGGCGCTTTGTATCGGCGAGTCTAAGCATAAAATATAAGGAGGTGCACAATATGTACGCAGTTATTACTACAGGCGGTAAGCAATATAAGGTTTCCAAAGGCGACGCAATTTACGTTGAAAAATTAGACGCAAACGAAGGCGACAAGGTTACTTTTGACCAAGTTGTAATGGTCGGTGGCGATTCAGTTAAGGTTGGTGCTCCATTAGTTGATGGCGCATCCGTTACTGCAACTGTTGAAAAACAGGGCCGTCAAAAGAAGATTACAATCTTCCGTTACAAGCCAAAGAAGGGCTCACGTTCAAAGAAGGGTCATCGTCAACCATATACCAAGGTTGTTGTTGATTCAATCAACGCTTAATTTTATATTTGAGGTGACTGACAGATGATCAAGGCAACAATTAACCATTACCATCATCACGTGAGTAGTTTTACGATCACTGGTCATGCTGATGCCGGCGAATATGGGCAAGACATTGTTTGCTCTGCTGTTTCAGTGTTGAGCATCACAACGGTTAACGGCCTTCAAGAGGTTGCTGGCATGGATGTTGATGTTGATAGTGATGATAAAAATGGCGGTTATCTGTCGGTTCATATTCCCGTCACCGCCGATTCAAAGAAACGTATTCAAGCAGATGCAATTCTTGATACCTTTCAAGGTGGCATGACTGACATAGCTTCAAGTTATAGTCAATATATTAAATTAAACACAGCAAATTAAATAAACTTATTCGGAGGTGTAACCTTATGCTAGCAATGAACTTACAATTCTTCTCTCACCATAAAGGTGGTGGATCAACTGCCAACGGTCGTAACTCAGCTGGTCGTCGTTTAGGTACGAAGGCTGCTGATGGCTCATCAGTTCACAGTGGATCAATCATTTATCGTCAACGCGGTACTCATATTTATCCTGGTAACAACGTTAGTCGTGGTAATGACGATACTTTGTTTGCTTTAGTTGACGGTGTCGTACGCTTTGAAAGAAAAGGCCGTGACAAGCGTCAGGTTTCAGTTTATCCAGTTGCTGAAGCTGCTAAGTAGTACTTTTAAATCTTGAATGAATGAGGAGCTGGGACAAAACGGTGGTTTTGCTTCCCAGCTTTTTTAATCGAATTTTCGGGATTAATTCATTATAATTGGATATTTAGGGACGAAGTATTATATAATTAAGATTGTTACTTTACATTTAGGAGGAACAAAAATGGCAATTTCGACTGCTGATTTTAAGAATGGTTTGACCATCGAAGTTGATGGTGCAATTTGGAGAATTTTAAGTTTCCAACACGTTAAGCCTGGTAAAGGTGGCGCCTTTGTTCGTTCAAAGCTTAAGAACTTACGAACAGGTGCTGTTCAGGAAAAAACATTCCGTTCTGGTTCAAAAATGGAACAAGCTCAAATTGATACCCGTAACATGCAGTATCTTTATGCAGATGGTGACCAACATGTATTCATGGATATGGATACGTATGATCAGATTTCAATTCCAGCTGAACAAATCAAGGCAGAATTGAACTATCTTCAGGAAAATATGGAAGTTAACGTTATCCAGTATGGCAACGAGACATTAGGAGTTGAATTACCGAACACGGTTACCCTCGAAGTTGCTTCTACTGAACCTGGAATCAAAGGTGATACTGCATCTGGTGGTTCAAAGCCTGCAACAATGACAACTGGTTTGACGCTACAAGTACCTTTCTTCGTTAATCAAGGTGACAAATTGGTCATCAACACCACTGATGGTACTTATATTTCCAGAGCATAATCAGGTTAACTGATTTGATTGAAAACGGAGGCTTTAATATGGCTGAAGATACGAATATTGCCCTTCATACCAACGATCCAGAGTTGGGAAAAATTGAAATTGCCCCTAACGTCCTTGAAATTATTGCCGGGGTTGCAACAACTCAAGTAGATGGCGTTAATCGGATGCAAGGTTCTCTGTCCAATAGCGTTAACGAGTTACTTGGCCGTCGCAAAGAGCATAGTAAAGGTGTTAAGTTAACTTACACTAACGAGGAACTCGCAGTCGACATTTACATTTATTTGAATTATGGGGTTTCTGTCCCTAAGGTTGCCTTACAAATTCAAAGCCAAGTTGAACAACAATTGTATTTTATGACCGAATTAAAGGTTCATGAAGTCAACGTACACGTTCAAGGTGTTGTTCCTGAAAAGACCACCAGCACTGTTGACCCGAACGATCCTTTTGCTGCTGACGATGAAGAAGACGGTGAGAATTAGTGGAACTAACACGACATCATATTCGCGAGCTTGCATTTCAAACATTATTCGCGCTTAATACAAATGAACAAACCGATTGGAAAGATTTTTATCAAGTCCTGACTGATGGTCAATATGGTGATGAGTACCCAAGCTATCTTCATCAGCTCATCGCAGGCGTTTTAGAGCACAAGTCTGAAATCGATCAAATGATTGAAAAATATTTGATATCTGGTTGGTCACTCAATCGGATTGCCAAAACGGACTTGATTATTATTGAAATTGCTTTATATGAAATGATGTATGTTGATGATTTACCCGCAAAGGTTTCTATTAACGAAGCAATCGAACTCGCAAAAAAATACAGTGATGACCGTTCTCGTAAATTTGTTAACGGGATTTTGTCACATGCATTAGAAGAACTGGTAAAATAGATTTACGCAACTGTAAGTCTATTTTTTTGTACATACGACACTGGATGTTATTAAGAGAGGAAGAGATTTTTCGATGGCAACGATTATTGACGGTAAGGCACTTGCAAAGAAACTGAACCAACGTACCAGCAAACGGGTAGAAGAATTACAATCGCAGTTTGGGGTTACCACAGGGCTTGTCGTCGTCATTGTTGGAAATGATCCGGCAAGTGAACGTTATGTTCGTAATAAGAACCGAACAGCTAAACGATTGGGAATTAATTCAACCGTCAAACAATTACCGGCGGATACTTCAGAAGCAGACTTGTTAAAATTGATTGCAAATTACAATGCAGACCCCGCAGTTCACGGTATTTTAGTTCAAGATCCACTTCCTGACCAGATTAATGAAAAAGATATCACCCGCGCCATTTTACCTGAAAAGGATGTCGATGGCTTTCATCCAATCAATGTTGGGAAGTTATATTTGAATGATACAACCGAATTTCCAGTTTCTTGCACGCCTAAGGGCATCATGACGATGTTTGATGAATATCACATTTCATTAAAAGGGAAAAATGCAGTCATGATCGGACGAAGTGCCATTGTTGGCAAGCCAATGGCAGCCTTAATGTTAAATGCCGGTGCCAGTGTGTCGATTCTTCACAGGTTTACCAGGGACATTACTGAATACACAAAGAACGCAGACATCATCGTCTCAGCTACGGGTCATTTACATACCTTAACGAAAGATGCGGTTAAGGAAGGGGCAGTGGTTATCGACGTTGGTCAAAACATTAACGAAGCAGGTCATTTGGTTGGAGATACTGATTATGACGATCTCTTTGATAAGGTGAGTTATATTACCCCAGTTCCAGGCGGTGTGGGCCCAATGACCATTGCAACCCTCATGCAACAAAGTGTTGATTTAGCAGAATGGAGTAGTCAAAGTGGTAAATGATTCTGTCACTAGCGATTATTTGACCGTTAGTGCCTTAACTAAATATATTAAAAGAAAATTTGACGTTGATCCATACTTATCAAAAGTCTATCTAACGGGTGAAATCTCTAATTTTCGGTTGCGGCCAAATGCCCATCAATATTTTAGTTTGAAAGATGATCGTGCCAAGATTAGCGCCATTATGTTTAAGTCAGCTTTCAATAGAATCAAATTCACGCCTGAAGAAGGGATGAAGGTATTGGTGGTTGGTCACATTTCATTATATGAGCCAACCGGTAGTTATCAAATTTACGTTGACCGCATGGAACCTGACGGGGTTGGCCAACTCTACCAAGCTTATGAGCAACTAAAAAAGAAGCTTGCTGATGAAGGATTATTCGATTTACCCAAAAAGCCGTTAACAAAGTTTCCCAAGCAAATTGCAGTCGTGACTTCTCCCAGTGGTGCAGTGATCCGAGATATTATCACAACCGTTCGCAGGCGTTATCCAATTGCTCAAATCGTTTTGTTTCCAGCATTGGTTCAAGGAAATGAAGCCAGTGAGGATATCGTCAACCAAATTCATCGAGTGAACGGTCTCGGCAATTTTGATACGTTGATTGTTGGCCGTGGCGGCGGTTCAATCGAAGACCTCTGGCCATTTAACGAAGAAAATGTTGCCCGCGCAATCGTTGGGAGTCGGATCCCGGTTATTTCCTCTGTCGGACATGAAACCGATACCACAATTGCGGATTTAGTTGCAGACGTTAGGGCTGCAACGCCAACTGCTGCAGCGGAACTAGCCGTCCCTCGTTTGGATCAGGTTCTAGTGGATTTAAAGACAACCCAGAATCGAATCATTAACGCCACTTATCAGATTATCCAGCAAGAGAAATTACGATTGAAACGATTGCAAAAGTCAACCGTTTTCACCACTCCTCAGAGAATTTACGAAAGTTTCTCACAGCGACTGGATTTGCTGGTTCAACATTTGTATAATCAATCAGATAGGATTACGAGTAAACGGAAAGAAAAATTTGCCGATCTGAATATGAGATTACGGCTTGTGGCGCCAACGTACACAATTAAGGAACAACAGCAAAAACTGAGTGCACTTCAGCAACGATTAAAGCAATCCGCAATTCAAACGATTAAAAACAACCAGCAACAGTATCAGATGCTGGTAGCGTCACTAGACCATTTAAGCCCACTTAAAATTTTAAGTCGAGGCTATACATTTACAACCGATGAAAAAGATCAATTCATTAGTCAAGTTGCCCAACTTAACACAAAAGCAATTAAGGTCCACTTTAGTGATGGTATTGTTGAAGCAACTGTATCGAAAATAACCAAAAAGGAAGACAATCAAGATGGCTGATAAACCAGAACAGAATCAAACATTTGAACAAAAAATGGATCAGTTGGAAACCATTGTCAATCAGTTGGAACAGGGCAATGTTTCCCTTGAAGATTCGATGGAAAAGTTTAAAACTGGCATTAAATTAAGCGAACAACTCCAGGACACTTTAAGCAAGGCTGAACACACCATGGCTAAAATGATGGATAAAGATGGTAATGAAGTCTCCTTCGAAAGTCCAGATGACAGTGATAATCAAAAAGGTGATAGTAATGGCAACCAAGCTTAACATATTTCAATCTGAGTGGCTTCCAAAAATTAATCATTTTCTTGAAACTCAAATTCCAGCTGATACCGATGAAGAAACCCTCGCAGAAGCAATGGGCTATTCGGTTAACGCCGGTGGCAAACGGTTACGACCGCTTTTTACGCTGGCAGTGTTATCCATTTTCGACAAGCCGATCACACATGACGTTTTAAAATCCGTTTGTGCATTGGAATTAATGCATTCCTACTCATTAATTCATGATGACCTGCCTGCAATGGACAATGATGATCTACGCCGAGGCAAAGCAACCAATCACGTTGTCTACGGAGCAGGGATGGCCACACTTGCTGGCGATGGCTTACAAGCACTGGCTTTTCAATGGTTGGTTGACAATCAGTTGCCTGCAGAAGTTCATTCTGAGTTGACGCTTGAACTTGCCAAGGCGGCTGGTCCTGAAGGAATGGCTTCTGGTCAAGCTGACGATATTCATTTTGAAGGGACCAGACTATCACTGGCGGGACTTCAAAAATTAGATAGGCATAAAACGGGCGCATTGATTCGATACGCGATCAACGCTGGGCTAATTATTGGCGGCATTTCCCCTGACGATCGTTTTGATCTTTTGGCGTTCGCTGAATCATACGGGGCCGCCTTCCAAATTTACGATGATATTTTGGATGTCGTGGGCACAGAACAGCAAATTGGCAAACCAGTTCATCAGGATGCCAGCAAAAATACTTATCCTAATCTTTTGGGGCTGGCTGGCGCAAAGGCGGCGCTTAACCAAACGGTCAAAGATGCCCGCCAATCACTGACCATTGCCAGTAAAAAATTAGGGGTCGATACGACTCTTTTGGCTGAATTTTGTAACTATTTTGTACTTAAGGACGAACAGTAATGGAAAAACAACGAGTGGATGTTTTATTGGTAACACAAGGGTTATTTGATACCCGAGAAAAAGCCAAACGGGCGGTCATGGCCGGTGAAATTCTTGGTGACAATGAAGAACGGTTGGATAAACCGGGAACAAAAATTCCAGTTGGTACTGAGTTACATTTAAAGGGTAAACCAATGCCTTATGTGAGTCGGGGTGGTTTGAAGCTGGCGAAAGCCTTGGATGTTTTCAACATTGATGTCAAGGGTTTGACCGTTCTGGATATTGGGTCTTCAACTGGTGGATTTACCGATGTGATGCTCCAAAACGGGGCTAAACTCAGCTATGCATTGGACGTTGGTAGTAATCAATTGGTTTGGAAGCTGCGGGAGGACCCTCGGGTTGTTGTAATGGAGCACACAAACTTTCGTTACAGTAAACCGGCCGATTTTACCCATGGCCAGCCCCAGTTTGCTTCAATCGACGTTTCTTTCATTTCACTAGAGTTAATTCTCCCCGTCTTAAAAACGATTCTGGTACCAGACGGTCAAGTCGTTGCGCTTATTAAGCCTCAGTTTGAGGCTGGTAAAAGTAATGTTGGCAAGCATGGAATTGTCCGTGACCCAACTGTCCATAAAATGGTCCTGAAAAAGATCCTTAACTTTGCAGTTGCCACAGGCTACTCGGTCGAACATTTGGACTTTTCACCAATTAAGGGTGGCGCTGGTAATATTGAATTTTTAGTCGCACTAAGATCTGTCGAAAATCCCATCATGGCGGATAATGTTTCAATTGAAAAAGTGATTGAAAACGCTTATTCTGAATTAAAGGGATAAAAATCCATCCCTTTAACAGATTTTCCGGGGGTGAAGGTATGCGCAAAAAAGAACGTCAAAGATTAATTAAACAGTTATTAACAAGCAATAATATTCAGCGGCAGGAAGATTTTGTCACCTTGCTGGAAAAGCAGGGCGTCAAAGTGACCCAAGCAACAGTGTCCCGGGACATTAAAGATATGCAGTTGGTAAAGGTTCCCTCAGTGACTGGCGGATATCGATACAGCCTGCCAACTCAAAAGAATATTGATACTGAGAAAAAATTAGTTCAAACAATCCGAGATTCATTTGTTTCAGTCGATTCCCAGGACAAGTTTGTCTTTTTAAAGGTCTTACCCGGTAGTGGACCAATTATTTCCAGCCTGATGTACCAAATGAACTACAGCGAGATTTTTGGAACAATTGGTGATGATAATACTGTTCTTATTATTTGCAAGACAGAAGCGGATACGCTCAGTTTCCGTAATCAAATTAACAATATGCTCAGTACTGAATAACAATCATTGAAAGGGTTAATTTATGTTACTTGAACTATCAATTACTGATTTTGCGATCATTGAATATTTAGACATTGAATTTCAAGCAGGCATGACGGTGTTAACTGGCGAAACCGGTGCCGGCAAATCGATTATTATTGATGCGGTCGGGCTACTGGTTGGTGGCCGTGGTTCCCACGATTTGATTCGAACCGGCGCGAAAAAGTCGGTCATTCAGGGTAACTTCATCCTCCATAATGACAATCCTACATATGCTGTTTTAGATGACCTTGGGATTGATCACAGCGATGGTAACGTGATTATTGAACGCGAAATTTTTGCAAACGGGCGCAATAGTTGTCGGGTGAATGGGATTATGGTCAATATTGCATCGTTGAAACGAATTGGCGAAACCATTGTCGACATTCAAGGACAAAACGAACACCAGGAATTAATGAAGCCGGAACGGCATATTCAATTACTAGACGATTTTGCGGAAGACGAATTGCAATCAGTTTTAAGTTCTTATCAAGAAAAGTATGACAAATTCATCAAACTTCGAGCACTCAACGAGAAAAAACATCAAAATGAAAAACAGTGGGCCCAACGGGTAGACATGCTTAAATTCCAAATTAAAGAGATTGAGGCCGCTGACTTACATGAAAATGAAGATACCGAGCTAACGGCTGAACGCGATCATCTTAACAATTTTCAAAAAATTCATGATTCCTTATTGAGCAGCTATGAAGGAATCAACGGTGACGATTCGGGACCTTTGGATTCAATTGGATCAGCAATGAGTTCAATGCAAGAAATTGAAGACCTAGATCCAGACTACAAGCAAATTTCTGACAATTTATCCGGGGCGTTTTTTACACTTCAAGATGTTGCCAGTCAAATTTCCGATCAGTTAAGCAGCTTAGAGTTTGATCAGGATCGACTTGATCAAGTTGAACAGCGGTTAAATACGATTTACCAGTTGAAACATAAGTACGGTGATTCTGTCGATCAAATTCTGAAATACCTGAAAAAAATTCAAAAAGAATTAGCGGATATGTCTGGAACGGTCAGTGAAGATCAAGATCTTGACGAGCAATTAACCACGATCAAAGCATCCTTGATCAAAGATGCCAAAAAAATCAGTGACATCCGGCGCAAGTCTGCTAAGGAATTGGAAAATGCGGTTCATCATCAATTAGCGGATTTATACATGGATAAGGCTGTTTTTGAAGTAAACATCAAGCAAAATACCGCACTTAACCGGCTGGGTGCTGACCGGGTTGAATTTTATATTCAAACCAATCCGGGAGAAAAAATGTTACCCTTGGTTAAATCAGCTTCTGGTGGGGAACTGTCTCGTATTATGTTGGCATTAAAAACGATGTTTGCAAGGGCTGCCGGGGTCACCTCGATCATTTTTGATGAAGTAGATACAGGTGTCTCTGGTCGGGTCGCTCAGGCAATTGGTAATAAAATTTATACGATTTCAACCAAGTCCCAGGTGTTATGTATTACACATCTCCCACAAGTTGCCGCAATGAGTGATCATCACTATTTTATTGAAAAAAAAGTAACCGACAACCGAACCACTACGACGATTACCGAACTGACTGCCAAACAGAGTGTGAAGGAAATTTCCCGGATGTTGGCTGGAACGGCTGTTACCAAATTAACTAAGGAACATGCTCAGGAACTCCTGAATTTGGCAGACGAGGAAAAGGTTAAAATTAGTCAGGATTAAACTTTGTTGTTTTGGAGATTGAAAAAGGAGCGACCACATTTAATTGGCCGCTCCTAGTGTTTATGTGCTTGAGTTGTTCATCTAAAACTTTTTGATTGCTTGGATTTCATTGATCGAGAAAATTCGCGTAAAATGATTGTCAGCCGATGTGATTAAAAGGCGACGGTCACTAATCTTTGAAAGATAGCCAGCTGAATCGGGCGTATGATCGTTAAATTGGACGATAATTGGGAACTTTTGACTTAAAGCTTTATCAATGTAGACGTCTAATTGAAAGGTTGGCATTTGTTTGACCTGGGTATTATCTGTTACGAGATCAAAGAAACGATTGTAATTGTTTTTAACAGATTTAGTGATTTCCGATAAATAGGATTGTTTGTTTTGCATTTTGTTCACCCCGAACGTTTGTTTGTAGTTTCATTATACGAACAACTGTTCGAAATTGCAAGACCAAATTTAAAATATGGAGTAGAATTAGATTAACCGGTAATAATACTTGTCAAATCAAGGAAAAAGGGCGATAATTATCGGTACTATAAATAATTGAAGGGATTTTTTCAATGGCTAAAAGAGGAATGTTGATTGTTTTGTCAGGTCCATCAGGAGTTGGTAAGGGAACAGTCAGAAAAGCGCTGTTTGAAGAACCAGATGTTGATTTTGAATACTCAACGTCGATGACGACCAGGGAGCCCCGCCCTGGTGAAAAGAATGGTGTCGACTATTATTTTGTTTCGAAAGAACAGTTTGAGAAGAACATTCAAGATGGTGAGATGCTTGAATACGCAAAATACGTTGACAATTACTACGGAACGCCATTAAAATATGTTAATGAAACGTTGAATTCCGGTAAAGATGTCTTTTTGGAGATTGAAGTGAACGGTGCCATGCAGATTCGGGCCAATTGTCCTGATGCAGTATTTGTGTTCTTAACCCCACCAGACCTTATGGAATTAAAGCACCGTTTAATTGGTAGAGGGACTGACGAAATGGACGTGATCAACCGTCGAATTAAAAAAGCCGTTGGTGAAATCAGCATGATGCGAAACTATGATTATGCGGTTTTGAACGACAAAGTTCCTTATGCCGTTGATCGAATTAAATCAATTATCAGAAGTGAACGATTAAAAGTTGCTCGGGTGATGCCCGATTATGAATCAATGTTAGGAGAAGATTAATTATGTTACTTTACCCATCAGTTGATAAGTTGTTGGATCAAATTGATTCACGTTATTCTTTGATTATGCTTGCCAGCAAGCGTGCCCATGAATTGGACGCAGGCGCCAAACCATTATTAGATAGCTATAAATCACAAAAGTCCGATGGTAAGGCATTAGAAGAAATTGCTGCCGGTGTGCTAAAAATTGATCCAAAAGAAAAAGATTTTAACTAATTAAGTTTAAGTAGGCGAAACTGGGATAAGGCGACTTAATTCCAGAATTTAGCGAAGAAGGACAATCATTTCAGGATCTTGGAATGGTTGTCCTTCTTCGTTAAATAATTAAGATCAGCAGACTTTAAGAAAAAGCCATCCTCTGACATTGCGCTTTGTTATTGGCATAGAGTTCTTGGATCGAAAGAGATTATTTTAATTACCAAGAAAATGTTTGGTACAATAAAGATTGAATAATGAAATGGCGGTGAATCGATTGTTAAAAAATAAAAACGTTGTGTTATTTGTGACTGGCAGTATTGCGGCATATAAATCCTTAACCCTAACTCGACTGCTTGTTAAAAGCGGCAATGATGTTCATGTTGTGATGAGTGAGGCCGCTCAACAATTTGTGACGCCATTCGCTTTTGAAACTTTGAGCAAAAATGCCGTTATGACCAGTGATTTTAGCGGTGATGATCCTAAAACAATTCCACACGTTCAACTTGCGGATGACGCTGATCTTGCTATTATTGCGCCTGCAACGGCAAACACCATTTCCAAGATGGCTAATGGAATTGCTGATAATGTCCTTACGGCAACGTTATTAGCAATGACCAGGCCAATTTTTGTTGTACCGACAATGAATACTCATATGTTGACTAACTTTGCCACCCAATTTAACTTACAGACTCTAATGGACCATGGAATTCACATCATGCAGCCAGCAGAAGGCTTTTTAGCTGAAGGTTATTCTGGCCGTGGCCGGATGCCAGAACCAGCTGAAATTTTTGAATGGGTCGATCATACATATGATTCTCCGAGTCAACTATTAGCCGGCAGGCATATTGTTGTGACTGCCGGTGGGACCCAAGAACCATTGGATCCAGTTCGGTATTTAACAAACCGTTCTTCAGGGAAAATGGGGTATGCGATCGCCGAAGCAGCTCAAGTTGCTGGTGCCGACGTGACTTTAATTTCTGCAAATGCGGCGCTGCCGACGCCAACGAATGTCAAACTGGTTTGTGTCCAGACAGCCGCTGAATTGTTGACTTCAGTCCAACAGAATTTTGTAAGTGCCGATATTTTAATTATGGCTGCCGCGGTGGCCGATTATCGACCTAAAACAGTGGCAAACCAAAAGATTAAGAAAACGGCTAATAATGAAACCATGACCCTTCAGTTAGTCCGCAATCCTGATATTTTGAAGACAGTTGCTGCATCCAAAGAACCTAATCAGGTCATTGTCGGATTTGCCGCGGAGACAAATGACTTGCTGGCAAACGCAGCTAAAAAGATTGCGGCTAAAAAGTTGGATTTGATTGTCGCCAACGATGTTTCCAATCACCAAATTGGCTTCAATTCCGAAAATAATCAGGTCACTTTTTTATTTGCAAACGGTGAAAAAACTAAGACTGCCCTTGAAAGCAAGCATGCCGTCGCAAATGAACTGATTACGATTCTTGCAAAAAAATTCTCGTTTAATGAATAAACTCGACATCATGAAAGGAGCGGCCTAACCTTGCAGATTGCACAGGTCATCGTTGATATCCCAACTCGCCAAACCAATAATCCATACAGCTATCTGATTCCTGACTACCTGACTGACCAGGTTGTTCCTGGAATGCGAGTGGCGGTTTCTTTTGGCAACCGAAGAATCACTGGCTTTGTGGTGGCTATCACAGACAAAGCGGCATTTGACGGTAAATTAAAACCAATTGATTCGCTGATTGACTTGGCACCCGTGATTAACAAAGAGCTTCTTCAACTGGCAACTTGGATGGCTGACAAAACCTATTCGTTCAAAATCAGCTGTTTGCAAACCATGTTGCCCGGCGGCATGCGAACGAAGAATCAGAAACGGTTAATTGCAACCGAGAATTCAGTTGTAGCGGCTTATCCAGAAATATTCCATGGTCAGCATGAAATCGATTATAATCGTCAAAATTTGAATAACCAATCTGTCACAAAAGTGCTCGAACTAGAACATCAGGGAAAAATTCGGGTGGAATATAACTTGACCAAGCATGCGCGACCAATTATGGTGAAAGCTTACCAAGCAATGCTGGAGCCAGACCAAATCTCTGGTGAGCTGGCGGGTGTTCGAAAAAATGCGAATGGCCAAATTAAATTACTCGAGATCTTAAGGCAACACCCAGGTGAAACTTTTTTACAAAGTAAGCTAACAGCTGCTGGAGTGACAACTTCAGCCCTTAAAACGGGTGAACAAAAAGGCTGGGTAAAGGCCACGCTGAAGCGTCACGTTCGAAATCCGTTTTTAAGACCAGTTGCCCACACGAACCCTCTCCATTTAAATGCTGATCAGCAAAAAGCTGTCGACCAAATTAATATTGATGTGAGTGATCAAAAAAATGACGTCTTCTTGTTGGAAGGGGTAACTGGCTCCGGCAAAACCGAAGTATATCTCCAATCGATTGCCCATGCCCTTGAAACCGGGCGAACAGCATTGATGTTAGTGCCCGAAATCACTTTAACGCCACAAATTGTTGGGCGAATTCGTAGCCGATTTGGTGATCAGGTTGCCATGCTCCATAGCGCGCTATCAAATGGTGAGCGCTACGATGAATGGCAGCGGATCAATTCCGGTCAAGCCAAAGTGGTTGTCGGCGTGCGGTCAGCAGTTTTTGCGCCCTTAGACAATATTGGTTTGATCATTATCGATGAAGAACACGACAGTAGTTACAAGCAGGCTGATAATCCCCGCTATCAGACGCGTGACGTTGCCAAGTGGCGGGCTGCTTACAACCATTGCCCAGTCGTGCTGGGAAGCGCCACACCATCATTAGAGTCACGGGCGCGGGCAATGAAGGGGGTCTATCGATTTTTGACTCTCCCTGAACGAATTAACCACCATGCTTTGCCCCATGTTTCGATTGTCGATATGAAAACCGAAATGGCACAACATCAAAGCATCCTATCGAACCAACTTGCCAACGCAATTTCTGACCGGCTTGAAAAGCATGAACAAATCATTCTGTTGTTAAATCGGCGTGGATACTCGTCGTTTTTAATGTGTCGAGATTGCGGTTATGTTCCCAAGTGCCCTAATTGCGATATTTCATTGACGGTTCACAAAGACACTCATACTCTAAATTGCCATTATTGTGGCCATAAGGAACCGATTCCATCCGTTTGCCCACAATGTCACAGTAAACGAATTCGGTTTCATGGGGTTGGCAGCCAACAATTAGAAGAACAGGTGAGAAATCAGTTTCCAACTGCCCGGGTGCTACGTATGGATGTCGATACCACCAGGCGAAAGGGGTCGCACGAAGCCATTATTGGCAAGTTTGGGGCTCACAAGGCTGATATTTTGCTTGGCACTCAGATGATTGCAAAGGGGCTGGATTTCCCCGAAGTCACTTTGGTAGGCGTACTGAATGCCGATTCTGCGCTTCAGTTTCCAGATTTTCGTTCCAGTGAACGGACCTTCCAACTTCTCACCCAGGTTTCCGGTCGATCGGGGCGTGCTGATAAAGTTGGAGGGGTCATTATTCAGACGTTTAATCCGGATCATTACGCCATTCAATTGGCTAAAACTCAGGATTATGAACGATTTTATGCGACTGAAATGCACGTTCGCCATGACGGCAAATACCCACCGTACTATTACACCATTAAATTGACGGGTAATTCACCCAGTGAAAATCAAACGGCTTCAGAAATGTTTGGCATTCTGACCTTTTTGAAGGATAATTTATCTAAGCAGGCGATTATCCTCGGACCAACGCCTAAGGCCATTACTCGGATTAACAATCAATATTATTATCAAATCATCATTAAGTATCGAAAAGAACCCAATTTAAAAAAGACTTTGGATCAAATTTTAGTTGATTCACAGAAAAAGCAACGTCATGGGTTACAGATTGCAATTGATAATGAACCACTCGATTTTATGTAATGAAAGGAAACGATTAATTTGACAACCATAGTATTTATGGGGACCCCAGAATTTGCTGTTCCAGTTCTGCAGGGGCTCGTTGACAACGATTATGATGTTGTAGCAGCAGTCACTCAGCCGGATCGGCCGGTTGGAAGAAAACATAAGATTCAACAAACGCCCGTCAAAAAGCTGGCTGTGAGTCTCAAGATCCCCGTTTTTCAACCAGCTAAATTAAGCGGCAGCGCAGAAATGCAGCGGGTCATCGATCTGCATCCTGATTTCATCGTCACCGCCGCATATGGCCAATTCTTACCAACTAAGATGTTAAATGCCGTCAAAATTGCCGCTGTCAACGTTCATGGTTCGTTATTACCCAAGTATCGCGGTGGTGCACCGGTACAATACGCGATCATGAATGGTGATAAAGAAACCGGCATCAGTTTAATTTACATGGTCAAAAAAATGGATGCTGGCGATATCTTGGCACAAAAAGCCATCCCGATAGAAGATGATGACGATACCGAATCTATGTTTCACAAGCTAAGCATCGTTGGCCGAGACGTGCTCTTACAAACCTTACCAAAAATTATCTCCGGAGATATCCAAGCGACGCCTCAAGATGCTGACAAGGTTGTTTTTTCGCCTAACATTAAGCCAGAGGAAGAAGAACTCGATTTTAATCAGTCTGCCTTTTTAGTGGACGCCAAAGTTCGAGCTCTACGACCAGATCCGGGAGCCTATGCAATGTTAAATGGCAAACGGGTCAAGATTTGGCAAACCGCTGTCGTCGACGATTCAACGACCGCAGTTCCTGGAACGGTTGTCAAAAAGGATAAACATGATTTATACTTAGCAGCTGGCAATGGCAGTGTTCTTTCCTTATTGGAAGTTCAGCCTGCCGGTAAACCCAAACAAGCAATTACAGACTATTTAAATGGAAGCGGCCAATCGTTAAAAGTTGGTCAACAGGTGATTAAATAAATGAAATACAAAACGAACAATCCGCGTCAACTTGCAGTTGAAACCTTAGTGAGAACCAGTACGGGGTCATATTCCAACTTACAAATTAATGCGGTGATTCAGTCAACTTCAATGAAGCCGGAAGACAAAGCATTGTTTACCAATATCGTCTATGGGGTCATCCAACATCGGCTCACGCTCCAATACAAGCTTAGCCCATTCATTCGCGAGCCTCAAAATACAGAGAATTGGGTCAAAGAATTATTGTACACGGCAATGTATCAACTTGAATATCTAGACCGCGTTCCCAAACGGGCCATTTTTGATGAAACCATCAAGATTGCCAAATCGATGGGCCACGATGGGACAAGGCGGTTCGTGACTGGAATCCTACATCAAATGGATCGTAAGGGGACTCCTGAAGTTGATGCCATCAAAGATGTAACTGAGCGCTTATCGATTGCCTACAGTGTGCCAACCTGGTTAGTCACAATGTTACAAGATCAACTTGGAAAGCCAAAAGCCAAGGCAATTTTGCAATCACTGAACATGGCTCCCAAACAATCGGTTCGCTTCAATTCAACCAAGACGACAAAGGCTGATTTGATGACCGAACTCAATGCCGACGGCTATGATGTTGAAGATAGTGAGGTTGCCAGTGAAGGAATCATCGTTAAAAGTGGCCAGATTGTTCACAGTTCATTTTTCAAAGATGGTTTATTGACCATTCAGGATGAAAGCGCCATGTTGCCGGTGGAATCGATGAAGATTGCCGCTGATGATACTATTTTGGATGCCTGCAGTGCTCCGGGTGGGAAAACGACCCAAATTGCCAGTCGATTGGACGGTGGGAAAGTCTTCGCCCTCGATATCCACAAGAATAAACTAAAGACGGTGTTACGTAATGCGACCCGGCTGGGAGTTGAAAAACAAATTGAGACCTTTGAATTGGATGCCCGAAAAGTTGATCAAAAGTTTAACGATGGCCTATTCGACCAGATCTTAGTTGATGCACCTTGTTCGGGGCTTGGATTATTACGGCGAAAACCAGAAATTCGTTATGATAAGACGCCTGAAGACATTGACCGACTCAGTACCATCCAGCTGCAAATTCTAAATGCCGTTGCCCCAAAGGTTAAAGCTGGTGGTATGATTACGTATAGCACTTGTACAATTGTTGACCAAGAAAATCAAGATGTCATTGATCAATTCATTGCAGCTCATCCAAATTTTGAGGTAGTCAAGACGCAAACTGCTTTGGATCTTGATCATAATCATGACGATCAAATGCTTAAAATCTATCCCGATGACTATGGTTCTGATGGCTTCTTTGTTAGTTCTTTAGTAAGGAAATCGTAACGGAGTTGATTTACATGCAAATTGCGTATCAATCGTCGACAGGTAAAGTTCGTGACAAGAACGAAGATGCCGTCGGCGCATTTTCAAACAAGAAGGGATTAGTCCTCGCCATCATCACTGATGGCATCGGTGGTAACAACGCTGGCGAAGTAGCTTCCCAGATGGTCGTGACTCATTTTGGTGAGAGCTTTCAACAAACTGACATCGATAGTCTGGACGAGTTGGAAACCTGGTTTGAGAATAAATTAACTGAAGAAAATACGACAATTATTGAAGAATCAAATACGAATAGCCGGCTCCATGGGATGGGAACAACAATTGTTGCCGCTCTTATCGACGGTAAACAAGGTTTGATTGCCAATATTGGCGACAGTCGGGGCTATGTCTATTCAGATGGTCAATTAACCCAGATTACCGAAGATCATTCATATGTGAATGAGTTAGTTAAACATGGTGATTTGACCCCCGATCAAGCCAAAAACAATCCTTATAAAAATATCATTACAAAAAGCCTTGGTATCAACGATGATTCTGTTGCTGATTTTAAACCGCATACCGCATCCCCAAATGATCAGATTCTCCTCTGTACGGATGGGCTCACTAATATGGTCGATGATATCGATATTGAAAAAGTTCTAGCGATGGATGAAAGCTTACAGGATAAATGTGACCTGTTAGTATCCATTGCAAATCAAAACGGAGGTTTAGATAACATTACCGTTTTGATTGCTCAGTACGATTCGGAGGTGGAAACCGATGAATAAAGGGTACGTGTTAAATGGCCGTTATGAAATTATTGGCCGGCTTGGTGAAGGTGGTATGGCCGACGTTTACCTGGCCAAGGATCTCATTTTAAAACGGGAGGTCGCCGTTAAACTCTTGCGATTGGACTTTCGGGATAACCCACAAGCCAAGAAACGGTTCCAGCACGAAGCAATGGCGGCAACCCAACTGGATAATCCCCACATTGTTGGCATCTATGATGTTGATGAAGTTGAAGGAATGCAATATTTAGTCATGGAGTACATCGATGGTGAAGATCTTAAGAAGTACATTGGTGACCATTTTCCAATCCCATATGCTGAAGTGGTCAACATTATGGAACAGATTTGTTCCGCTGTTAGCGAAGCCCATCGCCACCACATCATTCATCGTGACCTCAAGCCGCAAAATATTTTAGTTGATAAAAATGGCTATATTAAAATTACCGATTTCGGGATTTCTCGGGCCGGCACCGAAGACACAATGACTCAAACCCGTTCAATTATTGGTTCCATTCATTACTTATCACCAGAGCAGATTAAGGGTCAGGTTGCAACCGAACAGTCAGATATCTATTCACTGGGAATCATTTTGTATGAACTGTTGACGGGAAAAGTACCGTTTACAGGGGATACGGCCGTGTCAATTGCAATTAAGCATTCTCAAGAAGCAATTCCATCCGTTCGTGACTTTGATCCAAGAATCCCCCAGGCGATGGAAAACGTTGTCTTACGAGCGACTGCAAAAGACCCAAACGACCGTTATGCAACCGTCGATCAGCTAGCTGACGACTTGAATACGTCACTTGATCGTTCCAGAGCCAATGAACCACGATTTGTTGTGCCCGAGAAAAAATCTGATTTGAACGAAGCAACCCGGGTCATGCCGTTTCCACCGCTCCAAGATCAGCCTGCCTCAGCTAATGATCAGGCTAGTCAACGAAGCGAACCAGCTAAACAAGCTTCAAAAGACCAGCCGCCCAAAAAATCGACGCCTAAAAAGAAAAAGCGCCATCGGCTGATTATCGCCACTATTTTAGGACTACTGGTGCTCCTGGTTGCTTTTGTCATGATTGTGACTGCCAACGGTCGAACAACTGTCCCGGTCATCACGGGTACAACCGAGGAAGAGGCATCCCAAAAGCTTCAGAATGCCGATCTTCAAGTAGGTAAAGTTAAGTACCACAGTAGTGATACCGTCGACCGCAATCGGGTAATTTCTTCTAATCCCAAGGAGAATACGAAGATTAAGAAAAACACCAAAGTTTCTCTCGTGGTAAGTTCTGGTCCCCGGAAAGTCCGCGTTGGTAATTACGTGGGCCAGAACTATAACTCAGTCAAAGACCGCCTCGAACGGGAAGGGTTTAAAATTCGCAAGCGTAATGCACCATCTGGAACATTCAAATCCGGTCGAATTTTACAACAAGACTTCAGGTCGGGGGCTAAGCTGAATCCGGCTAAGCACACTTTAACGTTTGTGGTTTCAACCGGGGTTAAGCAAATTACCCTTAAAGACCTGACTGGGATGACCAAGGCTCAGGTTGTGAGTTATGCCAACAAGGAAGAAATTAATCCAACCTTTGACTATGTCTATTCTGATGATCAGCCTAAGGGACGCGTTGTCCGCCAGTCTCCTGGAGCCGATGAAGTGATTCAGCAAGGTGGAAACGTTGCTGTTTGGTTATCCAGAGGATCGAAGAGCAGCAAACAGGATACTTTGAAGAGCTTTAACGTGCGGATCACGATTCCATACTTTGATGCCAATAGTGACGCTGAGAGCAGTTCTCAGCCATTAACTGGCAGCCCAAGTGCGGATACCCCGTCTGGTAGTTCGGACGATACCCAAACAACGAGTGGTAGTAGCGAAAATGTTGTGTTTATCTATCTAAAGGATCACGATCATGACTTTTCAACGATTTACAAACAGATGGTGATCACCAAAGATACCCCGGTGAACTTACCTTTTAAATTGACGAAGAATGAGGTTGGCCGTTACAAAGTTGTTCGTGATGGCAAAACAATTCTGCGTGATAACAACGTTACCCAAGATTCTCAATAATTAATTACTGCAAATTAAAGTTACTTCTCCTATAATGATAGGTGAAGTAATTTTTTTATCGAGGTGATGAATTGACAAAGGGAAAGATTTTTCAATCCCTGAGTGGATTTTACGATGTCCACTCTGAGGGGAAGGTATACCGGACACGTGCACGGGGGAATTTCCGAAAACGTAAGATTACGCCGTTAGTTGGCGACGACGTCGAATTTCAAATTGAAGATGGCGATAAGGGTTACATTTTGAGTATGTTACCAAGGAAGAACTCTTTGGTCCGGCCGCCAATCGCAAATATTGATCAGGCAATTGTCGCAACCGCCGCTGTCCAACCCGAATTTTCAAGCAATCTGTTGGATCGTCAATTGATTGCGTTAGAAATTAGCGGCATTACGCCAATTATTTATTTTACTAAGACGGATTTGTTAACTGACCAACAGCGGGCTCATCTAGAAACGATTGCTAAGGGGTATCGGGCCGTTCCCTATAAAGTCATCTTTCCGGAGCAGGCATTTGATCCATCATCATTAGATCAGCTGCGACAGCTATTTGCTGGTAAAGAAAATGTCATTATGGGGCAAACTGGTGCCGGAAAATCAACACTGCTCAATCATCTGGCACCGGACCTCCAGTTAAAGACCGGAGAAATTTCAGCTGCCCTTAATCGTGGAAAACACACAACTCGAAAAGTTGCGTTACTTCAAGTTAATGATGGCTTAATTGCTGACACACCTGGTTTTTCTTCATATGATACACTAGAAATTGATTACCGTGAATTAGCCAACTATTTCCCTGAATTTAAACGAGCCGCAGTGAAATGCCGATTTCGGGGATGTGTTCACGTTAATGAACCGGATTGTGAAGTGAAACGTCAAGTGAGTGCCAGGACAATCATGGAATCACGATATACAAATTACCTTCAGTTATATACGGATATCAAGAATCGTAAACCAATTTATAAAAAGTGAGGAAGTTAATAATGATTAAAGTAGCACCTTCAATTTTGAGCGCGGATTATGTGAATCTTCAACGAGACATCGAAATGGTGGATAAGGGTGGCGCAGAGCTCTTACATATTGATATTATGGATGGGGCCTTTGTGCCAGCATTGTCATATGGCCCTGGCTGGGTAAAAGCCATTCGTCCCATTACTGATATGACGTTGGATGTTCATATGATGGTTGAATCTCCAGAACGTTACGTCGAAGACTTTGCCGATGCAGGGGCTGATATTATTGGTGTTCACACTGAAGCCACTCTCCATATTCATCGGGCACTCCAGATGATTAAGAATAAAGGGGTTAAAGCAGAGGTTGTCATCAACCCAGGAACGCCAGTTGCCGCCATTACCCCTGTTCTTTATATGGTCGATCAAGTGCTTGTCATGACTGTTAACCCAGGCTTTGGTGGTCAAAAGTTCTTACCAGAAACGGTTAAGAAAATTGCTGAATTAAACGAAATCAAAAAGCAACAAAGCCTGAACTTCGACATTGAAATCGATGGTGGGGTAAACGACTCAACCGTTGTCGGTGCTTATCAAGCAGGTGCGACCGTTGCTGTTGCGGGTTCATATGTTTTTGATAACGATGACCCGGTTTCAAGAATTCAAGCTTTAAAGGACGCCACAAAATAAATGAAATTATTAAACTTACTGGTTGGCGGACCAATTGATTTGTGGCCACAACAAGTGAAAAACGGTGAGATAAAAGGAAACTGGATTGGCATCGATCGGGGAAACCTCCATCTCATCAAAATGGGCATTGATCCGTTAGTTGCGATTGGTGACTTTGATTCACTTCAACCGGAAGAATATCAATTAATGAAGGCTCATGTCAGCGATATTCGCCAATCGATTCCTGAAAAGGACGATACGGATACGCAATTGGGCCTAAAAGTCGCCATTGAGGAGCATCACGCCGACCGTCTGGATATATACGGTGCCACCGGCGGAAGATTAGACCATTTTTTGGCCAATCTGTGGATGGTCTTGGAACCCCGGTTCAAAAAATATGCACCAAAAATTAGAATGATCGACAAACAAAATACGATTACCTTTTTTCTGCCTGGGGAGTATACCATCACGAAAGAACCTGATAAGAAGTATTTGGCGTTCGTGGCCTTAACCCCAATGGATCACTTGACATTATTTGACGAAAAATATCAATTAGATGACTATCAAGTCAAACGGCCAATTTCACTGGCCAGCAATGAGTTTGTTGGTGACAAGGCTCGGTTTAAATTTGGCAGTGGCGTCATGTGTGTGATTCAGAGTAAAGATATTGATCGATTTAGCTAAAATCCAATTACCTATATGACCGAATATTTAAAGGGTCTCCAAACTGAAATTCAGGTTCTGAATTTCAATTTGGAGACCCTCTAGTTAATTGCTTGTTCCATCGGCTTATCTCACGCCACAAAAAAAGACCGACTACTAATCGATCCGTTGAGTATTATACTCGTGTTACTTTACCTGATTTAAGAGTTCGAGCAGAAATCCATACTTTCTTTGGCTTTCCGTCAACTAAGATCCGAACTTTTTGCAAGTTTGGCTTCCAGCTACGACGACTTGAGTTCAAAGCGTGTGAGCGCTTGTTGCCAAAATGAGTACGCTTGCCATTAATAAAATCTTTAGCCATGGGTAACAAATCTCCCTTCTTTGCAATTTTAGTGTTTCTTTCTGATTCATTACACTAGAACAATTTATCATATCTACCCCGACATTGCAATACTTTTCTTTCAAGTAATTATACTTGACAGGGACACTCAAGCTAGTTAAGTTTACTTTGGTTTTTGGCCTGATTGTGGTAATATTAACTATCGTTATAGGTAATAGATTAAAATCAAGGAGGCTGCAGTTTATGGCCGTCAAAATTAAAACTAAGTTCGGAACAGTTGACATTGATAATGATGTCATTGCTAATGTTGTGGGTGGCGCCGCAACCGATAATTATGGCGTTGTTGGAATGGCCAGCCGTAATCAACTGCGAGACAACGTGAATGTTATTTTGAACCGCGAAAATTATTTCAAAGGCGTTGAAGTTAAGCAGCACGATAATGATATCATCATTAACGTCTATATTATTGTGGCGTATGGCAACAAAATTTCTGAAATTTCTAAAAATGTTCAATCAAAAGTTAAGTACAATCTGCAGAGCATGCTTGGAGTAACTGCAAATTCGGTCAATGTAATTGTCCAGGGCGTTCAGGTACTAAACGACTAATTGATTACTGATATTGACCAAGGAGGACAAGTAGTTGAAAGTAGCAAAAATTACCAATACCGAATTTACGGCAATGGTTCAAGCAGCAGCAAACAAATTAAATAAAAATTCTGAATTCATTAATTCTTTAAACGTTTTTCCAGTTCCTGATGGTGATACCGGCACAAATATGAGTCTATCGATGGCAAGCGGTTACAAATATGTCAATAAAGACGTCAAAACTAACGTCGGTGATCTTGCCGGCGCACTTGCCAAGGGCCTGTTAATGGGTGCCCGGGGAAACTCTGGGGTTATTTTATCGCAGATCTTCAGAGGATTCCAAAAGTCAACCGAGGGTAAAGAAACTTTAAGTGCTCAAGACCTTTCTGATGCATTTATTGTGGGGACAGAGACTGCCTATAAATCAGTTATGAAACCCACTGAAGGAACTATTTTGACGGTCGTTAGAATGGCGGCTCAAGCTGGTAAAAAGAAGGCAGCCACGACTAATGACGTGGTTGCCGTAATGGACGCCATCTATGAAAGTTCAACTAAAGCGTTGGAAAAGACACCTGACCTGCTGCCCGTTTTAAAACAAGTTGGAGTGGTTGACTCAGGTGGTCAAGGATTGGTGTTTGTCTTGGAGGCGTTCGATGACGTGCTTAATGGCCGTAGTGAAGCTGAAAGCGGTGAACATCAACCCAATGATGCCGAGTTAAATCAAATGATTCATGCAGCCGATCAAAGTGTTCAAAGCAAGTTAAATCCAGAAGATATTGTGTATGGGTATTGTACCCAAATCATGGTTCGGATTGGTAAAGGTCGCGAAGTTGACCATAAGTTCGATTATCAGACTTTTTACGATTATCTCGCAAAATTGGGTGATTCACTCTTAGTGGTGAATGATGAAGATATTGTGAAGGTCCACGTCCACACTGAACATCCTGGCAAAGTCCTTGCTTGGGGTCAAGAATTCGGTGACTTGGCAACTGTAAAGGTCGATAATATGCGACTCCAACAGGAAACGATCATTGAGAATGATGCAGAAACTTCTGACAATGATGAATCCGCTGTTCAAAAAGCCGAAAGCTTGAATGGTGGTCAGCCACAATCCGATACCGCCGTGATTTCCGTATCGTCAGGAAAGGGGTTAAACACCCTGTTTAAGAGCCTTGGGGTTAATTATATTGTGAGTGGTGGCCAAACGATGAATCCCAGCACTGAGGATATTGTCAACGCAATTAATGAAACTCATGCAAAGAAAGCCATCGTGCTACCTAATAATAAAAATATTTTCTTAGCGGCTGAACAAGCGGCCAAAGTAGCAGATATTCCAACTGTGATCGTTCATTCCAAAACGATTTCTCAAGGGATTACCGCCATGCTTGGCTTCAATCCTGAAAGTTCACTCGATGAAAATCAAAAATCGATGGAAGACAATTTAAGTACAGTTAAATCCGGTCAAGTAACGACTGCCATCCGGGATACTGAAATTAATGGTTTTTCGATTAAGAAGGATCAATTCATGGGAATTGTTGATGGCGATATTGTTACGACGGGTGACGATCTTGTCAAAACTGCTACTGACATGGTTGCCAAAATGCTCGATGATGACAGTGAGGCAATTACCGTCATTTGGGGTGATGGGGCTAATGAGTCCTTAGCAGATCAGGTTCAAACAGCCGTTTCCGAGATGGATGACGAGTTAGAAGTTGAGGTTCATGAAGGAGATCAACCGGTATATCCATTCTTGATTTCCGTTGAATAAGTTCTTGTTAAAAGTTTGGTCGCCAATTGGCCAAGCTTTTATTTGTATTTTTTGAAATGAGGGAAATAAAGTGAGCAGTCTAACCGATTCAGTCGCAGTATTAAAGGGAGTTGGCGAAAAACGGCTGACAGCTTTAAATAAGCTTGGCATTCATACAATTAACGACTTACTGACCTATTTTCCTCGTCGTTACGATGATCTGTCGCTCAAGGATTTGGGAACGGCCGTCGATGGTCAGAAAGTGACCGTTAAAGGACAAGTCATTACCACACCGACTTTGAACTTTTTTGGTCGCAAGAAAAGTCGGCTGAGCTTTCGGCTCAAAATTGATGGTAATATCTATAACGTCACTTTCTTCAACCAACCATGGCTAAAAAAACAACTTGAATTGGAAGCTGAAGTGATTATTTTTGGTACATTTAACCTGAATCATAACCAGATTCAGGGAATGAAAATTTTAAACGGTGACAAAAGCGATACCTATGATTCAATCTACCCGAGCAATAAAGAAGTTAAACAAAATACCATTAAGCAATTAATTCAACTGGCTTTCAAACAGTATGAAAATATTCTGGTGGATATCATTCCAACGTCTTTACGCCAAAAATATCGACTCGAAAGCTTTCACGATACGATCAAAAATATTCACTTTCCATCATCGCCGATCGCAGCCAAACGCGCTTTTCGAACGGCTAAGTTTATGGAATTCTTTTTGTTTGCAATGAAAATTCAATTGTTAAAAGCGACTCATCGTCAACCAGACCCAAAGTCCAAGATCATTTATGATCCCAAGCTAATCAAATCGTTCACTCAACAATTACCGTTCGCACTTACCCAATCGCAGCAAAAAGTTATGAATGAAATTTTAACCGATCTCAAAAATCCAATTGAAATGAACCGGCTGCTGCAAGGAGATGTTGGTAGTGGAAAAACGGTTGTCGCGGCGATTGCCATTCTAGCGGCGATCAGTTCAGGTCGTCAGGCGGCAATTATGGCCCCAACAGAAATTTTGGCTGAACAGCATTCTAACAGTTTTGCTAAAATGTTCGCGGGCTTTGATGTCAATATTGCTCTCTTAACTGGCGCAACTTCAGCCCTGGCAAGACGGGCAATGCTACCAAGCATTCAATCTGGTGAAGTTAATCTGATCGTTGGCACCCATGCCTTGTTTCAGGATCAGGTGGATTATCATAATCTGGGACTGGCTGTTATTGACGAGCAACATCGATTCGGTGTCAATCAGCGGCAGGCACTTCGTCAAAAGGGTACCAGCACAAATATGCTTGCAATGACGGCAACCCCGATTCCCCGAACGCTCGCGATCACAATGTATGGTGATATGGATGTGTCAGTAATCGACGAGTTACCCAAGGGAAGAAAGCCCATTAAAACAACTTGGATCACTTCAGCGAAAACCGAATCCGCATTGAGGTTTGTCAAAAAACAACTCGAATCTGGAAGTCAGATTTATGTGGTCACGCCGTTGATTGAAGAATCCGAAGCCGTTGATATGAAAAATGCCCTGGCTATCTTTGAACGTTTCAAAGCTATTTTTGAACCCCAATTTACGGTCGGTTTGTTGCATGGGCGAATGTCCAATCAAGAAAAAGATGAGGCAATGACCGATTTTAAAGAAAATAAGTTTCAAGTATTGGTCGCCACAACCGTCATTGAAGTGGGAGTGGATGTTGCCAATGCCAACACTATGCTGATTTTTGACGCCGATCATTTTGGCTTGGCCCAACTTCATCAGTTGCGTGGCCGAGTTGGCCGAGGGGAAAAACAGTCTTACTGTATTTTGATTGCCGATCCGCGAAATGAAATTGGTAAGAAGCGAATGAAAGCTGTTGCCAGCAGTACGGACGGTTTCTTTCTTTCCCAAAAAGACCTCGAACTTCGTGGCCAGGGAGATATCACTGGCCTCAAACAATCAGGGATGCCTGATTTTAAAGTAGCCGATCCAGTTGGTGACCTCAACATTTTGACGGTTGCCAACCAAGAGGCCCAAAGTATTACCGTGAATTCAGATTGGCAAAAAAAGCCAGAAAATGTACAATTAGCTAAGTATTTAAAATACACACAAACCATTACCACTGATTAAGGGGATAAAAAATGAAAATCGCAGTTGACGCAATGGGCGGAGATTACGCCCCAAAAGAAATTGTCGAAGGAATTGAATTAGCTCGGGATGCTTATCCGGACGTTGAATTCTTATTATTTGGTCAAACTGATCAAGTAAAAAAATATTTGAAGAATGACCACAACATTCAGCTTATCCAAGCAGATGAAGTGATTGAAATGGGCGACGAACCGGTTAAGGCCGTTCGAACCAAAAAACAGTCCAGCATCGTATTAGCAGCGACTGCCGTTAAAGAAGGAACCGCCGATGCATTCTTTTCTGCCGGGAATACCGGAGCCATTTTAGCAGCCGGCTTATTTATTGTCGGTCGAATTAAGGGCATTGATCGGCCTGGCTTAACAACCACCTTACCAGTGATTACCGGTAAGGATACCGGTAAATTTGTCATGATTGATGTTGGGGCCAACGCTGATACAAAAGTATTGAACATTTATCAGTATGCCTTGATGGGCAAGTATTATGCTCAAAATGTCCATAAAGTTACCAACCCACGAATTGGCTTATTGAATAATGGAACTGAAGCTGACAAAGGTGACATGAATCACCGCAAAGTGCATGACCTATTAGCTGCTGATAAAGATTTAAACTTTATTGGTAATGTCGAATCCCGTGAACTTTTAAATGGTGCTGCCGATGTCGTTGTAACGGATGGTTTCACTGGTAATGCCGTCTTGAAGAGTATCGAAGGAACTGCTCTCTCGATGCTAAAACTGATCAAGGGCAGTATCATGAATGGCGGCGCAAAGTCCAAGTTTGGCGCCCTCATGTTAAAGAGTACCTTTGGCGAAATCGCCGATTCAATGGATTATTCTCAGTATGGCGGTGCGGTTTTGCTGGGCGTCAAGGCGCCAGTTGTTAAAACCCATGGCAGTAGTAAAGCGCCAACGGTTAAAAATACCATCGGCCAAATCAGAGAAATTATTGATTCTCGTATGATTGCTGACTTAAACACCTATGTCACCGATCATGCTGAGGATTTAAAACAAATTAAAGATAGTATCAAAAGCAGTAAATAGTTTGATATAATAAGATTTAGTTAATCTATAAATTGAAATAGGTGGATAGGATTGGACAAACAAGAAGTTTTTAATAAAATTGCAGATTTAGTTGCCGATCAATTCGATGTCGATCGTGATAAAATCACTGGTTCTCTCAACTTCAAGCAGGATTTGGATGCCGATTCAATTGACTTTGTCGAATTTGTGTTAGACCTCGAAGATACTTTTAATGCAGAAATTTCTGACGAAGATGCTGAGAAGCTCAACACGATTGATGAAGCAGTTGATTTTGTCATGAAGAACCAAAAATAACTGCATTTTTACGATAACGAACGATTCGTAGGCAAGCAACCGATAAGATTGGAATTATTTCGACTGAGATATAATTTCAATTTTTTACTGTTTAATAAAATAAATTTGGAGGCAGCGGATTGATAAAAGGCTTGAATGAAATGTTGAAAAATGACTTCAATATTCATATTGATAATCAGGATTTGCTTGATGAGGCGTTTACTCAAGCATCTTATGTTAATGAGCATAAAGGCCAGAATCTAAAGTTTTATGAGCGCCTGGAATTCTTGGGCGACGCGGTGCTACAACTGATCGTATCTTCATATATCTTTAAGCGATATCCGAAGATGCCTCAAGGACGACTCACTCGTTTAAGAGCTGCCATGGTTAATGAAAAAAGCTTCAGTACTTTCGCTCGGGAGTGTAACTTTAACAAGTACATTCGCCTTGGGCGCGGGGAAGAAAAGGCTGGCGCTCGAGATCGTGACTCACTACTCTGTGATATCTTTGAATCATTTGTCGGTGCATTATATTTGGATCAGGGTCAGCCAACCGTGGAAAAATTTGTCCAGCAAGTCATTTTTCCCAAGTTGGATGAAGGGATGTTTGCAGAGTTCTTTGACCACAAGACAGAACTTCAAGAATTAGCCCAAGCAGAGGGGCCAGTCGACATCGATTACGAATTGATCGATGAATTTGGTCCGGATAACGATCGCTCATTCAAAGTGAATGTTTCAATCGGTGGTAAATTATTTGGGGTTGGCGTGGGCCATTCAAAAAAAGCAGCCGAACAACACGCAGCGCAGCAGGCGCTTACCCATTTTGACACCGAGGGCGATAATCTTGTTTAGATTGGAGAAACACAGTGCAACTTAAATCCATCGAAATTATTGGTTTTAAATCTTTTGCAGATAAAACCAGAATAGATTTCCCTGGTGGGATGACCGGAATTGTCGGCCCAAATGGAAGTGGCAAAAGTAACATAGCCGAGTCAATCCGTTGGGTAATGGGGGAACAGTCTGCCAAAAATCTACGGGGATCGAAAATGCCGGATGTGATTTTTTCCGGTTCAGCTGATCGCCGCTCTTTGGGTATGGCTTTCGTGACCCTAACGTTGGATAATTCCGATCGCTATATCAATACGCCACTTGATGATTTACAAATTTCCCGAAAGCTGTTCAGGAATGGCGACAGCTCTTACTTTATCAACGATAAGCAGTGTCGTTTAAGAGATATTACCGATTTGTTTATGGATACTGGGATTGGTCAAGGTTCACTTTCAATTATTTCTCAAGGGAATGTTGAAGAAATCTTTAATAGCAAACCAATTGAAAGGCGCTCGGTGATTGAAAATGTTGCTGGAGTTTATAAATATAAGCAACACAAGCAAACGGCTCAAAAAGAAATTGATGAAACAACTGATAATTTAAACCGAGTTGAAGACATCATCAATGAATTACAGGTTCGTCTTCAACCGTTAGAAGAACAAAGCAGTTTGGCAACCGACTATTTGGATCAGAAAAAGCGGTTGGATACACTGTTAAAGCAACAATTGGTGTTGGCAACCACTCAGCTCCTTTCAGAAACTCAAGCTCTAAAAGCTTCATCAACTGCAAAGCAAGCCATTGTCACTAAATTAACCAAACAAGTTGCCGAGGGGAATCATCAACAAGACTCTCTCAAACAGCAGGTAAATGATGGACGTAAACAGATTGACGATCTGAATGACCAGCTTTTAGAAACTGCTAAAAAAATTCAATCTCTAAAGAGTCAGCATCAATTAACCACGCAAGAAAAGAGTTTCAAGAATGCTGATTTAAACCGGATCACTGAACAGATTAAATTAACTCAAAACCAAATTGATGATTATCAAATTAGGCTGTCCCAGTTCGCAGATCAACAACACCAACTTAAAGCAGACCTTAATGTCAATACTACCGAACTGACCAAGATCACGACCAGCCAACAACAAAATAGTGTTGCGGCAATCGAGACTAAGATCGAGGCATTAAGAAATCAGTATGTCGATCTCCTTCAAGAACAGGCCAATATTAAGAATCAGGTTAACGATCAGGTTCATGACAACCAGCGGACCCATGAAAAAATTGTCGCGCAACAAGCCCGGATCGATCAAGCAGATAATGAAGTTAAAACACTTCAGGAACAATATGAAGCTTTGAAGTTGAAACTTGCTGGCAGTCATCATGAACTTGAAACAAATCAACAAAAATTAGCTGATTTAGAAAAAGTACTCGCTAAAAACAAGAAGATTGTCGACGATCATCAAGCTAACTGGTTAGCAGCCTTGAAAGTCGCTGAAGAAGCCAAGGCCAAGGCAACTTCACTGAGGCAGTTACATGATTCTTACCGCGGATTTTACCGCGGCGTTTCAAATCTGCTTCGGCATAAAGATCAACTGAATGGCATTTTAGGCCCAGTTGCCGACTATTTGAAAGTTGATCCAAAATACGTTAAAGCGGTTAATACGGCATTGGGCAGCCAAGTACAGCATGTCATTGTTGAAGACAATCGATCGGCGGCCGCTGCAATTAAGTATTTAACTCAAGGCCGCCTGGGACGGGTCACACTGTTGCCAATCTCCACCATTTCTGCCCGTTCCCTCAACACGGAAATTGTGTCAGCTGCTAGGCAAGCCCAGGGCTACATCGGGATTGCCTCTGAACTGGTTTCGATGCCTGATCAATTAAACCAGATTAAAGCGTTTCTTCTTGGCACAACTTTAATTGCGGATCAATTGGACCACGCAATTGAAATGAGCCAATTGGTTCACCACCGAACCCGAATTGTCACGTTGGATGGTCAAGTTGTCAATGCTGGTGGTTCACTAACGGGTGGCGCTAATCGTGGGGATGATCAAGGCGTCCTGATTCAGAAAACTGAATTAGAAGCACTAATCAAGTCCACAGCAGAAATGAGTCAAAAATTAGCGGAAAAAGAAACAATGCTTAACCATGCCAAATCTGAGCTTCAAAAGATCATTGATTCCCATGAACGTGGTCGCCAAAACGTCTTTGAACTGAAACAAATTGATGAAAATCAAAATCAGCAGTTCAATAAGTTAGCCGAGGAATTAGCGAAAAAGCAACGGGCCGCAGAAACTTACAAATTAGCCTTGAAGAACCTCTCAAGCAGCTCTGAATCTGACACTCAACCCGATTTAACTGCAAAGAATCAGTCCATTCAAACAGAACTTGATCAGATCAATCACCAGTTGACCCAGCAAAAAGATTGCCTGGCTCACGTTAAAGGACTCTCTGAGAAGTATTCAAAGGCCAAACAGGCAGTTCACGATCAGATCGTCGTGGCCAAACAAAAGATCCAACAAACTGAACGCTCCCAGAATGAGATTCACGATCAAATCAAAGCGCATCAATCAACGTTACAGGAATTGCAGGACCAACGAGACCAACATATTGCCGAATTGGCTGAAACGGTTGATGCTGGTAAATTGAATCATGAAATCAAGCAAGCCGTTCAATTACAAGTTGATCTTAACAAGCAATTGGCGATCAAAAAGCAACAGGTTGCCGATGACGATCAACAATTAGATCGTTTGGGTCAACGCATCCAGTCTGATCAGCTGAACCTTAATAACGCCAAGTATGAACTGCAAGAAGTCACAGTTAAATTACAAAAATCAACTCAAACCCTTCAAGCAAATTACAAACAGCTACAATCAAATTATGACATCGATCCCAAACAAATTGGCAATCTCAAGCTCGATGTTACGATTGAGCATGTTAATAATCAAATTAAGATGCTTCGAACAGGGATTGATGAAATCGGTCCGGTGAACATTTCAGCCATTCAAGAGTTTAAAGAGGTTTCGGACCGCTACAATTTCTTGATCAAGCAGCAGCAAGATCTGCTTGACGCTAAGAATCACTTGACAGAAACAATGGCCGATATGGATTCAACCATTAGTAACAAATTTGCCACAGCCTTTAAGGATGTGGCTCAGGCCTTCTCGAAGGTCTTTGTCGACATGTTTGGTGGTGGTGAGGCAAAATTAGTTTTAACAGACCCTGAGGATTTGCTGACAACAGGAATTGAGATTATGGTGAAACCGCCTGGAAAAAATTATCGCAGTTTGAGCTTACTTTCAGGTGGTGAAAAGGCGTTGACTGCCATTACATTGTTGTTTGCAATCATTAAAGTCCGACCAGTGCCATTCTGTATCTTGGATGAAGCTGAGGCCGCACTAGATCCATTTAATGCCGACAGATTTGCCAAGTTTTTAAAACGTTTCGGTGATCAGACCCAGTTTGTGGTCATTACTCATCGAAAGGAAACCATGATTTACGCTGATCAACTTTACGGGGTAACCATGCAAGAATCAGGCGTATCAAAAGTTGTTACTGTTAATTTGGATAATTTACAAACGGAGGTGAGCTAATGGGGTTATTTGATATTTTTAAACGTCGCTCCAAAAAGAATGAGGAACCAGAAAAGAAGCCAGAACCAAGCAAGTCAACTGAGAGCCAACCGACTAGTGACCAACAACCCGCTACTGAAAAGTCCAACGATGCCAAATCAGCTGAATCTAATGCTCCTAGCTCAGCGGCAATCAGTTCAGAATCATCACGGGCTACCTCAACAGCAGCCGCTGAAAATTCAGACCAGCCAGAAGCTGCCAAAGATTCCGATCAGCCAATAAAAGAGCAATCTCAGGCAACTCTAACTGCAGATGAAAAGGATGCTACTGTCACTGCCGATATAAGCCAGTCGGAAATTTCTCCAGCATCAAATGAAGCATCCACCGCGTCTCAATCAACCAGTATGGATGATTCTGATTCTGCTCAAGCCAAGCCAGTTTCAACAACCACTGAGGCCAAAGAACAGTCAGATACCACAACTGCTTCATATGAAAAAGGACTAGAAAAATCCCGTTCAACCTTTGGTCAAAAGCTGAATGCTTTGTTGGCTAATTTCCGCCATGTTGATGAGTCCTTCTTCGACGATCTGGAAGATATGTTGATTGAATCTGATGTGGGTTTTGAGACATCAATGCGAATTACCGATGAGTTGCGGGAAGAAGTTAAGCTAGAAAATGCCAAGAAACCCAAAGATGTTCAAAATGTGATTGTCAAAAAACTGATTGATATGTATGATCAAGCCGGCAATGGTGAGAATCCTGCAATTAATATTGCAGCCAGTGGCCCAACTGTTTTGCTGTTTGTCGGGGTAAACGGCGTCGGTAAAACGACAACCATTGGGAAAATGGCGAAGATGTACAAAGATCAAGGGGAAAAGGTTGTTCTGGCTGCTGCTGATACATTTAGGGCTGGTGCCATCGAACAGTTGAACGTTTGGGCCGAACGTGATGGTGTTGATATTGTCAAAGGCAAACCTAAGAGTGACCCGGCATCTGTTGTCTTTGATGCCGTCAAAAAAGCGCGCGATGAAAGTTATGATATTTTGATGGTCGATACTGCCGGTCGATTGCAGAACAAAGTAAATTTGATGAATGAATTAAGTAAAATGAAGAAGATTTTAACGAGAGAAATTCCCGCCGCTCCTCATGAAGTTTTACTGGTTCTTGATGCCACAACTGGTCAAAATGCCATGACCCAGGCAAAGATGTTTAAGGAGGCCACCGACGTGACTGGGATCGTCTTGACTAAGTTGGATGGAACTGCCCGTGGTGGGATTGTTTTAGCCATCCGGAGTGAACTTCACTTGCCAGTCAAATATGTTGGGCTGGGCGAAAAAGTCACTGACTTGAAGCCGTTTGACCCTAATGACTTTGTATATGGCTTGTTTAAAGGTCTTATTTCTGAATAATGATCTGCTTAGATAACGGTTGTGATTGACGGTCTCAGGAAAAATCTGTAGTCTAGGGTTATGCGTCATGATAACTAAAAGGGGTTTCAAAATGGAACTGGAAAAAAACAACTATATTAATTCCTTGTTCGAATTTTACGAACCATTACTCACAAAAAAACAGGCGAATTATATTCAATTGTATTATGCAGATGATTTTTCACTCGGCGAAATTGCGGAAGAATACGATGTCAGTCGTCAAGCAGTATATGACAATATCCGCCGCTCAGAAAAGATCTTGCAACAATACGAGGACAAGCTCGATTTATATCACAGCTTTGTTGACCGAAATCAGAAACTAGATCAGATTCAAACATATGTCAAAAAGAAGTATCCGACAGACACCAAACTGAATGCCTTAATTTCCAATTTGGAAACAACTGAAGAACAATGAAAGTGGTGAAACAATGGCTTTTGAAGGATTAACAGAACGGCTGCAAAATGCCATGAAAAAGTTACGTGGGAAAGGCAAGGTTTCTCAGGCCGATTTGCGGGAAACAATGCGCGAAATTCGGCTGGCCCTGCTCGAAGCCGACGTTAATTTCCAAGTGGTTCGTGACTTTGTCAAAACAGTCGAGCAACGAGCAACTGGTGCCAAAGTACTGGAAGGGTTGAATCCGTCCCAGCAAATCGTCAAAATTGTTGATGAAGAATTAACCAAGATGATGGGGGATGAGGCCGTTCCCCTGAATAAATCCGAGAAAATTCCGACGATTATCATGATGTCAGGACTTCAAGGTGCCGGTAAAACGACCACTGCAGGTAAACTCGCTTTAAAATTGAAAGACGATCAAAATGCCCGGCCACTTTTGATCGCAGATGATGTTTACCGACCAGCTGCTATCGAGCAACTGCAAACGGTTGGTCAGCAAATCGATGTCCCGGTGTTTCAGCTAGGGACAGACGTAGATCCCGTTGAAATTGCAAAACGTGGTCTCCAGCAGGCTCAAAAGAATCACAATGATTATGTCATCATTGATACAGCTGGTCGTCTCCAAATCGATGAAAAGTTGATGGGCGAGTTAAAGAATATCAAAGATGCTGTCCATCCTGACGAAATTCTGTTGGTGATTGATGCGATGACTGGTCAAAATGCCGTTGCCACGGCTGAAGGATTTAATAAGACCCTTGACGTGACTGGGGTTGTCTTAACCAAGTTAGATGGCGATACCCGTGGTGGTGCTGCGCTTTCTATCCGTGCCGTAACTGAAAAACCGATTAAGTTTGTTGGTCAAGGCGAAAAGATGACCGATTTGGACGTCTTTTATCCAGATCGGATGGCTTCTCGAATCTTGGGAATGGGCGATATGTTATCGCTGATCGAAAAGACTCAGAAGGAATATGACCAAAAGCAAGCTGAAGAACTTCAGGAAAAAATTCAAGAAAATACATTTGATTTCAATGATTTCTTGGATCAGTTATCTCAAATCCAAAAAATGGGGCCAATGGATGAAATCATGAAGATGATTCCAGGGATGGCCAATAATCCCGCCCTCAAGAATGTTAATATGGATCCCAAAGATATGGATCATTTGAAGGCGATCATTTATTCAATGACTGAACAGGAACGGACGAATCCTGACGTTTTGAATCCGTCAAGAAGACGCCGAATTGCCAGAGGATCTGGGCGGCCAATTCAAGAGGTCAATCGGATGATTAAACAATTTGGCCAAATGAAAACGATGATGAACAAAGTCTCAAAAGGGAACATGTCTGGCATGGAAAACATGATGAACGCCGGTGGAATGGGCGGTGGCAAGCTTTCCAAGCTGGCGATGAAGCAATTGAGCCGGAGAATGAAGAAGAATAAAAAACGCCGAAATAAGAAAAGGAAGCGTCGCTAAACTCCACTTGTGATTCTCATAGTCACTTTCTTTTATGGTGTAAAGAAAAAAACCTTTACAACCTTTCTAATTACTGGTATATTATTAATCGTTAAATGATTATAGGAGGTAAAATACATGTCAGTTAAGATTCGCTTAAAGCGCATGGGTTCAAAGAAGCGTCCATACTACCGTATCGTTGTTGCAGATTCACGTAGCCCTCGTGATGGTCGTTTCATTGAAAACGTTGGTACTTATAGCCCATTATCACAACCAGCCAAAGTTACTCTTGAAGAAGCGTCAATTATGAACTGGTTAAACAATGGTGCTCAACCATCTGATACTGTTCGTAACTTGCTATCAGATGCCGGTATCATGAAGAAATATCACGAAGCTAAATACTCAAAAAAGTAAAGTGAGTGATTAAACATCATGGTTAGTATTGATGGATTAATAAAAAAGATTGTCTCACCATTAGTTGATTATCCAAAACAGATTGAGATTTCTCATAATGAATCCGATCGTTTTATGGAATATCATCTGCGGTTAAACGAAGATGATATTGGTAGAATTATTGGTAAACATGGTCATGTCATTCAAACAATTCGAACGATTGTTTATAGCGTTCCCGTTGAAGGACAGAAGAAAGCTCGTTTAATAGTCGATGATGGCAAACAGTGAGTTCTTGAGCGAAACGAATGTTTTGTTTAAGAACTTTTTTCTTATCCCGAAGTGTCAAATCAAGTGCAACAGTTAATGACCTATTCCAATGATTGGTCTAGTTAGTCAGCTAGACCTGGTAATAG
>NZ_JAHPPD010000170.1 GCF_019061365.1 Lentilactobacillus dabitei
GCGTCAATTAACCACCAGTCTGCAAATGGTCGTTTTAGCGTTTTTAGCACTATTACTTAAGAGATTTTAGACAGCTTCTAAATCCTTTAACCCGTTCAGCATAATTGCAGCCGAACGTTCATAATCAATATTATCTTCAACAGTTTTGTATACCTGACCATCGCCGTATTTAACCTTCACAATTGATCCCGGCATATTTAATCGTTCAATTTCACCGTCAGCAAGCACATCTTCCTTTGGCATATCAAACAGTTTGAATTTAAGTGATGAACTTCCTCTGCGTTAACAATCAGTACTTTGGACATAGCGTGGTACCTCCATGTAAATGAATTTTTCCTTATGAAAACGTATCCAATATCAGTTTAACATTGTTTAAGCCACGTTTCAGCTCACTAGTCCACATAATTGAGATATTTTATCGTTGAAAATTTGGTTGAACTATCCTTAACCTTTTGAGATTACACGAACTATATAGTGAAATAGCTATTATATAGTTCACTTTATTTTTAATTTTCATTGACTTTTCATGAAAATGTATGTATTTTAATGGTTGTAAGCGAACGATGGCCATCTTCCTTATAAATAAAATTAGGAGTGTGGATTCTTTTGGCAAGCATTTTTTCAGATATTAACAAGGCGCTAGAAACTTTGAAAAATGGCGGTATGATTATCTTAGCCGACAATGAAAGCCGTGAAAATGAGGGTGACATCGTCACTTTGGGCGAAACGATTACCCCCGAGACTGTCAATTTCATGATTGGTCATGCAAAAGGACTTCTATGTGCCCCGATGAGTCCAAAAGTTGCTGAAAAACTCGGCTTTCGAATGATGGTTGAACATAGTACTGATCCCAATCAGACCCCATTTACCATTTCGACCGATGGTGAATATCACGCAACTGGTGTGACAACCGGCGTTTCTGCGTTTGATCGGGCTGCCACAATTAAACATTTGGCAACTGCAGATGCCAAGCCAACCGATTTTAACCATCCCGGCCATGTTTTCCCATTGATCGCCAAAGAATCCGGCCTGCTTTCACGTGACGGTCACACTGAGGCCTCGGTTGACCTTGCTAAACTATGTGGTAAAGCACCTGTTGCTGCAATTATTGAAGTGATTAAGTCAGATGGTCATATGGCTCGTCGCGATGATTTAGCTCAAGACGCTAAAGAATGGGGCTTGCCGTTAATCACCATTGACCAAATTAAAACCTATATGCATGAAAAATTGGTGGCTGCAAGCGTTTAAGGTTTCGATAAGACTATCAGCCAAACAATTAATCAAAGACGACTCTTTAAAGATTATGTCACATCGTAATCTTTAAGAAGCTGTCTAAAATCTCTTAAGTAATAGTGCTAAAAACGCTAAAACGACCATTTGCAGACTGGTGGTTAATTGACGC
>NZ_JAHPPD010000171.1 GCF_019061365.1 Lentilactobacillus dabitei
TCACCTCATACTTAATTAATAATTCTATGGTACTCAAAAAGACGTCTACGAAGTAGACGTCCAGTTATTTAGTGCTTACGTCATTAGCAATGACTGAAATTCTATTCTCAGCTGATTATTTTGACTACATGGGCAGTGCATCTAGGACGTATGAAGGCGAAATTCTCCAGTCGGATAATCCGAATGAAAACATTTTGATTGCCAAACAACCAATTGGGGTTGCCGCTGGAATCTTGCCATGGAACTTCCCTTTCTTCTTAATTGCTCGTAAGATGGGGCCAGCGTTGGTTACTGGTAACACAATTGTTTTGAAACCAAGTTCAGATACCCCTAATTTAGCACTTGAATTTGCTAAGACTGTTAAAAAAGTTGGCATTCCAAAGGGTGTTGTTAACATTATCTCTGGCCGAGGCTCGATTGTTGGTGATGAACTGACTAAGAATAACAAGATCGGCATTATCAGCTTAACCGGTGCTACCAGTTCGGGGATACGGGTTATGAATGCGGCCGCAACTCATCTGGCTAAAGTATCCCTTGAATTAGGTGGTAAAGCACCCGGTATCATTTGTTCAGATGCAGATATTGATTTTGCTGTTCAATCAATCATTGATTCCCGAATTGATAACAACGGTCAAATCTGCAATAACTGTGAGCGACTCTATGTTCAAGAAGACATTGCTGATGAAGTGATCGAGAAACTATCTAAGAAATTATCCGAAGTGACTGTTGGTGATCCAATGGAACATGAAGACATTGGCATGGGTCCACTTATCAATCAAGCAGCCCTGGATAAAGTATCCGGATTAGTTGATCGAGCCGTCGAAGCTGGTGGCAAGATTACTGCCGGTGGCCACATCTTGAAGATCAAGAATGGCTTCTACTTCGAGCCAACGGTTATTACTAACGTTAAACAGGATTCAGAGATTGTTCAAAATGAAGTCTTTGGGCCAGTTCTGCCAGTGTTGACTTTCAAGACATTGGACGATGCCATCGAAATGGCCAATGATACTAAGTACGGCCTGACTTCTTCAATCTTCACCCAAAACCTTGATACAGCAGCAAGAGCAGCTAATGAGCTTGAAGCCGGCGAAACTTACATCAACCGATTCAACTTTGAAGCTATGAATGGTTCTCACGCTGGCTGGAAACAATCAGGTATCGGCGGTGACGATGGTAAGCACGGTATTGAAGAGTTCTTGAATACCCACACGATTTACCTCCAAGGTCATCCAGAGAATGCTAAGGGTTAGTTAGTGAATTAAAAAAGAGAATGAGACAGACAATGAGGTGTACCCCAAAAGTTAAAGTAAATATTTGCTTGTCTTTCCTAGGCGGCACGGAGTCGATAGCTTATCGGCGC
>NZ_JAHPPD010000172.1 GCF_019061365.1 Lentilactobacillus dabitei
TGAAGTGCCCTACAATTGTTAGACAAGTAAGTCTAATGATTGTGGGGCTTTTCTTGTGACAAAATATAGTAGTCAATTCAAAGTGAAGGTTGTTTCTCGTTATCTCAAGGGTGACATTGGTTATCGTGAACTGTGTAAGCAATACAAAGTTCCATCAACTAGCGTTGTTCGTGCGTGGGTTCAACGGGCCCAAGAACATGGTCCGCAATCTCTTGCAGTTAGGCATACTAAAGCCACCTATTCCCAATCCTTTAAGGTAGCAGTGATAGAATATATGGGTACACATCAGGTAAGTCGAGCGCGTGCAGCAGCACATTTTGGAATCTCTGAGGGCCAGGTCTATTCATGGGATCAAATCGTTAAGGAAAAAGGTGTTGCCGGACTGCGTCCGAAAAGGAGAGGAAGACCGACCACCAATAAGCGTAAACGCACTAAGACTATCAAGCGACTGAAACCAACCCAAGAAGAGAAATATCAGCAGGAAATCTTAAATCTTAAGCAGCAACTGCATGAAGCTGAACTGGATCGTGATATTTTAAAAGCACTTGCGACTTTAACGAGGAAGGCTCCCAATCGCTCACCACGAAGATGAAAGCCAGTATTGTTTCATCGTTACGGTCGCACTATGCACTTCAAGAACTATTAAGGGCGTTAAAGCTGCCACGGGCAACTTATTATGACCGACTTAAGCGGAACCAGAAGCCGGATAAATATGCCAAAGTTAAGGTTTTCATTCAAAAACTATATTCCAAGACACGCGAAACCTACGGTTATCGACGAATTCATGATGCAGCAGTGAAACATGGATTTAAATATGCGGAAGAGACAATTCGCCGACTAATGAGCGATATGGGTCTGAAAGTCTCGATTTACTCAAAACATACCGCTCAATACCATTCCTATAAGGGTCGAATCGGTAAAGTGGCGCCCAATGTCCTTAAACAGCAGTTTAATGCCAAGCAACCATTAACGGTTTTCCATACAGATGTTACTCAAGTACGCTTGTACAACGGTGAATGGGGCTACATTTCAGCTATTACCGACGAAGCCAGTCGTGAAGTATTAGCTGCCGTTGTCGGCACTTCTCCAAATAAAGCTTTGATTCATGCCACCTTGGATAAACTTAAACCTCACTTGAGACCAGGAATTCGCCCGATTCTTCATTCGGACCAAGGTTGGCAGTATCAAATTCCTGATTATCAACGCCGCTTAACGCACATGAATATCTGTCAAAGCATGTCCCGAAAGGGAAACTGCCATGACAACGCACCAATTGAAAGTTTCTTTAATCTGATGAAACGTGAGTGTCT
>NZ_JAHPPD010000173.1 GCF_019061365.1 Lentilactobacillus dabitei
CCCGAAGTGTCAAATCAAGTGCAACAGTTAATGACCTATTCCAATGATTGGTCTAGTTAGTCAGCTAGACCTGGTAATAGTTCAGCTGGACAATGATAATCTAAGAGCTTTCGAGGACGGTGATTCAAGGTATCTTGAGCGACCTGTAGTTCAATCACATTCACCGGTCCCAAGGATTTACCCTTAGGAAAGAATTCTCTTAGTTGTCCATTTAGGTTCTCATTAGTCCCACGTTCCCACGGCGAATATGGATGAGCAAAGTAGATCTCAGTCTCCTTGACTTGGCTAAGTTCAGCGAACTCACTACCATTATCAAAGGTAATGGTCTTAAAGTATTGCGGGCCATAGTCGGCCAAAGTCTTTTCGAGAGCTTGGCGACAAGTCCTGGCGTGGTAATTAGGTAGTTTCACCAAGATTTCCAAACGACTAACCCGTTCCGTGAGCGTCATTAACGCTGGTTCATTCTCATCGCGTTTGGCCTTAACCAAATCGCCTTCCCAATGGCCAAATTTTTGACGCTGCTGGACAACTGCCGGGCGATCTTCGATCGATCGGCCTAACACCTTCTTATTTAAGCGAGAGTGAGAGCGTCCTGGCTGTTTAATTCGGCGCCGTAGTTTCTTAGGAAGGTCATGGTTGCGTAACGCCAAACAACCTTGATCAATATAACGATAAACGGTGGGCACCGAAGGACACGGGAAACCTGGGTAGGTCTTCTTGAAATGATCAATATAGGTATCGACGTTGTAGACCCGCGGGTTAGCTTTCAGAGCCCTAGTCAAGCTCTTAAAGAAGACAATGGCTTTTTTAAGTAGTCCCTGCGGATGACAATTAGATCGGTGTTTGCGGTACACGGCTTCGCCGGTTTCCGCAAAGTAGGCTTGATAATGGCGATGACATTGAGAATCAATTTGAGTTGTCGTGCCGCGGGCTAGTTCACGGGTAATGGTACTGGTACTGCGATGAAGTGTTTTTGCGATCGTGTGCGCGGTTTTGTGTTGGCGACTGAGCGCCTCAATTTCACCGCGTTCATCAGCTTGGAGTTGTTGGTAATGACGAGGCATGTTATTCTGGTTTTGGGTCATGAAGACACTCGCTTTCTTAATTAATTTCGACGTTAATAAGAATAGGTCTTCATGGCCTTTCATGTCTAGTCTGAAAGGTCTAGTTGATTAGTGTTGCACTTGAATTTTAAACTGGGC
>NZ_JAHPPD010000174.1 GCF_019061365.1 Lentilactobacillus dabitei
GCTAAGCATTTTAATTTGCGGACACCAAATCTCGTTTGGGAATGGGAAAGGGCTTTGAGAGAAGGACGTTTAAAACCTAGTAAAGGACGGCCACCTAAGTTGACTAAGACCAACAACCACGAAGATGATGAACTCCAGAAGCTTAAAGACGAGAATGAAATTCTCAAGTTGAGGAATGCTTACTTGGAAAAATTGCACGCCTTGGCACAGAAGAAGCGAAAATCTCAAACCAAGAAAAAGCCCAAGTAATAGTTGAGCTGAGGCGTGAATTCAAGGTAAGTTTGAGTATCATATTGAAGATTGCCAAGATGGCTAGTAGCAGTTACCATGATGCGCTGGATCGACAATATGGCAAAAAAGATTCAACTAAAATCATTGTCGCCATTAAAGCTATCCGGAATACCCATGCCGATTACGGCTATCGCCGTATTACAATCGAACTTAAGAAGCAAGGCTTTCAAGTTAACCATAAACGGATATTAAGAATAATGAGGGAAAACGATCTCTTATGTCATGCCTATGACCGCAACGTTCATAAGTACAATTCTTATAAAGGACGGGTGGGTAAAGTTGCCCCTAATCGGGTTAATCGCCGTTTCTCTACTGATCGTCCTTATCAGAAGGTGGTTACCGATGTGACTGAACTTCGTTGGGGGAACAATGCGACTAATAAACGGGCTTATTTCACGGCTTACATTGATCTCTTCAACAGCGAAGTATTATCTTGGTCACTTGAGCTCCATCCGACGGTTAAATTTGTCATGAGTCCTTTAACTGAATTACTTAAGAAGCGCCCAAAATTAGACTATCGGATGACACTTCACTCTGATCAAGGATTCCAGTATCAGAATAGTCGATACCAAGCGTGCTTAAAGGAATATCGAGTATTTCAAAGCATGAGCCGTAAGGCTACCTGCCTTGATAACGCTTGTGCAGAGAGTTTCTTTCATCAGTTAAAGGTCGGAACAGTTCATAATCATCACTATGATGACTTTCAGACACTTAAGCAGGCAGTTAAGGACTATATCCAGTATTACAATTACCATCGCATAAAAACAAAACTAGCCGGAATGAGTCCGGTTGAATACCGGATTCACAACGACCAGTTATGTGCCTAAAAATTATTAAATATTATCTCCAACTATTGGGGTTCACTTCA
>NZ_JAHPPD010000175.1:0-717 GCF_019061365.1 Lentilactobacillus dabitei
GGTAGCGTCAAGAATCTTGTGTAAATGAAATGCCTTCGTACATATAATATGTATCTAACTTAAATAAATGATGCTTCCAAGGTGTCCTGGAGTCCTTTGAACCCTCGGTGGATCCGCTTCAGAGACTTCTCGTTATAAACATTAAACTGAGAAACCAGGAAGCGATCCAGTGAATCTTCCGTTGGAAATTGTTCTTTGTGGTGGGTGGTGCGCTTGAGATGCTTATTAAAGTTCTCAATCAGGTTAGTGGAGTATAGTGATTGCCGGATAGCTGGTGGAAAGTCCATGAAAGTGAGTAAATTCGGCATTTTAAGCAGATCTTTGATTAATTTGGGATAGGTCTGATGCCAGTTGTTGGCGAACTCATTCAGTTTCAGTTCGGCTGCTTCACGGTTGGCGGCCCGATGAACTTGTTTAAAGTCACTGATCACGGCCTTGCGGTCTTTTACGCGAACTTTGTTCATCAGATTCCGCCCAACATGAACCAGGCAACGTTGTCGTTTGGCTTTAGGGAAATGCCGATTCAAGCCTTCATCCAAACCAACTAACCCATCGGCCACAAACAACAGCACATCTTTAACGCCCTGCTTGATCAAGGTTCCCAGCAGTTCAGTCCAGATCCCAGTTGATTCCGTGGGCGCCACTTGGTAGTTCAGCACTTCTTTCGTACCATCTGGACGAATGCCAATCGCAATATGAACGGCTTCTTTTTGAACG
>NZ_JAHPPD010000175.1:785-1033 GCF_019061365.1 Lentilactobacillus dabitei
TTTAACGGCAAGTAAGTGGCATCTAAGAAGATGGCCGCATATTGTGAAGCCAGTCGGCGTTGCTGGAAAGCTTGAACCTGTTCATTGACGGCTTTAGTCATGTTGGAAACCGTGGCTTTGGAGTAGTGAGCACCGTACATTTTCTCAATGAGTTCGGCAATTTCAGCAGTGGTAATTCCCTTGGTATACAACTGAATGACCGTTGTTTCTAAATTATCACTGTGCCGACCGTAGGCTGGCAAGGTATG
>NZ_JAHPPD010000176.1 GCF_019061365.1 Lentilactobacillus dabitei
TTAACCTTTCTAAAAGGTATAGTCAAGGTCTAAACTTCATGATATGATCATTGAAAACCAACCAAGGTGGTGAAACCAATGGATATCATTGAGGAGCTTAAAAAAATTAATGCCAGTCAACAGGCTCAAATTGAAGAGCTTATTAGGCAGAACCAAATTTTAACTGAACAGGTAAAATATCTTCGTAACAAATTATATGGTCACTCAAGTGAAAAAACGATTAATGATGGCCAAACATCTTTATTTGATGACGCCAGTAATGGTGTTTTCGAAGACCCAGAGTCAACTGGAGAACAAATCGAAATTGTCACAGTTCGTAAAAAGAAAAGGCAAAGTCAAAAAGCGAAAATCACGAAAGACCTCCCGGTAAAGGAAGAACTGATTGAATTAGCTGAACATAATTGCCACAATTGTGGCAATGCCTATCAGATATTTAAACGGTTGATTGGAGACAAATTTCATCTCCGACCAGCTCAAGCATACATAGTTCGTCGGTATCAGGAAGTTGGCAAATGCCAACATTGTTCAGAGGACGTCAATTACGATGGCGACCAATTTGTTTCGGCAACTGTCCCACAATCATTCATGGCCCATAGTTTGGCTTCAGAAGATTTAGTCGCAACAATTATTGCCAATAAATATGAATTAGCCTTGCCACTTTATCGTCAACGACAACGTTTAAAGGGATTGGGACTATCGGTATCCGAAGCCACCTTAAGTAATTGGGTGATTTATGGATCGGAGCGGGTTGCTTTAGTCGATCAGTTGCTTTTCAGGAAGCTTAAGCAGCAACCATATTTGCATGGTGATGAAACACCGATTCAGGTTTTACGAGAATCAGGGAAATCGCCAACCTCTAAATCATTTCTATGGGAAATGCGATCTGCCGCTAACGCGGCTACTTCAATTATCCATTTTCATTATGACCCATCTCGAAGTGAAAAAGTGGCTCGG
>NZ_JAHPPD010000177.1 GCF_019061365.1 Lentilactobacillus dabitei
CGGCTCCATGTCGTTTATTTGCATTGACGCCGACACTCACAAATCAGTTAAAGTACTTAGCGACCGCCTTAATAGAACCATCAAACAGTTCTTTCTTAGTCAGTACAGCACCGCAGAACGGGCCGCGGTTCAACGCGTCATCATGGACATGAACGCCTCCTATCAGGCATTCGTGCACGAACTATTCCCTAACGCCGAACTCATTATTGATCGGTTCCACATTATTCAATTAATGGGCCGGACGATGGATACCATTCGCCCTCAATGTTTAAAGCAACTCGACAAGCATTCGCGGGAATATAAAGTACTGAAATCACTATGGCGCCTATTCCACAAGGACAACCCTGACGCACAAAAGAGCCGCTACCTCTTCGGCCTGAATGAGTACTCGACCGAACAGAACGCTATTGATATTGGAACCGATACGTTTCCGGCCTTCAAAACAGCTTATGAAACCTACATCGATCTCCACGATGCTTTGATGGGGCGTCACGCTGATGAACTCAAGAATATCATCACTAACTATCAGCCTAACGGCACGCCCCTAGATACGGCCATGCATACCCTACGAAAGAATCTTAATGGAGTAATTAACACCGCCAAATCGTCCTACTCTAACGGACCGATAGAGGGCATCAACCGTAAGATCAAGGAGCTCAAACGTGCTTGTTATGGCTTCTCCAATCAGGCCAATATGTTCACACGCGTCTACCAGCTGATTGCCTAGATTATCTACCACAATAACGTCACGATGGTAGGCTTATTTGTTATGCCTTCAAGTACGATATTCAGACAACACACCAGATTAAACGCCGCAACTAATAAAACAACAAAAAAGATCTCCCACACGAGGAGATCTCCAAAG
>NZ_JAHPPD010000178.1:0-213 GCF_019061365.1 Lentilactobacillus dabitei
GTGAGCGCTCTTTAGTTTCTTTTGCCATGCTTGATGTCGGTACTGCCAACCTTGGTCTGTGTGTAAGAATTGCTTGTATGGCTGATTTGGAATTAAATTGACGAGTGCTTCCAGAGGTTTTAAGGCAAACTCAAGGTTCGGGCTACCGGCCGTAATGGCATAGGTAAGAATCTCGTTGTTGTATAAGTCCATGATTGGCTCAAAGTAGACCTT
>NZ_JAHPPD010000178.1:253-818 GCF_019061365.1 Lentilactobacillus dabitei
TTCCTGAGTTTGGGGAACTTTGAATTCAGTCACATCGGAAACCATCTTCTGATTTGGCCGATCAGTTTGAAAACGCCGATGTAATCGATTTTTAACTCGCGTTCCTTCCGGGCCCTTAGAGGAGTCGTACTTGCGAGTTTTCTTGTGATAGCCTTCTCCTTGAATCCCTAACTCCTTCATCAATCGATAAACGCGCTTATGATTGACCTTAAGGTCAAAATCGTTCAGGAGGGCTTGAGTAATCCGTAGAACGCCCATATGGTGATCCTGATTCCAGATGCGGGAAATCAAGTGTTTCAATTGGCCATCCTTGTCTGGTAGCTTAAATTGACGCTTCCAGTAGAAAAAGGTATCTGGTGAAATTGGTAAGACCCGTAGAAGGTCAGTCAGCTTAAATTGGGCCTCGAGGGTGCAGATTACTTGGGCGAGTTCTTTGTTCGTTGCTTCATCGAGGCCAATAATTTTAACGCTTCATTTTTGATGCGTAACTCCAAATTTTCAGCTTCTAGTTGCTTAAGACGATTTTCTTCCAGAGAAAGTTTCTTCTTAGTTGACCGTTTCTTAG
>NZ_JAHPPD010000179.1 GCF_019061365.1 Lentilactobacillus dabitei
ACATTAAAGAATATTTCATAAGGCGTTTTCCATCCGAGACATTTACGGGGACGATTATTCATTTGTTCTGCATATGCTTGTATCCGGCGGTCAGTAATTGAATCAAGGTCAGTTCCTTTTGGCAAATATTCGCGAAGCAAGCCGTTAGTATTTTCGTTAGTTCCTCGTTGCCAAGGAGAGTGAGGATCGGGAAAGTAGAAGGGCGTACCAAACTTATCAGTTAAACATTGAACTTTGGCAAACTCTTTACCCCTATCCGGGGTAATCGTTAACGATCTACCAGGCCATAGCTTCATTAAGTCGCTCAAAGTATCCGTGACTGCTTCTGAAGTTCTTTTAGCAGCTTTACCAATAAGCAGGTAACGAGATTTTCGATCAACCAATGTAACGACACAAGCCTTTCCGCTTTTGCCTAACACGGTATCACCTTCCCAGTGACCAATTTCTACACGGTTGTCAGCTTCTCGCGGACGATCATGAATCTTGTTGGGGATTGGAATCTTGCCTCGCTTTTCTTGATAAGCTTTATTGTGGCGAGACTTGCCGTGATGCCTTAGATGGCGCACGGCACTAGAGCTGCCAGATTTAAACAAATTATCAAATAAGCCATTGAAAATCCCACGGTAAATAGTCGTGGTACTGATCTGCACCGGATACTTTTCGACTGCCAAGCGATTCGATATTTCCTCCGGAGACCAAAGGTCTTCGCAGAAGTGTTCTCTCACCACTTCAAACACCTGAGGATTACTCAAAA
>NZ_JAHPPD010000018.1:0-12904 GCF_019061365.1 Lentilactobacillus dabitei
ACAGCGCCGATAAGCTATCGACTCCGTGCCGCCTAGGAAAGACAAGCAAATATTTACTTTAACTTTTGGGGTACACCTCAACTCGCCAAAGTAATGCGGCCTATTTTTTATACCCTTTTTTAAGGGTGGAACAATGTGCCCTAAATACAGGCAATGGTAATTAAAGTTGATTTCAAGTGATTGATTTATGTGGCGTTTTGTGATGCCTTTTCTGTCACCAATGGCGCTAGATCAGCATTCCATGGTTAGGTGAACATCAAGCACCTTCAAAATCCAGTATTTTCCAGCATTTTCTTAGGGATACTTGGCTTCTCATCCCTTGCTGCGTAGCGATACTAAAGGGACTTCTGTTCACTTTTGTTTACTTGATTTCATCATCTCTATTTCTCTGATGCCCGTTGATTCAATTCGATGGGTCTTTGTTTTGCCTTGCATTCTGACGGTAGTTCACGAGCTGGCGACTTGTGTTATTGATTGATAAAACCGTCGTTTAGAATGAAGGCATCAACTTCGGACTTCTTAAAGAAGGCAATGTTAGGAGATGCGCTCGTATGATGCTCTGGCAATCCCAACTTAACCATTCCGGTTACTGTCTCTGTACTAACTGAGAGGTAACGGGCTACGGATTTCTTGCCCCGTAACCATTCGGGTGCTTGGATGGCGTTATCTCGTACCTGTTGAACTGCTTCCGACATGACAGCAAACACTTCACGCTTGAGTTTCTCGCTATCCTCATCGGTTAAGGCCACTTTTAACGGTTCTTGCATATTCGTCACTTCCCTTCCGAATTATTGATAAGCCATTCCTGAACTAATTGATATGTTCTTTCACTAACAATAATTGGTGCCTCGTGACTTAATAATTTTCTTGTAGTTGGCATTGAAATACCGACAGCTACCGACAACTCTTTTCGATTCAACTTATTAATTGCCATACTTATAAGTAACTTGTTTTGGGAGTCCTTAGGAAATATTTTTTCCATCACTACGCCTTCTTCCGTTTGCATTTTTTGCAACCTAGAATCATGGTATTCTAAGCTTGCAGAAAGTGCAAGCAAGATTTGCATTTAAAGCAAATAAGTGGTCTAATTATGAAGAAGAGGTGATATATATGGCTCAAAGTTCAAATCATGTTAGTAGATTAAAAACTCAGCGACTAAAGAAGGGCTATACTCAAAAGCAACTGGCAACACTTTTTAACAGTTACATCGACAAGAACCATTTAAAAATAAAACATACTAGCTTTACGACAATCTCACGATGGGAATCCGGTGTTATTGAGCCAAAAGATAGAGTTTTGAACATTTTAGCTGCTGTTTTAGATACCCGGCCAGATCGTATTCGGGGTTATGAACTTACTTTGAAAGAAAAGGAAAAAGAACTTAAAGACCTTTTAGGAAGACTGTACAGTCCCTATATGCACGACGAGGAAGATCTCAAAGTTCTGTATGATAATGAATTCTATGATGACTTTGCTGATTTACTTGACACAAGTGCCAACGATTATGTAGAATGGCGTGATTTTGACGTAACTCGGTCTTTAGACGACTATTTGACACTCTTTTATCCAGATAAAGCTAAACTACTAGATGCAACTACATCTAAGCTATTTGATAAATTTGAAGACTTTGATCAATTCCAAAAGGCTGTTGTTAGTATATTGCCGCAATATTTGAATTTATTTATTTCAAAACTAACTAAAGATGTTGATAAAGAATTCCCTATTAATCATGACCACTGGTTTAACTCAGATACAATTTCTTTTTTAGTTAAATGGTTTAATGAACAAGTAAATCAGGAAAGAAATAGGCGACACCCAGAATATAAAAAAATGGAAAATTTTTATACGCATAATATAGATTTCCCTTTAATGGATCTTCAAACTATGTTTGATTCAGAAGGCCATCCCTTAAAAGAAAATTTGACTGAGTATGATATTCAGAAAAAAATTGCATCAATCAAATCTTCTTTAGATCAATACGGTTCAATGCTTATCAAGATGCTTTAATTAATTGCTTACTTACATATCGTTCACGGGCTGGCGCCGAAAGGAACGATAATCATGGCAAGTATTACAAGCTATCAGTTAAAGAATGGTCACAAACGCTATGTATTTCAGGTTTACGCTGGTTTGGATCCGCAAACTGGTAAACCTAAGCGCATCATGAAACGAGGCTTTAGAACAAAAAAAGAAGCCACCTTAGCGGCTAATCAATTGGAATTATCAATTAGTCGTGGTGACTTCCATCAGGAAAATAATATTCTGTTTAGACAAGTTTATGAACAATGGTACCAAGAGTATATTAACACGGTTCGAGTTAGTACGTATTGCCGAACTGCGGGGATGTTTGAGAATCACATCTTGCCAGAGTTGGGCAACAAACGAATTCGCACAATCACGATTGCCCAAGTTCAACGAGCAGTTAACAAATGGTTTAAGCAAGCTAACTACAATTACAAACGCTGGTATGAATATACCATGGCAATCTTTGATTACGCCCTCAAACACGGTTATATGCACGGTGACAATCCGGCCAAGATGATCATCATCCCCAAACGTAAAGAAACTTGGGGTGAAAAGCCAGAGAACTTCTGGGATAAGCAACAACTGGCTCAATTTTTTAGTTACATTGATCCCAAAGAAGAATTAGAGAAGTACACGTTATTCCGGGTACTAGCATTTGCTGGCGTTCGTCGGGGTGAATGCTTGGCCTTAACTTGGAATGATGTCAATTTCAGCAAGTCCACTCTAAGCATCGACAAAACTTTAACGCAGGGGATGCGTGGTAAGCAGATCATTCAACCACCCAAAACTAAAAAGGGTGAACGAACCATTGCCTTAGATAAAATTACCCTGCACTATCTAAAAGAATGGCGCACCCGGCAAAAACGTGACTATCTAATGTTGGGCTTCAACACGCTGCAACGTGGTCAATTAATCTTCGCTAACAGCAAGAACGGGTTTAAGTCGCTTAATACACCCGCTAAATGGCTGAACAAGATTATCAAGGCGCATAACCTAAAAAAGATTACCGTGCATGGCTTTCGTCACACCTCGGCCAGTATGTTATTTGCGGCTGGGGCAACGATCAAAGAAGTTCAAACTCGGTTAGGTCATGAAGATGCGCAAACGACATTAAATATTTATACTCACGTTACCAAGAAACAAGATAATCAAGCCGCCGAAAAGTTAGCAAATTACCTTAATTTTTAGGCAATGGTAAGCAAATCGGTAAGCATTTTAAGAATTACTTTGGCAAAAAGCTGTCTGAATGCTGCAAGTTAGTGGGTTTTCAAAAAGTTGGGTTCAATACCCTGACTGCCCACTAACAGTATTTAACCAGTTGTCACGTGATGTCAATAACTCCGTGGTTACTGGTTTTTTTGTGCTTTAATGCAATTTTGACTTGTCATTTAGTGTCATTGGTTTTCAATAAAAGTAAGCCAAATGGTAAGCCAAAAATATAATAAAAAAGCCGCCATTATAGCGACTTCATACTTGCCGGAGCAGTGACTGTTAGCCATTTTGGCTAGCAGTTTTTATATTATGTTTAATTCCTTAAAATCTATATTTTTAAATTCTTTTTTAAATACGGTTCCTAAATCCTCATTATAACCTTTAATTTGATTGTACTTTTTCCTCATGGATTCTTTCTTACTTATATTATGATATCCAACAGGACAAACCAAGTGAAATGGATCGATTAAAAAGGCCACTAACCAATTTTCTTCATTCTCAACATCACCCGGATTATTAATTGCATAAATAAGAAATACTCTGAATTGTCCACGTTGATCTAGTGTATCATCACAATTGATATATGTTTCATACACCACGTCTAAATATTCGTTCACTTTATCTTCACCAAGTATCTTATCCATGATATTTTTAATTCGATCACTATTTTCACGGTTAAATGCAATCGATGTTAAATCACATTGCAATATATTAGGATTTTTACATAATGTACATAAATTAGTTTCTAATGATGAATCATGAAGAAAAAATCTCTTTGGTACATAATTTGAAAATGAAACATGAGGTAACCTCACACTCTTTTTACATGTTTGTAAAAACAAAACTCTGGCTTGCGCATTGTGAGCATTCAAAACATTTGCTGGACCATTAATCAATGATAGACCAGATGAAATACTGGGTTTAGTAACTTTTGTTATCAGTTTGGTATTAAATCTTGGACTGTTCGTTGACATAGTTCATATAGTCCCTCTTTATATCCTCATTATTCATTTGACAATGCCTCTGGCCTTCTTTGTAAGCATTCTTCCAAGCACTATCTTGATGAGATCTTTCTACCAATCCAAAATCGTTAACCTTATTTATTTGGGCTAGTAAATCATTAATAAAGCTCCATACTTCTTTTTCATTTGGATCGCTAATCTCTGATTCGACGTATCCATCTGAAACACCTTTAAATCCATTAGTTTGATGATATTCTGCAAACACACTGTTTATTACGGGTCCATAAGACCAAGCCTCAAAATTAGCTTTAAATAGTCTACGTGGATATTGTTCTTGTTTTGAAAAATCTGTCTCCTCGTCATAGTCAATATTACCGTACGTTGCCGCATAAAAAGCCCAAAGAAAATATAATGATTTTTGCACTTTAAGTGGTGTTGGATTATCTAAAAAGTTAACTATATGACTTATGAGAGTATCAATGGAATCAAAAAAGTAATCTTTAGTATCCATAATAACCATCCTAACTATCTTATTTACTTAATGCTAACATATAAAAAATAGTTAGTCACAAACATTTTAAAATTTAATTATGTTCTTCTTTAACCCTTTCGAGTGCACGATTCTTAATTTTATTGAATCCCCTCACAGAAACCCCCAGTTTCCGGCTGGCTTCCACCCGGCTGTATTGCTTATTCATAATGTAATCGTGTAGGATGAATTGGTATCGCGGATCATCAATCGAATTGAGGGCATCCTCAATCTTTTTAACTTTATAAGCCTGGTCAGTATAATGCACCAGACTATTTTCAACACCATTTTTATGAACATGACACGAAACACTGTCCATTGCTGGACTTGCGAGTTGGCTAAAATTAGCCAGCTCTTTTTTTAGCTTTGCGTATTCTTTTAGTACATCTCGAATTTGTTTAATATCTTCACGCATATGATTACTTCTTCCTATATTTTTTCAAAAGATCTCTATGTACACAAAAAGCACGGTTTCCCGTGCTTAATTTGGATTTAAATAAGCTGATGATGCTTAATTGTGTTAGATGATAGCAATTGAATCGACCTACAATAATCAATTATCTTGCACGGATAAACCGGCCGGTATAGTGATCTCTCACTACATCTACATTATATCATTTATTAGACTAGATTACATAGTTTTTTAAACTATTCCACGTAGTTGTTGAATCATGCTAACTACCTGATAAGGCGTGTTTTGCATATCAATATTCCGATTAGAATACCAGAATTGGGTTAGTAAAGAAACTGCAAAATCAAACTGTTCATAACCAGCAAAATCATCGGCACTCTTGGAACTGTCCACCGCATTAATGACATAGTCAGTGGCGGTATTTAAATATGTTTGAATCATATCATCGTCGTTAGTAACGTCGATTCTTAAACTATTTTTTATGTCGTTAACCGTAACAGCCATTATTAATCACATCCTTTATCGGTTTTCATTTATGTATAGGGAGCTTAACACTCCCTTGAAATCCTATTTACCAGGCGTGGTTTTTAACGCCACGTTGATTGCAGCGGTCTTATCAATCACTTTATAATCGTTCCGCACAATGACGGAAAGCCCTTGGCTAAACTGGTCGAACTTGTCCCATTGGGCGGTTACTTGGTTACGCCGGAAAACCGCCACCGCTTGTGATAAGTCCCCCGCAATCATTGGGGACGTCCCGTCGACGTTGTTGGCCAGCAACTTGTCACTAATCATGACGACTGGCGCCCCTAACAAGGTGAAGCCACTGGGTGCCGTTGGGTTCGGTTGTAACAGGTAACGGCCATCGGAATCTTTCAAGGTATCAAGGTAGTTGAACCCGGACTGGTTCACTAACCACATTTTGCTCAAAGCAGGATCTAACGTCACATTGAAAATCTTTTTAAGATCATCAATATTGGCAGCCGTTGCTTTGGTGAAACTGGTTCCCGTTAACAAGCTCATAATCTGCGTGTTGTCCGTGTTATCAACCAATTGTTGCAATTGGTTTTTAACTTCGCTGACAATATCAACTTCAGAATCCTCAACAACTTCATTCGATAAAGCAATCTGCCCTGCTCGTGTTTTAACGTCAAACGGAACATTAGTAAACATATTCGCATTAATGTCAGCCATTTGGGCTAGTTCATCTTTGGTGGCCAACACTGCGGTTTGCTGACTGGTAGCAATTGGATAAGTCCCAGAACCAGATGAAACTTGTTTAACCGTTGCGTATTGTGCCAAGTTGTATCGGGAAGTCTTTAATTGGAATACCGGTGTAATTAATTCCTTAGGAATAACCGCTGAGGCTCCTTGGGTTGTTACACCGTCTCGCATTTCACCATGTGAACGAATGTAATCCTCAAATGAACGTACTTCGGTTTTAGGCTTTTCGGTAGTATGGTTCTTTTCTGGATCGTTAGGATCAATAATTTTCTTTTCTGTCATTTTGTTATCCTTCTTTTCTTTAGAATTTTCAATAAATTGTTCATAACTGCGACTCTCAACTTGAATTACCTGTTGAACACTAGTCTGGCCATAGCTTGGAATTGCTGTTGTGGTTAGTTCATATAAATCATCGATATGGTTAATTGTCCGAGTAATTTGGCCAGTGGCCGTATCCTGTGTCCAAGAATCGCCAAAATTATCTAAATCAAACGTAAACGAGCAACCACCAATTACACCATTTTTAATATTGTTGAAGGTATCCATCGCATAACTAACGCTTGGATCCAATTCAGCAGTAAACTTTAAACCAACATCATCAATTTCAGTTGTCAGTGTCCCATTATCTGCTCTAGCCAACGGTTGTGCCCAATTATGACTGTTCAAAAGCACTAATTTAGATAGATCTAATCCATCTAAAGCCTTTGGATCAATCAGTTCTACAAAATCAGTCCCATCATCGGTACTCATTTTTAATGAAGGACTGTTAAAAACCACTGCATAACCTGAAATAGTTGGTTTCCCGTCTACTTGGGTCGCAGTGGTTGGCTGTTTATTATCTTCCGGATTCTCTGGTTCATCTGGAATAGCATCACGCTGCTCTGCTTTTAGCTGAGCAGTTAGCGTAAAATGTTGTTTATTCTGCACGATTATCAACTCCTTTATTTACATTGACAAAAATATTACCATCATCAGTTGGATTCAAGCCGATCTTAGCCCTGGCTTCATTCCTAGTTAAAACACCATTAATAAAACCGTTAACAGCTTGTTTTTGCTGCGCTTGGGGATCCAGGCTTAGTAAATTATCCGTGTTATACGCAAATTGATGTCCTAGTTTAAAACTCAATTCACTAGTCATGCAATCCATATAATGTTGTAATGAAGACTGGATGTACTGTAAATTGCTTTGTTCCTGGTTAGAATGTTCATTTTCAACTCCCAACCGCTCAACTGGAAGCTGAAAACATTCGGCAATTTGGCGAGTTGTCCAATCATTAGAATTAACCAGTTTCAATACATCTGTGTTTAATTCTAAATTGTTAACATCCATACTGTCATCGATCACCATAGTCCCCAGGGCATTGGTACCAGTCGTTGCCTCGTCAAACTGTTTGCGAACATTATCTTTTGCCTGTTTACTTAATTCAGCCTTGTGAACTTGAACAACTTTCGTACCATGAATGCCACTATTAAAAAAGCCAGTCAATAATTTATTGCTGGCCGACTGAATTTGTTGTTCATCTCTTAAAGCAAACAGCGGACTAATTCCGCTGACACCATCTTTAGTGAAATACTTAAAATGAAGAATGCTACCAGGCGTAATGACGCGCTTAGTTTGACCATCAGGTGAGTAAGTGTAGGTTAACCGGCCACTCACATCGTCTTGTGTTACGGTCATTTGACTATTGGGAATGAAAATTAAGTCATGACCACGGATTTCAGCAAACGCATTTCCATTCAAAAGCATATTAGCAGCCAAAGCATACTTGAGGCTGTAACCACTCATATTGGAATTAGGAGTTTGGTTAATCATAGTGTTAAAAATAGGCGTATCGCATAATACTGGATTGCCGGCTAAATCACCAGCAATAATATTAATAGCAGTAAAAATATCGCTATTACGCAGCGCTGAAATCGAAACATACGTATATGGATCATCGCTTGAAAGACTAACCAAGGCATCGGTAAATGGATCATCATTAGTGGTGTTGGTTTTGACAAAGAAACTCATATATATATCACCTCACTTTTGTTTATTTTTTTCGTAATTAATTAAAAGCGCTAAAACGACCAGGAAAATGCCAGCAAAGATTAGCGCAATATAAAATCCCAAGATACCAGCCAGGCCAATGATAATAACCATCAACCCCAGGATTAATAAAATTGTTTGAATGTAGCTAGAAAGAAAAGTCGTCACTTTCGTAATAACTGTTTGCATGACTGATATCCTCACTTTCTCGGTAATAATCTTTACCGGCAACAAACGCGTTGATTAACGCCGCTATCGGGTCAATTCGGTTACTATTACGGGCTTTATCAAGTTGCCAACCATTATTCACAACTTTCAAAATAGCATTATTGACCGCATAGGCCAGAATCTTGTTGCCATTATGCTTAATTTTGCCGTCGTATAATTTGTCGCGAAAATCTCTAGTTGGGATATTAAGTGTAATAGCGCCTTGGCGCACTTCAAATAGCGGATAATTATCCTTTTCAAACTTGGTTAAAAGTGCCGTAAAATTGTACGGATCATAAGCGATGGCTTTGACATTCCAATTATATTTACCAACTAGTTCTTGGATATACTCAAACACCTCATCGTAATCAATAATGCCACTATCCAATCTGGTAATCGAACACTCGCCGGCTCGTTCCATAGAACGATAGTCGATGCCATCACGCTTAATCTTGCTTGATAATCCGTACTTGGTTCCTACCCAGGAATGACTGTCACAATAAAACTGACCGTTACCAATTGGTACCAGCCAACTAACTGCTGTCAGATCGTTACTCTTCGATAAATCAATGCCAATAAATACATCACGGTTATTCAGATCAGGAATTTTTTTAAGCTTTCCCTTACTCCAATCATCAGCACTGATATAGGAATCATCAGAGGCTTGCACCCACATATTCATAGACTTACTCAAAAATGGAATTAAATTGTTTTGTTTAACAGCCAGATCCAAGTCAGACTTTAATTTAGTGGTCATTCTTTTATTAACAGTCGGTTCGCAAAGTAACGGATTGGCCTTAATCCAATTATTGGGGTCAAATACTTCTTCACGTTTATCCAACTCCCAAATAGCAATGAAGTAACGATCAGCTTTCGTTTTACCAGTAAGAACATCGGTCAGCATTTCATACTCATCATGCATTGGACAATTAATATTAACTCCGGATGTGGAAATAATCATCAATAAGGAATTTGGCACATTTGTTTGACCAGTTTGTAGAGCGGTGTAAGTAGCTCTCGTCTTAGCCTGATCGAACTCGTCCAAGATCCCCGTAGAGGCACCATACCCCTCCAAAGTATTTGTATTAGCCGACAATGCTTGGCATGTTGAACCAGTGAGGTTATCCGTAATCTTATTTCGCCGAACTTTTACCCGGGTTCGCACATATGGTGATTGTTTTCTGACTTGTTCAAATTCCGAAGACAACATGTTATATCCCAACCGTGCCTGCTTCGCGCTATTGGCAACAAACAATACCTGCCGATTCCTCGCTGGTACTTTCTCTTTAATTAATCCAAGTGCTGCAAAACAACTAGCTAGATACGTCTTGCCGCACTTTCTAGCCATCGAAATGAACGCTCTATCATATCGCCGATCACCAGTTGATTTTTCACGCCAACCATATAATTCACCGATAATCCATTTTTGAAAGGGTTGTAATTCTAGCTTTGAACCATCAGTTTTGGGAAGTAACTCAATAAATTCAATGGCGCTATCGGCCTGATGACCATCAAAATAAAATGGATAATCTTTTTCATTAATTGAGCGATTTAAATCACTAACAAAGCGTTTGATAGCCAACTCGATTTTCTTACCAACAGTAATTTCATGATGCAAAACCTGTTTAACATAAATCAAATTGGTAGATAAATACATACCATTTACTTCATCTAAGTCTAATATTTCTGTATTGTATGCAAGAAAATCTGCTACGTCATCAATTTCATTAACCCCCATGTTTTTTAATTCTTCTCTATTCATTTCATAGCCTCTTCAAATTTATCTTTAGGTGTTTCTTTGGTTTTAGCCTTGTTTAATTCCATTCGAGCCCGCGATCCAATACTCATGCCTAAATCATTAGCTAATGATTTCATATCTTTGGTAGCTGCCGACAAAACATCAACATAGGGATTTTTCTTTCGCACACCGGTTTTACCCGTTTGTACAATCCCATGCTTCTTTAAGTCCGCTTCGGCAGCTTGAATTAATCGATAGTCTTCACAATACGTGGCTAACAATGATCGGTCTAATTCACTAATAGGCGTGTTAGCTTTCAGATACGGGACAATTCGATTCCATTCAGTAATGGCAGATCCATGTAACCAGCCAGGTGGCGTTACATTAAGTTCAGGATAGGCAAACATTGATGCCTGCATATCCTTTCTTTGAAATTTTTCTTCTTCGGATAAATGAGATTTAACCGTTTCTAAGTCTTTAACTTGCCGCAATTTAGGCACTCCTTTCGATTTTTTTGTATAAGAAAGCCGCTATTGCTTTAAACAATAGTGGCTAATTTTAATCGAACTTTTCTATTCTATTAAATTATAACACATTATTTTAAAAAAGGTACTAATAATCCAATTATATACTACCACAACCACCTCAAAATATAACGATTAAAATATTACATTTAATGAAAGAAATTTTGGTAATAAAACAAAATCACTGATTTTTAGTAAGTTTAAAACGGCATTTTTATTAAAAACGAAGGTATGGCACCGCTCTTTCGCCATTTACGGATGGCCCCCGGTCAATTTTTTATTTGCCATTCTCTTTTCACGTTCACGTTTACTTTTGATTATATGATGGTAATGGCAAAGACTTTGGAGATTGTTTTCATCAAATCGCTTCGAAAAGTCATCGCGGATTTCTTCAACGTGATCTACTACATCAGCCTTACGGATTACGCCTTCCCTTAAACACTCAACGCATACTGGATGGTTTTCTAGCCATCTCCTGGATAATTTCCGCCATGGTGTACTACGGTAAAATTGTTGAAACATCTTTTCGTGAAGATTGGTGTTCCGTTCACGGTAAACTTCCTTATTTCGCGTGTGTCGATGTCTTTTACAATATCGTTCATCGTATGGAATTATTTCATGGCAACCAGGATGACCACAATAATGCGTAGGAATTGCCATCTAATCACTCCCCGTATTTAACCAGGGTAATCACATCAAATGAATCAATGCCATCATCACTAGCAATATTACTTACTTTAAACAAGTCTTCGCCTATCCTAACAACATAGATGCCATTAACCTGATCGTTATGCCGAATTACAATCATCTTTGAGTTCGTAATGTTATTACCAGTTAAGGTTAGCTGCTCTTGAATTGTTTGGGTATAATTACCGAACCATAAGCTAAAACTCGGTTGAAACGTCTGCTGAGACATACCAGTATTTTCATTAATTTGTTCAGTATATGTGCCAAACTCAGCTCGTTTATTTAAGCGAGCAAGGTTATATTTTTTCATTGTGGCCTATCTCCTTACAAAGTATTTAACCCGATCACTAATATAGCTGGACTGAACTCCATATGATTTAAAGGACTTTTCAGAAACATTAAAATTCCAGTTATTTGATTCAATACCACTAGCCGTAAACCCAGCTAACAACATTGCACCTTTGAACGCACCATTAGTAACGTAAAATCCAAGTGGCGCTTTCTCAAATAAATGTTTTATTCCATACGACGTATGATTACGATTAATTGCTTGTGTTTTAACCATGACTGTCACGCACCAGTTGAACAGTTCCATTTGTTCATTAGACGTTAACTTAAAGAATAGATTGGGATCATCAACATCTTTAAACGTGGCTTCATCCTCGTAAACAGGACATTTAAATTTCCAAATGTGTTTGGCCTGCGCATTCTTTAACCAATCCAATAATGCCAGTCGACTGCTGTCTAAATAATCCTTTGCTTTATTCATGGCGTTTTTCCTCCACTTCTGTTTCCATGTATCTAATATAATTACTGGTACTAGGCTTATTGATTTCGAAAATATTTTTATTTACCATATTCTTTAAATAACCCATTGACCCTCTGAGCTGCTTCCCAGATGGTGTGAACATGAATGATCGATTCTAAAAAATTTCTATCGTTACCAATTTCGATATGAATTTTCATGTCACTATTACACCATAAATCGATGATTGCATCAGTATGTGGAATGGTAATAATTATTTCTTCTTCCTTAACCAAACGAGCCGGATATACTTGTTTAACTATTTCAAATAGCTTTAAAATTCTTAAACGATTAACTTTCTTTTCTGTGCTGATTAATTTGCGTTGCATTTGCTTATTGATTGTTTTCATTTTAATTAACTCCTTTAATTTCGAAACTGTGCAATTACTCACTTGTTTTTAAATGGTTCGGAAGTTTAAATCCACTCATTCTTTTTCAATGAGTCTATTTTTTTACATGGTACAAGTGGTACATGTAGTGGTACATGTGCCAGCATCGTTGTAACCGTTGATATCACTGCAATTTGTTCACCGGTACATGTGGTACAAGT
>NZ_JAHPPD010000018.1:13149-31655 GCF_019061365.1 Lentilactobacillus dabitei
CATGTACCACACATGTACCATTTACAATTTTCGTTGATAAATGCGAACTTGTCTGCCATCAAGTCGAATCTTTTGCTTTTCCCAAGACTTTTGCTGATCCAATACCAAACTAATAATTCGGCCAAAGTTCCCACGAGATGCTGACATAATTTGTTTATTTTCCATACCAAATGCAACCTGTAAGATTTCTTTAGCTGTTGTGCGATCAAGTGGAACACATTTTTCTTTAGGAATAGTTACATTTGTTTTGCTCTTAATGATCTTACTATCAGCATAATTTTTGAAATAGGTTCGCTTTTCTATTACTGAGTATTCATCCCAATTTCTCGGAACGGGCATATTAAGATAATCTCGAATAATAGTTTCATTGGGATCTTCAATAACCGCATCTTGTTGTGCCTGTTTAGCTTCACTAACTGTTTCATCATCAAGGAATAGTACTTCTCCATGATCAAACATTATTTTCGCTTCTGCTAGGGTTTGTAAAATATCGTTATCATCAGCCTTGAATACATCTTTTGTAGGTTGATTAATGCCACATTTAATTGGCATAAACCGTCTATTACCAGTTTTATCTTTCAAATATTCGGATGGATTAGATGTACCAACGAATACACATTTTCTAGGATGATCTGTTGCTCTTCGTGCATACGAATCACGGTAATGGTCATTTTGTGCAGATATAAACCCTTTTATTTTTTCCGTATCAGTTTTTTTCATGGCTGATAACTCACCAATTTCAACGATCCACATACCAACTAATTGCTGATAATCATCTTTGGTCTTACCTAGTGAATCAAGGGTATCTAGAAAATAATCTTTATATAGCAATGAACATAACCAACTTTTTCCTAATCCTTGATCGCCTTGCAATATTGGTACCAATTCAAACTTGATTCCTGGTTTATAAACTCTTGCAACTGCACCAACTAACCATTTTTTTGTAACTGTTTTTACATAATGGCTATTTTCAGCTCCAAGATAATCAATGAAGAAGTGCTCTACTCGTGGCTTGCCATCCCATTTCTGTGTTTCGATTCTTTGCTTAACTGGGTTATATCCGTTTTCTTCTGCAAACGTAGTAACAGCGTCAAAAATGGAATCCCTGGTTGGTGAAAAACGATATTTTTTTTCGATGTACAATCGTAATCTAGCATCATCTGAATCTGTCCACTCACCAGCATCGGTTTTCAGAACTTCACTGTCATGTGGTTTCATGACACGACCAGCAAATTGATCATACTGTAAAATGCCCTGCATATTCTGATCATTTTCCAAAACCAATCTAACATTTTCAACACTACTCGGTTTTGGTGTTCCGTTATTGCTTCTTAACATTCTATCCAACCAAGACTGTTGTTGAATATTATTAACCGCACCGTATTCAGGCAAATTAATGATGTCCGCTGGGATTTTTTTTAGCATTCATATCACCTCGCTTCCCGTTTTAAAATTGATTTGAAAATTGTATCAAATTCATTTTGTTGTAATGGATCATCTAGCGATTCATTAGCAACCCACAACATTTATAAACCGTATCAGAATTCGCACCAACCCTAAACATTGACCCTGCTAACGATGTTAACCAAACATTTCGATCACCTTGACCAGTGCCAGCCACAATTTTATCAAGTAACTTTCCAGTGTATTTTTTTATTCTGACTGAACTAACAGCTTTAACCTCACTGGTAGCTTTTAATTTATCAATTATCCAACCAGGAGCCGGTTTTATATTGGCTAGGTTACGATTACCAACTGGTTGATAAGGCTTTCCATCAACTTCACTAGGGGCAATTACCGTAAAATCTGTTAGCAAATCAATGCCTGGCCATACGTTAGCCTTATGAACTTTTTCACCAGTGAAACTAAAGAAGTAATGAAGACCACCGTTTGGTGAACGTTCAATGTAAGTATCATTTGGCAAAAACATTCCGTGCTTTTTCAAGGTAAGCAAACTTTGTCGACCGTTATTACTTTCAGAATGTAAGTCAATGTCGACCACTAACAAATTACTAGTGTCCAAACGTAATCCCAAATTTCGGAATGGGTTCGCTTGATACCAACTAAAAATTGTTTCCTGGTCACAGGTTGCTTCAAGATACCCATGATGGTTCTTAGGTGGTTGCTTGGCATTGTTGGCCAGGGGGAATACTTGATATCCTTTGACAGCCAGTTCAATTCCTTTATCCAGGCAAGTAAACTTTTTCATTCGTCATCACCCGATTCTGTATCGTCATCCGGGCATACTTCATCTGAAATGTGTTGAATCTTTTTCTGGGCAGTTTGTACATTTTCAAGCCAATCACTAAACCGGTTAGATTCAAAAAACAATTGGCTCGAAAGTCGATCACCCTTTAAATAGCAATAATGGATGACATCGATATAATCAATCAATGTTTTCAATGATTCGGACACTTCTGTAAGTTCACATGCTACTTTTAAGCTTTTCATCATTCAATCTCCTTTAAAAATCCGTTCAAATCGGCTATAATAAAGGAGAATTGTATATTACTAAATACTCGATAGACCGAAACCGTCCAAAGTTTTGCGGTCTATTTTTTATACAATTCTCCATATTTCCTTACTCCTTAATCAAACCAGTCATGTGGGTTATCAAAAATACTTTTTGCCAGAACTCCTAAACCAAATGCCGTTAGGAATTTAACTAAGAAAAGAATCCACGCTCCAATTTCAAACATCATACTTATCACCACCTTTAATAAATTACTGCCCCGGCACGGGTTTTAAATTTTATGTGCTTCCATGAACTTATCTGCGTCTAATTTGTCAATACGCTTGGTACCGCTGATGATAACTACCCGCAAACCTTGCTTAATATATTTGTACAGTGTGTTGTATGACTTAATGTTTAAAAGCTGCATGGCTTGTTTATATGTCATATAACGTGGCAATTCTTTTTGCATGTTGTTCCGCCTCCCTTAAACTCCGTTATGTGGTATAAAAACATAATAAACCCCAATTTAACGTTTTGCAAGTTTTTGAATGAAAAAACTTTATTTTGAAGTATTTTCGAGTTATTCTTACTAAAGGAGGTATTCTTATGTCACTCAAAAATTCAAATGAAGATATAGGTAATCGAATTGCTAAAATAAGAAAAATCAAAAAAATAAAGCAATCAGAATTAGCACAAAAATTAAATATTCCAACAAATACGCTTGGTAATTACGAAAGAGGTGACAGAACCATACCAGCCTCATTCATTCCAAAGGTTGCTCATATTTTCAACCTACCTTCTTGGCTAATTACCGACGGAATACCAGAAAATGTCAACAAATACTACACTTATGAATACTTCATCAATGCAAATGACGACGATTGGCAGAAATATTATTCCGAGTTAAATGCTGAAAGATCAGTTAAAATCGCTTCAAAAAATGATGAGAAAGCAACAGTAATTATCGAATATGTTCGATCTTTACTTGTCATGAGCGAATTTGAGGAAATTGATTACATGTTAAATTTTGTTAAACATGAAAAAGCAGCAATTACAAACAAATATCGTCTCGAAAAGTTAAAGGGTAACCCGACTGATACCTCAGCTATACAATTTGATCCATTTGTAAAATTAAAGAAGGAAAATGCCAATATTAAAAAAAAGGACTATCGTTTATGGTTCGAGGGAACGATTGAGCACGATTTAAATAAAATCGTAAAATCTCTAGATGACGGATCATATTTGAAAAAAAATCTATCGCAAATACTCGACCGTATCCATAAAGAGCACCAAGACAGAACATTTTTCTAGATCAAACTTTTTCTCTACATAACACTGCCCCGGCACGGTACGTTATGGAGGAATAAAATGTCAACGGTTAAAAAGTATCAAGATAAGAACGGAAACACTCGTTATCAATTTCAAGTTTATTTGGGAGTTGATCCCCAAACTGGTAAAAAGAAATCAACTCGCAGACGTGGGTTCATAACAAAAAAAGCCGCTAATATTGCCCTATCAAGAATTGAAGTCGAATTAGAGCAAACTAGCAGCTTACCAGTTGAAAATAATATTTTATTTAAGGACGTTTACAGTGAATGGTATTCGCAGTATATAAATACGGTTCGTGAGAGTACTTGGGCAAGAACTGATGGTATGTTTCAAAACCACATTTTACCCATATTTGGCAATAAACGATTACGAACTATTACTGTCAACCAATGTCAGCAAGCCGTAAACAAATGGTTCAGCGAAGTAACTTACAACTACACCCGCTGGTATAACTATTTAGTGGCCGTATTCGATTTTGGAGTTAAACACGGGTATTTATCTAAGAACCCAGCAAAGTTGATCACAATGCCTAAGAAGCCCGATAAATGGGGTGATAAACCTGTTAATTTTTGGAATAAAGATCAATTAAAGAAGTTTTTCTCTTGCATTGATCCGCATCAAGAATTAGAAAAGTATTGCCTCTTTAGAATATTGGCCTTCGCAGGAGTTCGGCGAGGTGAATGTCTAGCCATTACCTGGTCAGATGTTGATTTTGTCCATCAAACATTGCGGATCAATAAAACATTAACTCAAGGTAAACGTGGCAAACAAATTATCCAGGCTCCAAAAACTAAAAAAGGCCGTCGTACTATCACTCTGGATAATACAACGGTTAGTATTCTAAAACGTTGGCGAAATAAGCAACGTGAATATTATTTGTTTTTAGGGTTTAATACTCTAAAACCAGATCAATTAGTTTTTGCCAATACAAAGAATGGCTATAAATCACTAAACACACCTGGTAAATGGTTAAGAAAAATTATCAATGATAATAATCTTTCACCAAGAATAACCATTCATGGATTCAGGCACAGCCATTGTTCCGCATTATTTGCAGCTGGTGCTTCAATTAAAGAAGTTCAGACTAGATTAGGTCATGAAGACGTTGCAACTACTCTTAACATTTATACTCATGTAACCCAGTCTCAGGAAAAAGAAGCTGTTCAGAAATTAGCTAATTTCCTAAACTTCTAAACAAAGTAAGCCAAAAGGACAGCCAAGTGAATTTTTAAGAGTCTGTAACACCCTGTGATTACTGGTATATCAACGATAGTGGTTCAATCAGGTTCAAACCCCTGACTGCCCACTTATTACATACTACTAAATAACGATCATGCAGCTGCTTGCAGCCATGGTTGTTATTTTTTTGCCCAAAATTCCTGACAACTCCTTTCATATGGAAAAATTGCCTTTACTTGCAAATGAGGTTGAGACATTAGTCGGCAGATTATTTATAATGCAGCTTAGTTTTCCATTCTTATATTGATAAAACTTGCGCCAAACGGTTGGTCCTCGCCATTTAAGCCAAAAAAGTAATGCATTCCAAAGTCAGAATGCATTACTTTTTTCACTTAAATTCTGGGATCAAATCGCCTTTCGTCCCAATCTCAACATACAAAAAATTATTGCTGTGCATACGATATCGACGAAAACTTATTATATGACTTCACAAATAACAGTTTCACGGTTCCTCGAGGACCTGAACGGTTCTTTTCAATGATAACTTCAACTTCACCAACATCGTTTTCGTCATCCTCGCCACTTGAACCACTGGACTGGTCGTCGTCATCCTCGTCCTCATCCTCATCCCGGTAGTAATCGTCACGATACAGGAAGGCAACGATATCGGCATCCTGCTCAATCGAACCGGATTCACGGATATCTGACAACACTGGCCGTTTGTCTTGACGTTGTTCAACTCCCCGAGAAAGTTGTGACAATGCAATCACCGGGACATGTAATTCCTTAGCCAGCTTTTTAAGTTGTCGAGAAATTCCGGAAACTTCTTGTTGCCGGTTTTCGGCGTTGCTGCCTTCAATCAACTGGAGATAATCGACAACCACTAAGCCAAGGTTGCCAGACTCTTTAGCTAATCGGCGGCATTTTGCCCGAATTTCCGACATTTTAATTCCGGCAGTATCATCGATAAAAATATTTGCCCGGGATAAACTCCCCATCGCAACCACTAAATTTTGCCATTCGTCTTCAGTCAATTGACCAGTTCGTAAATGGTTGGCGTTGATGCTCCCCTCAGCACATAACATCCGGTTAACCAACGATTCCGCACTCATTTCCAGACTAAAAATGGCAACCGTTTTGTCGGTCTTAGTACCAACGTTTTGAGCCAGGTTAAGTGCAAAGGCCGTTTTTCCGACAGCCGGCCGAGCTGCTAAAATAATTAACTCGTCTTCATGAAGACCGGTCGTAATTTTATCCAATTCAGGATAACCGGTGGAAACACCAGTAACCGTATCACCAGCTTGCGACAACCGATCAATTTCGTTAAAGGCGCTGTTTAAAACATCTTTAATCGCTTTAAAACCAGACTGATTCCGATTTTCAGCAACGTTCATAATGTCGCGTTCGGCATCATCCAACACCGTTGTGATATCGTCATCGGTGCTGTAACTATTGGTGACAATGTTGGTGGCCGTTTGGATCAAGCGCCGGAGCAGCGACTTATCCTTCACAATTTTGGCATAGTAAGTAATATTGGCCGCGGTTGGAACAGATCCAGCCAAATCAGCGATATACTCCATCCCACCAACATCATCTAAATTATTCTGTTCTGTCAGTAAATTGGTTATCGTCACCACATCGACAGCCTGATCACGATCGTTCAATTCAACCATGTCTTTGAAAATAATCTGGTGAGCCCGCTTATAAAAATCATCGGGTTCCAAATATTCCATAGCTTCAATGAGCGCATCTGTGCTCAAGAAAATCGATCCTAAAACTGCCTTTTCGGCATCGATATTCTGTGGTGGCAACTCATTTACAAAATCATTGCTCATTTAAATTCCTCAAATTTATTCCTAGTAACTAAAATAATCGTATAGATATTCTATCTCATTTTGCCATTTGTCGCAAAAGAGACTGGCCAAAACTTGAAGTTCTGGTTCCAGTCTCTAATGGTGATTTTGATTTTATGACCACTAATATTTTTGGTGATCTAAATACTGTATTTGGTGGCGCGTTACGCTCTGTATCACCCGTTGCTGATCGCTCACTGGTTTTAGGACAGCTCCTCAAAGCAGAGATCTACATGTAAGCACCACTGAGAAAAATTCCAGAATCGGGAATTTCCCTCAGCGGCGACTTACACTCCGATCTCTACTAACCGCTTTGTTCCGCTCACTGTACCTTAGGACAGCTCCTCCAGGCAGCAACCTGCACGTAAGCACCTTTGGCAAAAATCCCAGAATCGGGGATTTCTGCCAAAGGAGACTTACGCTCCGGTTGCTAACCGGCCTGGATCCGCTCACTCTCTTTAGGACAGCTCCTCAAAGCAATAACCTGCACATAAGCACCTAAATCAAAAATCCCCAAAACCGGGATTTCTGATTTAGGCAACTTATGCTCCGGTTATTAACCGCTTTGCTACGCTCACTTTTCTAGGACAGCTCCTCAAAGCAGGAATCTGCACATAAGCACCCCAAGCAAAAATCCAGAACCAGGATTTCTGCTTGGGGAGACTTATGCTCCGATTCCTAACCGCTTTGCTACGCTCACTTTTCTGAAACGTGAACTCTGATTCGTGCTTCGACTTCTGGCCGCAGCTTAACGTGAACGTTGGTATAGCCCACTACTCTAATTGGATCGGCGAGTTCAATCTTTCGTTTGTCTAACTTGATACCAAATTGCTTATCCAATGCAGAGGCGATTTGCTTACTTGGAATCGAACCGAACAGTCGCCCATCAGTTCCGGCTTTGGCTGATAATTCAACTACTGTTTTGTCGTCTTCCAATTGAGCCTTTACCTGTTTGGCCTCTTCAAGTTCTTCAGCTTCTCGCTTCTCTTCAGCTCGCAGTTTCCCTTTGAGTTGACTCATGGCAGCCCGAGAAGCTCGTTTTGCTTTGCCGTTTTTAATTAAAAAGTTTTGAGCATAGCCGTCAGGAACTTCTTTTACCTCGCCACGCTTACCCTTACCACGGACGTCTTCTAGAAAAATTACTTTCATAATCGATCACTCCTACTATCCTCAAAATTAAATACCTTTATTCATTATCATCGATATACTTGATGGATTCAAGCAATAATTGTTTAACATCCGCAATTGATTTGCCTTCAATCTGAGTGGCACCACTAGATAAGTGACCGCCGCCACCCATTCTTTCCATAATAATTTGAACGTTGATTGAACCCGTACTTCGCGCTGAAACCCCGACTTGGCCGTCTGAGCGTTTAGTGATAATAAACGATGCATCAACCCCAGACATGGTCAAGAGCGAGTCACAGGCCTGGGCAGCCGTAACCGGATCGTAAACCCGGTCTTCTTCACCAACAATCATCGCCATATCTTTGTGGAAGAATTCCACCATCGAAATCAGATGGTTTCGCTGCAGGTAATTATCAATATTTTCCTTCATTAACTGCTGCATTTCAGTTGAATCAGCTCCAGCAGACCGCAGGTAACTGGCCGCATCAAACGTCCGGGTACCGGTTCGCATTGAGAAGGACTGCGTATCAATGAAAATCCCAGTTAACATGGCCGTTGCTTCAATTCGGTTAATCGGTTCTTCTTCATGAGGCTGATATTCAAACATTTCAGTAATCAGCTCACAAGTCGATGACGCATACGGTTCAATATAGACCAACATTGGGTTTTCTGGAAATTCTTCGCCCCGTCGATGGTGATCAATGATGATGACCCGTTCTGCCATCTTTTGATAGAGCTCTTCAGAAATACTGATGGATGGCTTTGAATGATCGACCATGATCAGCAGACTGCTATCAGTGGCCTTCTCCATTGCTTCTGATGGCGTAATAATTGAATCACTAATTTCTGGATACTTCTTAGCCGCTTCGAGCAATCGCTGGATATCAGAATGGACCTTCTCTTTATCGAGAACGATCCAGCATTTCTTATTGTTCATTTGGGCAATTCGCCGAATCCCCAAACAAGCACCAAGTGCATCCATATCTGGACGGGTATGTCCCTGAACAAAGACTTGGTCAGAAGCATTCATCAACTCATTTAAGGCTTGTGAAATCATTCGGGCCCGAACCCGAGTCCGTTTCTCCATTGGATTAGTTTTACCACCATAGAATCGGGCAGTGCCATCCAGTGACTTCACAACAACCTGGTCACCACCACGACCCAAAGCCAAATCAAGGTTACTCTGCGCTTGATCAGCCAAACTATTCAAGTCGTCCTCGCCGTATGCAATTCCGATACTCAAGGTCAGCGGGAAGTTTTGCTTTGAAGTCGTTTCCCGGACAACATCCAGAATATTAAATTTATCGTTCTCAATTGCCGTTAACGACTTCGCATAGGCCAACAGGAAGAAATGATCATCATCAATTTGCTTTAAATACATCCCATATTTTTGTGACCAGGTTGCCAACTCGTTAGTGACATAGTTGCTCAAATTAGAAATTTCCTGGTCAGTCATTGATTGGGTAATTTCATCATAGTTATCCAAGAAAATTTGGCCAACCGAAATCTGTTCAGATTCGTAGCGTTCCTGAATATTGGCATACTTAGTAATATCCATCAGATACATGGAATTGTATTCCTTCTGGATCAACATGGTAAATTTGTGGTCACGCCAGGTAACCGTATGAAATTCATTCGATTCCTCGTATTTCATGATCAACTGTTGTAAATCGTGATCAATGTCGTCGATTTTCTTACCCAGAACGTTGTCATCCTTAAAGTAGTTCATGAGATAAGGATTTGCCCATTCCACCAAACCATCGCCGTTAGTCACCATGACACCAATCGGCATCTCCAGCAAGGCTTCTTGTTCACCACGATGAATCCGATATGATAAATCAGTAATGTACCTATTAGTGTCAGAACTGATTTCATTCATCATCACAATCGTATAGATCAACCCAGCGACACTAATCACGATCAAAACGGCTGCTACGATCAGGTTGTACAAGGATGAGATGACAATCCCATAGATAACAAGCAGCGCAATAAAAAACATGATTCGTCGTAAGCGTCGATTATGAACAAACGGTGGCAATTCACCGTTGTTATTTGAAAACCAATTTTTCATTTTATGTCCTCTTACTCAATATGGTTAATGCTCTTATTCTAACATAAAAAGAAAGTGCGCGGAACGTAACGGGTTGGTGCGATTATCTAAGGAGTTCCTAATTAAAATCCTGGGTTTGGATTTTGGTTAGGAATTTCTTAGATAGTTAGCGCCAGTTATGTGTAGCGGTCCTATGAAAGTGCGCGGAACGTAACGGGTTTGACGCGCTAATCATCACTTCCAGCTTTGACTCAAAAAATCCAGGAACCGTGATGCATTCCTGGATCATTATCAGTTGATTATCTCATATGATTACTGCTCCGCACTTGGAACCAATTTTCGTTGATGCAGGTAAGTAACCCCACCAAAGACAATGGTCCAAACAATTGCGCCAACAGCACCGAATATGTCTTCTGGAATTAAGAAGAGGGTGAAGAACACAACCACGAAGAAAGCAATGGTCAATGGACTCATGATCTTGTAAGCAGGCATGAGGAAGCCATCAGGCAAGAAGTCACTGGAAGCTCGATACTTTCTGTGGGCAACCATGGCCAGGGTATAAACGATCAAATACATATCACTGGAAACCCCAGTTACGATCGTAAATACTGAACTCAAAACACTCGTCAAACTCATCAATGGCGTAACCAGAACCAGTGCTGCGGAGAAGATGATGGCGGCAGCGGGAACCCCATTACCAGAAATTTTAGCAAACGTTTTATGCATCCAGCTGTCTTCAGGTACTTCAGTCGCTAACTGATAAAAATGACGGCCAGCCGAGAAGATACAACTATTGAGCGCCGAGGCAGCTGATGTTAGAACCACGAAGTTAATTAACGCCGCCGCTGCAGGGAATCCGGCTAATTTAAATACTTGAACAAATGGACTGGCATCGGGAGTAATGGAAGTCCATGGGATGATCCCCATGATGACGATTAAAGCACCAATGTAGAAAATCAGAATTCGTAATAAAGTTTCATTAACGGCTTTTTTGATAACCGAATGAGGTGATTTTGCTTCACCAATCGTGATACTAACGAATTCAATTCCTTGAAAGGCGAAGAAGACCATCGGGAACGCAGCAATAAAGCTGTAAATACCATGAGGAAACAGGGTAAAGTGGTTGAAAACATTCGATAAACTGGCATTCCCTAATGGGGTGATTGACCCACGAGCCATCATGAAAATTCCAGTGAAAATCATGGCTAAGATGGCAACAATCTTAATCATCGCGAACCAAAATTCAGCTTCACCAAACAGGCGGGCAGCGATCAGGTTAACCCCAGCCAGAATTCCGAGGAAGGCTAACTCAATCAACCAGGCTGGCAGATGCGGAAACCAATATTGGACATACGTCGCAGTGGCAGTCAATTCAGCCATACAAACAAATACGAGGCCAATCCAATAAGTCCAGCCAGTGAAATGACCAACTGTCGGTCCCAAGTATCGTGAAATGAATGATACGAACGTATGCTGGGATGGATCGGAGTAAAACATCTCACCAATTCCTCTCATCATAAAGAAGAAAAACAGGCCTAAAACAACATACACCAACATAACTGAAGGTCCGGTCTTGCTAATGGTACTCCCGGATCCTAAGAACAATCCAGTTCCGATCGTGCCACCAATAGCAATCATTTGAACATGACGATTGCTAAGCGCTCGCATCGTTCCATCTTGGTTCTCGGTGATTTTTGATTTCATAAGCATCCTCCTAAAAATAAGAGCAACATAAGATAGAGATTAAAATATTTCTAATGAATGAACTGATAATATCATATTTTTGGGGATTCGTGTTAGGTTTAATCACATTTTAGGCTACTAAGTTATATTATTAGGCAATTTGGCAAAATTATTGCAGATAATTAGGATATAATATCATGATTTCTTACATTATTTATTGAATTAAACGGATGATCATCATTAAATTTTAAGAATTAGGCACTTAAGACCTATTTTTACAACCAAACTAGAAAAAAGATCGTGCATTCCAAAAACTGAAGTGAACCCCTGATTGGAGAAATCAAATTCAAGGGGTTCACTTCAACTAGAATGCACGATCTTTTTCACTTAAATTTTGAGATCAGGTTGCTTTATCTCAATCTTTCCTCCCGACTTTTTAATTAAAGGCCTGAGCGATTTCAGTATAGTATGGCTTGCTGCCAACCATATATAGACTTGCTGCCGAACCATCATCGTTAGCACCATAATTAGTCATCCAATATGGCGTGTGGAGATTCCGAACGGCGAGTCGATACTTGTAATCCCCTGATTTTTTAACCTGCTTTTGGTTAGTTCCATCAACCTTCTTATTGGTGTACAGATAAACTGTGGCACCTTTTTTCACCGTCTTGTTAATCTTGGCATAAGCTTGCGGTCGCATATCAAAGTTAGTTCGGTTCGTCCCGGTCATTATCGAAGACCCTCCGGAAGTTTTTTGCTGGTGGCGCCATTTATAAGTCTGATGATTGCTTGGGTAATACTCCAAATAACCATCAGAAGTGATCTTAACAGCATTACTCTGGTAATCTGGGTTGTTAATCTGCTTTAACGCTGCTAAACCACCCGACAAAAGCATCCCATTACCAAATGGCAGCGCATAAGCTGGCCGTTTAATTCGAATAATTCGCGAAGGGGTATACGCAATCTTAAAGCTTAATCTACCTTGACCATTAATTAGCCCATAGTAACGTGAACTCATTGTTTTTCTTTGCAAATAATAACTTAAGCCAGCTGGACCAGGATAAATATGCTTCTTGTCAACATAACCAAATTTGCCGGCAATAATCGTTCCTTTCGGTATTGTCATCGTTTTTTTAACTTGTTTTCCAGATGTGTCCTTGATCGTATAAGTAACCGTTGCTTCCGCCTTTTTGGTTAGCCGATAATAGTCATTTGTGAACGTCCCAGGATCTTTTGGATCAATGGAACTCGATTTTACCCGAAATGGGGATGATGGCAAATAATTAGCTGATACCGTTTTAGCTGAATTGATGATCGTTACCCCAACTAATAGGGTCGAAAAGATTATTGATACAATTGAAATTATTTTTTTCATTTGAACTGTCCCTCCGAGAGTGAATTATATCATGAGTCGGTCGTTTTAAAAAAATAATTCTTGCAATTTATCTCATCAAGTTTTATACTCACTCTAATAATTAAAGTCGAATTACATGAAGTAGTTCCTTATCTGGGTGTCAGGAAGTTGGCGGTTGCTGCGAGCCAATCAGGGTGAGGCTGACGAAATACCGTAATATCACGACAATGGTCAATAACTAGAATCCATTATCTTCTAGTGAGCGGTGTATTTTTTTGAATACACAAGTTGGGTGGTACCACGGTTAAAATCGTCCCTATTGCATTTATATGTGATAGGGACGATTTTTTTGTTTACTTAGGACAGCTGTGTAAGTTTCTAATCGCTTTACTCCACTCACTTTAAAGAAAGGAAATGAGCCTATGGAAAGATCGACAAATGGGGGACTCGTTCGATATTGATAAACCAATTGTTACGACAAAACTTGTCCTTTGGATAATGACAAAAAGAAAAATTTATGTTCGCATTATTTAGCCAAAGCCAAGGACGGCTAAGCAAAGCAGAAAGCTGCACCTAAGCCATTCCAGCCAAAAGCCGAAACCCGTGGCTTTCGGCTGGAGTACCTTAGGCTTCGCTTTCTAACCGCTTTACTCCGCCCACTAATTATAAAAGAGGTTATCAATATGAAAAATAGCAAAATCAGTTTAAGAGAAGCAGCCATTGTTTTAATCGTTGCATTAGCAATTATGGGAACAGGCGTTATCGGCCTGCATTTGTCACCTCAAGTCCCCGTCCTACTCGCAATCACCGTGGTCATTTTTTGGGCCAAACTAACTGGTTTTAACTGGAATGAAATTAATGCTGGCATCAAAGACGGCATCGACAGGGGGATCATTCCCATCGTTATTTTCATCCTGATTGGGGCAATGATTAGTACCTGGATCGCTGCCGGAACCATCCCAACATTGATGGTGATCGGTTTTAAAGCCATTAGTGCTCAGTGGTTCCTACCCACCGTTTTCCTCGTTTGTTCATTGGTTGGTGCCGCCGTTGGTAGTTGTTTCACGGTTGTATCAACTGTTGGAATTGCCTTCTTTGGAATTGGCGTTACCATGAATTTCAATCCAGCCCTAGTTGCCGGCGCAATCGTTGCTGGCGGGGTCTTTGGCGATAAATTATCACCACTATCCGAAACCAATAACTTGGCTGCAGCCGTGGTTGACACAGATTTATTTGATCACATGAAAACCATTCTTTGGTCAACATTACCGGCAGCAACCATCTCCACAATTGCTTTTGGTGCCCTTGGAATGGGGCATAATCATGCAGACATGGCCAAAATCAATACAACCGTCGCCGCATTAAGCAATGATTTCCACATCTCAATTATTTCACTTATTCCAATTATCCTCGTGTTCGTCTGTGCCGGCTTCAAAATGGCCGCTATTCCAACCATGTTACTCAACATTTTCATCTCAGCAGGGATGATGTTCATCAACACTCCTGGCTTGAATATCACCAAGGCCAGCAACATCATCACCAACGGCTTCGTCGCTAAGACCTCTAATAGCGAAGTTAACCTTCTATTATCCCGAGGCGGAATCGTCAGTATGATGCCGACGGTTGCCTTGATCGTCTTAACCCTGTCATTAGGTGGCCTACTGGTTCACTTTGGCTTAATTGGCGCCATTATGACCCCATTAGCTTCACATCTTAACAGTCCAGCCAAATTGGTGACAGCGGCATTAGGTGCTTGTATCGGGGTTAACATCTTCGTTGGTGAACAATTCCTTTCAATTATCTTACCAGGACGGGCATTCAAGAAAACCTTCAATAACGGTGGTTTGGCCAGCAGAGCGCTTGGCCGGGTTCTCGAAGATGGCGGAACAGTTCTCAACTACCTGGTTCCATGGGGCGTTGGTGGAGTCTTTATCGCCAACACGCTAGGCGTTCCAACCATTCAGTACCTACCATTCGTCTTCTTCAGTCTCCTCTGCCCAGTATTCTCATTGCTAAGTGGCTTTACTGGAATTGGCCTAAAAAAAACAGCAACTGACGATGTAAAAAAAGAGCACCGTGTTATCGCAACTCAAAATTAATTGATCTTAATTTAAAAAGTCAGCTAAGGCAAATTTGATTTTTGCTTTGGCTGACTTTTTTCATTCAGATAATAAGATTGGTTGAGCGGCATTTTGTAGATTAGGACTGCTCCTCCAAGCAGGAATCTGCATGTAAGCACCTGCTTCTTTGGCATCATAGCGCAAATGCGTTCCACAGATCAGTTAGGTTCCAGAAACTCCCGATCTGTTCCACGCTCTCAACAAAAAAAGTCCTCCCTCTCAGGAAGACTTCTTTGTATTACATTAGTCAGCTGCAACGAATGGCATTAAGCCCATGATCCGTGCGCGCTTAATTGCAATTGTTAATGCCCGTTGGTTCTTGGCACTTGTTCCAGTAACTCGACGTGGAAGAATCTTTCCACGTTCTGAAACAAAGCGTTCCAACAAGTTGATATCTTTGTAGTCGATATATTCGATGTGGTTAGCAGCGATAAAATCAACTTTGCGACGACGACGGCCGCCACGTCTTTGATAAGCCATAGTATTTCCTCCTCAAAGTATCTTATTTACCAGTTCATTAGAATGGTAAATCATCGTCGGAAATGTCAATCGAATCCCCAGAATTGGCGAATGGATCCCCAGGGTTGTTAGCACCATTGTTACCATTGTTGCTACTACCTGAATTGTTACTAGAACCATTACCGCCATTATTGTTGGATGAGTTGTTTGAACTATTGTCAAACGGATTGGCATTGCCGTTATTTTGTTGAGGAGCATTACCATTTTGTTGATTACCTGAATCGTTCCGGGCACCCCGGGGTTCAAGTAATGCAAAATTGTCTACTACTACTTCAGTCACATAAACTCGTTGGCCTTGTTGGTTTTCGTAATTTCTGGTCTGAATTCGACCATCAATTCCAACAAGTGAGCCTTTATGGGTGAAGTTAGCAAAATTTTCAGCAGATTTACGCCAGATTACGCAGTTAATGAAATCGGCCTCACGTTCCCCCTGTTGATTAGTAAACGACCGGTCAACGGCCAGTGTAAACGAACCGACAGCGGTTCCGCTTTGCGTGTATCGTAAATCAACATCGCGGGTTAGGCGACCCGTTAGAACTGCACGATTAAGCATGCTGAATTGCTCCTCTCATATTAAAATCAATTATTAGTCGTCACGAACAACGATCATATGACGTAAAATATCGTCATTAATCTTTGAAAGACGATCAAACTCGTTAAGTGGGGTATCTGAATCAGTTGTTAAGTTAATAATGTGGTAAGTACCTTCATTATAACCACCGATTTCGTATGCGAACCGACGCTTTGACCAGTCTTTTGAATCAATAATCTTAGCACCATTGTCAGTTACGATCTTGTCGAATCGTTCGATCAATGCTGATTTAGCTGATTCTTCGATGTCTGGACGAACGATGTAAGTAATTTCGTATTTCTTTTCTTCCATGATTGCACCTCCTTGTGGACTTATGACCCTCTTCCCGAGAGCAAGGAGAGTTTCTGTTTTTACCCAGATACTCACAATGTAAAACTATACCATGTAACTTAAAAAATATCAATACGCCTAATGTTTGATTTACGATACATTTATTATATACGTAAAACAAACAACGGATTATTTAAATTTTCAATACTGGTCGCAAAAAAGCGCGCAACCAATTTGGTCACCCGCTTTTTTACAATCCAATGTTGTATAAATTGGGGGTTGGAGACGCAGGGGACGTCCCCAGATTGTACTCCACCCATCAATGCTCTCTAATTTTTTTATTCCACTGAGAATTAGAATTGCTTAACGTAATTCCTTAGAGAGCATCAATGGAATGCAGCACACAAATTTTAATACTGAATATCAAGCAGATTAGTCTTCTTGACATCGGCAATGGTTTTAGTTCCAGCCAATTGCATGATAATCTGTAGCTCTTCATTCAAGTGCTCAAAGACCGACTGAACACCTTCAGCACCACCAAGAGCCAAACCATAGACAGCTGGTCGGCCAACACCAACTAAGTCAGCGCCAGATGCCAGTGCCTTGAAGACATCCGAACCACGACGAACACCAGAATCAAAGATCACTGGTACCTTGCCGTTAACGGCCTTAGCAACGCTTTCTAAGACATCGAATGAAGCAGGCCCACCGTTTAATTGACGGCCACCATGATTAGAAACATAGACACCAGCAGCTCCAGCTCCAATTGCATACTCGGCATCTTCAGGGGATTCAATTCCCTTTACAATAACTGGTAAATCAGTATAGTTAGCGATCCGCTCAACATCTTTTGGTCCAATCTTTTGAGCAGCGGCAGCATAAATTTCGGCAATTCCCTTGCCCTTACCATCGCCCTCGCTGAACTTGGTCAAGTTAGCCATTGGAATTGGGAACTGGAAGTTGTTAATAATATCAGCTTCCCGATAACCATCAACTGTTGCGTCAACAGTTAGGATAATGCCTTTAACGCCAGCTTTTTTAGCTTCATCGAGAAGCGACTCATTAAATGTCCAATCTTTACTCATATAAAGTTGGAAAAATTGAGGAGCCCCACCGCCAGCGGCAGCAGTCTCAGCAATCGAAGTTGACGAATAGGTACTTTGAGCCATCAAACCACCAACAGCAGCAAGCCCTCTAGCCGTATCTTTTTCACCTTGTGCGTGAGCCAATCCCTGAGCAGCAATTGGTGGCATCATCAGTGGCGTCTTCAATGAAAGGCCAAATGCATTGGTTGCCAACTCTGGGTTTTCAATGTTGCTTAATGCCTTGGGAACAATTTGTTTGTGGGTAAATGCTTTTCGGTTTGCCCGCAGCGTCCATTCATCTTCGGACCCGCCGACTATGTAACCAAATCCACCGGTAGGAATAATTTGCTTTGCTTGGTCTTCCAGCGAAGGTAAATTTAAAATATCTAATTTTTTTTCGTTTTCATTTTGCTTGTATCCATTCACAACAACCATATCTAAGGCCTCCATAAAATTAGTCTACTAATCTCATCATGGATAGTGTAACACTTACATTTAGTAAGTCAAAGGATTGCATTTTTATTTTAGAGTGCGAAAACAAGCGGTTAGGAATCGGAATATAAGTCGCCTTTGAAGGAAATTCCGGGTTTGGGAATTTTTTTCAAAGGTGTTTATATGCAGATTCCTGCTTGTTGGAGCACATTTCAATCAGAGTGTGAGAACAAGCGGTTAGGAATCGGAGTGTAAGTCGCCTTTGAAGGAAATTCCGGGTTTGGGAATTTTTTTCAAAGGTGTTTATATGCAGATTCCTGCTTGTTGGAGCACATTTCAATCAGAGTGTGAGAACAAGCGGTTAGGAATCGGAGTGTAAGTCGCCTTTGAAGGAAATTCCGGGTTTGGGAATTTTTTTCAAAGGTGTTTATATGCAGATTCCTGCTTGTTGGAGCAC
>NZ_JAHPPD010000018.1:31729-36896 GCF_019061365.1 Lentilactobacillus dabitei
AAACAAGCGGTTAGGAATCGGAGTGTAAGTCGCCATCACGAATATTCCTCCCCATTCTGTATCCTCGAAATAAAGTAGCGCCCGCAGTTAACAATCCCAATTGCACTGACTGAAATACTGACTAATTCCAAAGCACCCGTTAAACAAAGAAAAGTGATTAAAGTGAAGCTAATAAAGACAAGCAACCAGATTCCCTGATATAGATCACCTATCAGTATTGCCTTGGTGATGACAGTGATGCCGATGATAATCAGTTGACTGATAACACTCAGTCCCATCACGTACCACATGCCCGGCTTCCCGTAGGTGGTCCTCCCAAGAATTGGATATTCTGAAATGATGACGACCAAGCAAATGCTTAGTAATACATTGAATAAATGGATCCAAATCAAATTTTCATTTTTCGTCGTTTCTTTTCCCATAAAAATCGATCACCGCAGGAACTTTCGCGATAAAAATGGCTTTCAAGAATTAACCGGCTCTCATTATGATCGATTAACTAGCCGCTGGTAAACAGTCGTCGTCAGCCAGTACACCCCGAGGTAACACGCAACTAATAAGGCAATGGTAGCAGCACTAACCGTCATTAACAGCTTAAGGTTATACATCGAAAAGATGGTTAAAACACTCCTTATTGCTGGAAACGCAAAGCCAAGGTGAATGACTGCACCCACAATTGGCAACATGAATACCAACAGAACCTGACTATGAATGGCCTTTTTGCTTTCGGCTTGACTAAGACCCACCTGCTGCATTGTTTGAAACCGCTTTGCATCAGCGATCCCTTCTGAGACCTGCTTATAATAAATGATTAAAGCCGTCGCCAAACTCATCGTAATGCTAATCAAAATGCCGACAAATAGAAAGCCACCAAACAGCGACTTGAATAAGGCTTGCTGAATGACCTTAGAAGATAGTTCAGTGTTCTGTAAGTGAAGCGTTTGTTGAAGGATGAACGAAAAACGCTTTTGATTCTGCTTTGAACCACTCAGATTAAAGCCCTGAAGATATAGCCAGGGAGTTGGGTTAATTTGTTGCGCCAGCCGTTCATTAGCAGTAATCACATAGACCGGTTGAAAAATGGAATGCTGATAATTAACCGCCATTTTAAAGTGATGAATTACTTTAACCGGATACTTTTTGCCATTAAGGGTTATCCAATGATTCCGATAACTATTATCGGGGGTATAGATCAATAAATGGTTTCCCGTTAATTGTCGATGGGTTCCCTGAACTTGGTTATACTCACTAATTGTTAAGGTCCCTAGTTGGTGAGAAGTCTTACTCGATTCATTTTTGACAAAGCGATCGGCTTTCAAATTCCCAGCTGTCGGGGTCGTCATGCGATATTGACGACGGCTGCTCATTTTAACGTCAGTCTGCTTAGCAATCTGCGCAGTTCTTGACCTCATCTGCTGACTGATCGGTTGCGGTGTTGTCGTTATAATGTCGTATGGATTCCAAAGTTGAACCAAGTTCTGCTCACCCACAAATAAACTCGTGGTCGCAATAATTGTGACCAAAATTGACGTGCACAATAAACAAATGGACGCTAGCCCAGCCCCATTCTGCTTCATCCGGTAAAGCATCCCCGAAATTGAAATAAAGTGATTAGGTTGGTAATAGAAAGCTGGTTTTGATTTCAAAAATTTAAGAAAAATGATGCTGCCAGTTATAAACACCAGGTAAGTGCCCATAACCACCAAAATAACGGCAATCATGAATCTGAGAATGGATCCTGCATTCGGCTTGGTCGTGACTGCTATAAAATAACCACTTCCCAGCAGGATGACACCAATCATCCCCGTTAGCCACCGGCTCTTAGGCTCCTGCTCACCTTTTTCAGATAATTTCCACAGATCAACCGGCCTAATTTGCCGGATACGCAGAAAATCATAGGCTAAAATTGCCACAAAGGTTAGGCCAAATATCATCGTGACGATCACTACAGCGCTCATCGAAAAGGTCTCCTTGATCCGATAATCGGCTAATAATCGCTGTAACACAAGGAACGCTAATTTAACAAAGGTCATTCCTAACACAAACCCAATGATCAAGCTGACAAGATATAGACAGACGTTCTCAATGATCAAGATGATTCGCAGATCATTTCTGGTAAGGCCCAGCATGTTATACAAGCCCAACTCTTGATTCCGGCGTTTCATCAAAAAACTGTTGACGTAGAACATAAAGATAACGGCGATCATGACCACGAATACCAACCCAATGCCAATAATATTAATCAGAATATCGCCGTTCATTGATTGTTTTAAACTGTGATTTGCCAATAAATTCCAAAAAATATAATTAATCGCAATCAGCACTGAACTGGCCAACACAAACAAGCCATTTTCTCTGCCGTGGTGGGTCAAGCTATGACTAGCTAATTTCCAGTGAATCATGATTGAACCTCCTCACTTGCTAAGGCAGTTAAGCTCCCCGTGATTTTTGCAAGGTAAGCCGATTGATCTTGATCCCCTCTAATTAACTCATGGAAGATCACCCCATCCTTAATAAAAAGTGTCCGCTTGGAATGGCTGGCGGTGACCGCACTATGGGTAACCATCAAAATTGTCTGGCCTTGATTATTCACCTGATCAAATAGTTGCAAAAGACTCGTCGCGTTATGGGAATCCAATGCCCCGGTTGGTTCGTCAGCCAATAATAATTGCGGTTGCGTGATGAGTGCCCGGGCTGCCGCTACTCTTTGCCGTTGACCACCAGAAATTTCATATGGATATCGGTCGAGGATGCTCGTGATCTCCAACTGGGCTGCCAATGGCTTCAATCGTTGAATCATGTCCTGATGTGATTTTTTTGCTAAAACCAATGGCAGGAAAATGTTGTCACGGTTGTTAAAAGTGTTCAATAAATTAAAGTTTTGAAAGACAAAGCCCAATTGTTCCCTGCGAAACTTTGCGGCGTTTCGCTCAGTTAATTCATTTAAGTCCTGGCCTTCCAGCTTAATTGTGCCGCTGCTGGCTTTGTCTAAAGTGGCAATAATATTCAGTAACGTCGTTTTCCCAGCTCCTGATTCACCCATGATTGCGACATAATCGCCGGCTTCAACGGTGAGAGAAATATCTTTTAAAGCAACGATCTGCTGACTATTTTCTTTAAAGATCCGGCGAATGTGTTCCAAGGTTAATAGTGGCATGATTCTGATCTCCTTTGATTTGTTAAAGCCAGTATAAAAGGCTGCCAGCTCTCAGACCAGTTACGGTCTAGTTAGCAACCTTACAATTTGTTATTTAACTTGAAATGATCATTTTGAAAAGCGAGGGTGACCGTGGTTCCGACATTTTCCGTCGAAGTGATGGTTAGTTTTTCCCCCAATAAAGTTGCCACCTGATGGGCCATGTAGAGACCCATTCCGGTCGCTGCCTGCTTTTGGCGACCATTTTGGCCAGTGAATCCTGGCTCAAAAACTCGCGGCAGATCACTGGCAGAAATACCAATGCCATGATCAGTAATGGTTAACTGATTATTTCGCCAAGCAATCTCAATCGTACTCTTCGGATTTGAATATTTCAGTGCGTTAAAAATAACTTGCCTCAAGATGAACCCTAACCATTTTTTATCCGTTAAAACTTGCGTTTGATCAAAATGCAAGTTCGGTTTCAGCTTTTTATTAATGAAAAAGATTGAATAATCTTTGATGATTGCCGTCACCATTTCTTTCGGAGACTGCCAGGTGAAATCCAAGTCGTGGTGGAAATCTGCCAACCGTTCATAATTTAACAACAAATCCATTTGGTTATTGATCAACTGAATTTGCTGCTGAAGTTCATCACTGGCAACCGCATCGTTATTTTCTGCTAATAGTTGTAATGCAGTTAAAGGTAATTTGATTTCATGACTCCAAAGCATTAAGTAATCTTGCTTTTGAGCCATGCGTTGCGTTAATTGTCGCTGTTGTTCATCTTGTTGCTGCTTGATTGTCGCTAATGCTTGCCAATAAGGTTTTAATGAAGCTTGTCTAGGTTCCTTGGGAAGGATGTTCTGCTTAATGGAATGATCTAAATTCTTAATAACTACATATTGCGACCAGATCCGGTATCCAAGCACGATGATGATCGGAATCCAGGTGAATCGAAACAGCTCACCGACAATTTCTTCAGGAATGCGATATAACCAGCAAAGGCCCCCAAACATAACCAAAATACCAATGTACAAGAGGATGAGGGGAATTTGTGATAAAAGCAACTGCTTGATTTGATTTTTAAATTTCATCAGCCGTCACCAACCGATACCCGCGTCCATGCTCTGTTACGAGGCGATCCCGCAGTCCAACTTGGGCTAACTTTTCTCGCAAACGACTTATATTTACGTTTAAAACGCCATCCTCAATAAACAAACCACCTTGCCAAATGTTTTGCATTAATTGTTGTTTGGTCACTAATTTGCCACTGTTAAGGAACAATATCTTGAGAATCGTTGCTTCAGTGGGCGTTAACTTCACCGCGCTATCTTGATGTGTTAATTCATTGGTTAAAATATTCAGTTGGTAGTCCTCATAAGCTAAAGTTTCTACCGGGATGGTTTCACGTTTGGTTCGCCGAAGAACAGCTTGAATCTTTGAAATCAACACATTGAGTGAAAACGGCTTAACGATATAGTCATCTGCGCCAGTTGCGATCGCCCGAACGGCATTAGGATCCATGTCGGCTGCCGAAACAAAGATCACCGGAACATCTGACACTTGCCGCAACTGATTGGTCCAGTAAAACCCGTCAAAGGTTGGCAAAGTAATGTCCATAATGACGATATCTGGTTGAAAGTGTTGGATTTCAAGCACAACGTTATCCCAATCAGAAACGGTTTGGGCTTGATAATGCCACTTGTTAAATTCTTTGATCATTGCATTCGTAATGGATCGATCATCTTCAACAATAAAAATTGTCGCCATAGTTTGCCTCCGTCATCAAGAAATCCTTCATGAATTAATGATACCATTCAGGCCAATAAAAGAAGAATTGAGATATATTAATTTCCAATCAATAAATCCCTACTATTAGGACTAAAGCTGCGCCAAACGGATGATTATGGCCATTTAAACCAAAAAGGCAATGCATTCTCTCTAAAAACGGGTCTAAACTTTCTGGTATTGATGGAAATCATCAATGCCAGTTTTTTTATCCAGAATAAATGGGACATCACTGTCCCC
>NZ_JAHPPD010000180.1 GCF_019061365.1 Lentilactobacillus dabitei
AAATAATCGACGATGTGCTTAGTTAATCGATCTGGCAGCAATGTGACCAAATTATGGGTTTGGGCATCAATACAAATGAATGAGAACGTTGAGTGAACTGACCGGAATTCATCAAAGCAAAGTATTTTCGGCAACCTACGGTGCTCTAAGAACGCCTTGCGACCCATGTAGATGGTCCGCTGGACGGAAGTAGCTGAAACGCCAACCAGCTTAGCAATCATCTCCGCTGTTAATGAGTTTCGGGCTAATTCGTTGATTCGTATCCGAACTTGATTAGTAATTGAATGATTCGGCATGACAATTGGCGTGTGGGCACCACAAGTTTGACCACAATTACGACATAAATAACGTTGTTTACGAAGGTGTAAACGAGTTTCTTGACCAGTTAAACTCGTTACGCGTAGTTTGGTTAACCGTGTGCCGTTCTTAACAATTGAGCTAAAGCCGCATTGTGGACACCTGGTTAACCGGTAGGTTAGCCGACCATGAAGAACTTTGATGATCCGCTTTTTACCACCGACATAACTAATCTGATTTTCAACTTTACTAATTTCAATATTTTCATCTTTAATGTTCAATAAATTTAAGATAGAATTGTCTTGGGACATCACTAAAACCTCACTCCGATTCTTGTTTAGACGCTTAAATCGTAGCATAGGGGACAGTGATGTCCCATTTATTCTG
>NZ_JAHPPD010000181.1 GCF_019061365.1 Lentilactobacillus dabitei
TCGCAAACATCATTTTACAGAAATTTGGCCATGGGCCATTCTTTATTTAATTAGTGTTGCACTTAAAGTGTAAATTCAAGTACAAAAATAATGCTAACACCCAGATAATAATAAACGTTTTAATGTAGAAAAATCATATTTAAAATCATATTCTATTATGCTAATTATTTTTTCTCCAAATAAGCAACCACATTAGATATAGATACATATTCCCCAAATAAAAAATGCCAAAAAGCACTACTAGATTTACTTTTTGGACCATTTTCTGTTAAAAAATTAAGTAATTAGCAATTTTCCCATACTAATTAGTGACGTTGTAAAGCTTAAATGAGTATATTTTTCTATTACAAGATTATCAAGATTAAGTCTTGAAGACCATGCCAGAAAGTTTAATTTGCATATTTTAAAATATCATGCATTCCTTGCTTACTTATCTGCTAAACATTAAATGTGGTAAAAGATTTGTTAAAGTTCCGTTATTGCTACTTTTTTGTGATAGTTTTGATAGAAATGCTTATAATTGAAATTTAGTTTTCAAAAATATGTATTTAAGGAAGAATTTATAAATTATCGCAATATTTTGGTAGCGTCAAGAATCTTGTGTAAATGAAATGCCTTCGTACATATAATATGTATCTAACTTAAATAAATGATGCTTCCAA
>NZ_JAHPPD010000182.1 GCF_019061365.1 Lentilactobacillus dabitei
GCAGTTGAAGCAGTCACGATGGATTTAAATGCCCAGTACCAACACTTTATCCACCGTATCTTCCCTAACGCCAAGATTATCATTGACCGTTTCCATATCATTCAGTTAGCTGGACGTGCTTTAGATCAAGCTCGGTTGTCAATTCTTCGCGAGCTTTCTGATCACCGCTGCCGTCACTATAAAATGCTTAAGTCGCAATGGCGGTTGTTCCATCGAAATGAAAGCCAACTTAATTCCCAACGGAAGCAGTTCAAACGTGGTTTGAATGAATATCTTACTGACCAAGAAGTAGTGGACACGATCACTGATCAATTTCCTAGTTTTAAACGAGTCTATACAAGTTACCAAACAATTCTCCATGCTATCCAAGAAGGTGATACGACAACCCTTAAAGAGCTAATCAATCATTATCAGCCAATTCAAAGTGAAATGGATACAGTTATCTCAACTTTTAGAAAGAACTGGCAAGGAATCGAAAATGCTTGTTGTTACCAATATTCAAACGGACCCTTAGAAGGTATCATTCGAAAGATTAAACAGCTTAAACGTGGTTGTTTTGGATTTAAGAACCTGGCACATTTGTTTATT
>NZ_JAHPPD010000183.1 GCF_019061365.1 Lentilactobacillus dabitei
TCCTTCCCTTTTCATTCGCTCACCTCCTTTCGCTCCTTTAGTGGGATAATTGAGTTATTCCATTAAAGGTGGTGACATAATGTGAAACTTTATGAACCCGGAACTGATAACGTTCCAATTGGTAAATACCTTGAAGTCGGCCCTCAAGGTGGTAAACTTCAAAATCCTAGACACGCTACAATTCGTGTGTCTGGTCATCGTCTTCCCCCTGTGAGTCCTGATACTCACAATAAGTGGAAGCATACCAGTGGGCGAACTGATTAACGTTCGTGATACGACATAGTGCTCAAGAACTTATCAATCGCATCGGAGTTGTCTTTATCCGGGTTCAAAATGAAGCTTTTTACGGAGTAACACCACACTAAGCCTAAAAAGTTGAGCTGAATCCAGGACTCAAAGACAACTTCATTTTTTCCATTACGATATTCAGTCATATAATGATGAATCATTCGCTCACCTCCTCACGTGCTTAGCTCCTGCGCGGAACTCGCCTCTTTCACTCCTTTAGTGGGATAATGAAGTTATTCCATTAAAGGTGGTGATAGTTACGGTTAGATCTATAAAATCTTCATCTAAGCGTGTC
>NZ_JAHPPD010000184.1 GCF_019061365.1 Lentilactobacillus dabitei
TATCATAAGGGAAGGCATTCCCTATTTCTATACAATTCAGAAATCTTTTATGCATTTACACAAGATATTTTACGCTCTCCGAATTCGAGCAACTGGTAATAATAAAGCAGTAAATGATGGCGTTTATGTTAAAACTTATGCTGTTTATGCTAAAGATGATTCAAGCAATGAGATATTATATGGAATTACGGTATCCCCTAATCCTAATTACTTGCCAGAATATGATGGTGTAACCCCGCAAGCGGTTACTTATTCATACAAAGTGAATATTAGCAATACCAGTAATATCACTTTTACTAATTCAAATGACATTTATCTTTCAGAAAATGATTTAGCTGAGTCATTAAAGCCTTATGCCAAAACAGTTTACGTTAATCAGCAACTGGATAAAAAAGTGGTCGATAACAAAGATGGAACTGAACAACTTAATGGGGTTCAGGTACAGCCGTTCAATAAGTTAAGCGATAGTGTTGGTGGACGAAACCTGTTGCTTGGAACATCTCCTGTCAAGGTGCGAAATCCGACTTGGAATAATATTATTAATGTAGATGTTACTAATTTAGTTGGA
>NZ_JAHPPD010000185.1 GCF_019061365.1 Lentilactobacillus dabitei
CTGCGGTAAAACTGCGATTTTTATTTCGAATTAATAAAAACGTGAAGGTCTTCGAGCAAATAAGCATCTGCAAATTCTAAGAAGGCACGATTTTTGTAAAAATAATATCTGTTCTCGTGATAATGTAGCTGTTTCATTATTTGCCAATCAAGTGGCTTCTCACGTGTAAAATACAATTTGCTAATAATAATTTTAGAAACATTAGAACAATTCTCTATGGCCTCAATAGTCCGCTTTAAAACTTCTTGAGCGTATAGATGCTTATAAATAGTCTCTTCAGCGCTATTCCCTACATGGTTCGCTTTGGGCATGTCAGAAATTGTCGGTGATTTAATGTCCGTAATGCTTTGATGCGCATACCGCTCCATTTTAGGAATTGTGTGATTAAAAAAATGCTTAACCCGGTCAACCGTTTCTTTTTTATTTACTTCTGGAAATAATTCAATCATGTCAGTCTTACCCATAACGCAACTCCTTT
>NZ_JAHPPD010000186.1 GCF_019061365.1 Lentilactobacillus dabitei
CCATCCAATCAGCAAAAGCAGTTAATCAAACGTAACAGTGACGCAAGTCGTTTTATTTATAACGAAATGAATGGCATGAATCGCGAACTATATCAGTTGAAACAGGTTAAGATCCCGATTGGGATCGTCCAGCAACGCATCCAAACGCTTGAACAGCGGCTGAAAAGGCCGGCAACTGGCATCTCGAATATCCATGGCTGGTTGAATAATAATGATTTGGATAGTCTGATGAAAGCCAATGCAATCCAAAATTACCGAAGTGCCTGGAAAATGTTCCATAAGGTTCATCAATCGGGCACGCCGATTTTCCATCGCAAACGAACCGAGCAAAAGTATCAAACTTCCTGTCTGTATCCAGGAAAAGTGAAGTCTCCCAGCATGACTAATGGGAGTGTCCGCCTTTTGGATCACCAACATATTCAGATTCCTAAACTCGGTCGATTGCGTTTTCGAGGA
>NZ_JAHPPD010000187.1 GCF_019061365.1 Lentilactobacillus dabitei
AGGGGACAGTGATGTCCCATTTATTCTGGATAAAAAAACTGGCATTGATGATTTCCATCAATACCAGAAAGTTTAGACCCACTTTTTTGGGCTGATTTTAGTCGTTAACTTTCCCTAATCCATGATATTCATGATTAAGGATTGCTCACTTAATTGATATTTTTTCTCGGTCGGCCAGTGCCCTGCCCCTTATCCAAAATTTCTGGATGTTCATTGCGAGCATACGCATATGCGTGCGGGTCCTGGGTACTTTGATAACGGTTAGTCCGAGTTCGTGATTGGGTGTTTTTGAAGTAGTAGTAACCGGCAACGGCTGCCATGGCTAAAATTAAAAGTGTCATTGAATACCTCTTTTCTTGATTTATTTCCCGCTTGAATTTACACTTTAAGTGCAACACTAATTAAATAAAGAATGGCCCATGGCCAAATTTCTGTAAAATGATGTTTGCGA
>NZ_JAHPPD010000188.1 GCF_019061365.1 Lentilactobacillus dabitei
GGAATCGTCAGCAGGTGTAATAGAGCTGCCATTAACTTCAATTGTGCCATTCTTATTATCAGTAACCTTATCTTCTGGTGCAGGTGTCCAATCAGTAGCTATTGAACCTTGTTCTAACTTTCTACTTCCAACACGTGTATTTAAATTCGTATAGTTTGTTTGTTCGCTGATACTTAAATGAGAAGCTCCTGATGGAATGGTAATTGTTGCAATTGCCTTACCAGTCTTCCCAAAACTTATAGAATTACTCCGTACACCATCACCAATTGATTTACCAGATGAATCTTGTGGGGTTAGCGAAACTGCAACAGTCCCCCGTGTACTATCTGTGATGTCTAGTATCGCGGAATAAGTCAATGTTGTTCCAACTAAATTAGTAACATCTACATTAATAATATTATTCCAAGTCGGATTTCGCACCTTGACAGGAGATGTTCCAAGCAA
>NZ_JAHPPD010000189.1 GCF_019061365.1 Lentilactobacillus dabitei
CCCCTGTAGAATACAGGAATCAAGCCATGGTAGCTTAAATCAATATCTAAACTTGTCTAACTTTTCTGTTGCACTTCAACCTCGTTAATTCGGGGTGGGCTTTTTTTGATTTTATCATCTTATCTATTTAAATATAAAATTTTGCTTATTCTGTTTACATTTTTCGATAAAAAGTGTAAAAGTGAATACATGTTGTAGGAATGCTGATACATCCGCAAATAACGCTCACTCTCCTAATCGAGGGTGGGCGATTTTTGCATTTAAAGAGATAAACATTGACACTCTGATTTTAGAAGAGTATAAATAAGTCATAGATATCAATCCCCTCGCTCCACATTTAATGTGGCTGGTACGCCAGTATGCGAGGCTTTTTTTGTGAGGTGAA
>NZ_JAHPPD010000019.1 GCF_019061365.1 Lentilactobacillus dabitei
AATTCATGCCTAATAACAAAAAAGCATCACCTTTCGGTGATGCTCATAAGTCGCCATCAATACGATTTGACTTTGACCCCTAAAAACCAGAATGCATTGCCCTTTTCACTTGAATTCTGGGATCAGATCGACTGTTTGTCCCATTCTTTCAAAAAAATTATTCATTATCTTGAGGTTCGTCTGTTCCTGACTGCTGATCAGACCCATCATCTGGCGTTTGTGAATGGCCATCTGAATTATCATTATCGTCCTCATCTTCTTGCTTCTCAACTTTTGCCATCGTCGCAACCTTGGCATCATCGTCCATTCTGATTAAATGAACCCCAAGCGTTGCCCGGCCAGTCTGAGAAACATCATCAACATCGAAACGAATCATGACCCCTTTATCGGTGATTAGCATGATATCTTCGGCACCGGTAACCGTTGTCAAGCCAGCCAACGGTCCGTTTTTCTCGGTAATATTGGCGGTCTTAATTCCTTTACCACCACGGCCTTTAATTGGATATTCTGCAGCAGCCGTTCGTTTACCATAACCATTTTCGGAAATGATGAAGACCTCGCTGTTTGGCTTCAATGTATCAGCACCAACAACATAGTCATTCTCCCGAAGTCTGATTCCGCGAACACCGGTTGCCGAACGACCCATTGACCGAACATCGGCAGCTTTGAAACTCACAGCGTAACCCTTATGCGTTCCAATAATAATGTTTTGATCTTGTTCAACAATCAACACATTAATCACTTGGTCATCATCTTTCAGATGGATGGCCTTTAACCCGTTACTCCGAATGTTGGCAAATTCTTCTACCGAAGTCCGTTTAACCGTTCCGTGTAATGTGACGAAGAACAAGTCTTTTTCGATATCCTTATTCTTATCGGAAATATTAATGACGGCTTCGATCTTTTCGTCGTTATTGATGTTTAACAGGTTAATGATTGGAATTCCTTTAGCCGAACGACCGTATTCAGGAATTTCATAACCCTTCATCCGGTAAACTTTTCCCGCATCGGTAAAGAATAAGAGTACATCATGAGTAGACGTTGAAACCAAATGTTCCACAAAGTCGTCGTTATGAACACCCATTCCTTGAACACCCCGGCCACCACGGTTTTGAGCTTTGAATTCAGTGGTTGGAAGGCGTTTGATGTAGCCATTGTGGGTCAAGGAAATAATCACGTCTTCTTCTTCGATCAAATCTTCATCTTCAAGGCTAAGGACTTCACCAACCAAGAGTTCAGTTCGACGGGGATCACCGAATTTATGTTGAATTTCAAGCAATTCTTCGTAAATGATTTGGTTAACCCGGTCACGACTCGCAAGAATTGCCTTGTAGTCTTCGATGTCTTTCATCAACTGGGCATATTCTTTTTCAATCTTGTCACGTTCCAAACCGGTTAATCTAACCAATCGCATATCCAGAATGGCTTGGGCTTGTTTGTCATCCAATCCAAATCCTTCGATCAATTGGTTCTTAGCAACATCCCCAGTTTGCGAACCTCGGATAATCTTGATAATTTCATCAATGTGATCCAAAGCAATTCGCAATCCTTCGAGGATGTGAGCTCGGGCTTGAGCCTTCTTTAATTCATACTGAGTCCGGCGTTTGATCACTTCAACTTGATGTTCCAAATAATAATTTAGAATTTCTTTCAAGCTGAGGATCTTTGGCGTTCCCTTAACGATTGCCAACATGTTAAAGCTAAACGATGTCTGCATTAACGTTAATTTATATAAATTATTCAAAATGACTTCGGCACTGGCATCCCGCCGAATATCGATCACAACCCGCATTCCTTCACGGTCGGATTCATCGTTAATATCAGTGATGCCTTCAATCCGTTTATCCCGGGCAAGTTCAGCGATTCGCTCAATTAATTTAGCTTTGTTGACCATGTAAGGTAATTCAGTCGCAATGATGCGCTGTTTGCCATCTGGCTTACCTTCAATTTCAACTTTAGCCCGAACAATAATTGACCCTTTACCAGTTTCATAAGCTTTCCGGATTCCGGATTTACCCATAACCACTCCGCCAGTTGGGAAGTCAGGTCCAGGCAAAACTTCCATTAAATCAGCGGTCGTTGCTTCTGGATTGTTCATTAGCACGTGGATTGCACTGATGACTTCAGACAAGTTATGCGGTGGAATGTTAGTTGCCATCCCGACAGCAATTCCTGAAGCGCCATTGACTAATAAGTTGGGAAAACGAGATGGTAAAACGCTGGGTTCACGTTCTGTACCATCGTAGTTAGGTTGGAAATCAATGGTATCTTTGTTGATATCACGAAGCATTTCCATTGCAATTTTGCTCAAGCGGGCTTCGGTATAACGCATGGCAGCCGCACCATCACCATCGACAGAACCAAAGTTACCGTGACCATCAACTAACATGTAGCGATAACTGAATGGTTGAGCCATTCGGACCATTGATTCATAAACTGCGGTATCACCGTGGGGATGGTACTTACCTAAGACATCCCCAACAATTCTGGCAGATTTTTTGTAAGGTTTATCAGGCGTAACCCCTAACTCATGCATATCGTATAAAATACGGCGATGAACAGGTTTGAGGCCGTCTCGAACATCAGGTAAAGCACGCGCAACAATTACACTCATTGCGTAATCAAGAAAAGATGTCCGCATTTTCTTGGATAGGTCAACATTGGTTATTCGACCTGGAAAGTCTCCATTGTTGTCATTTTCGTTGGCCAAACTATTTACCTCCATTCATATCAAGGGAAGAAGCCGATGTTTCATGTGAAACATTAATTTTTATTTCTGAGGAACAACTATTTATGTCGATAGGTGTTCGTTGCTGCTATATGGCGGCAAGGTACATTAACAAGCACCGTGACTTCACGCTACATAGTGGAAACGTGCTCCACCAAGCAATAGCCTGCACATAAGCACTATACTCAAACTTCTATAGATTAGGACCGCTCCGTAAAGCAGAAGTCTGCATGTAAGCACCACTGAGAAAAATTCCAGAACCGGGAATTTCCCTCAGCGGAGACTTACACTCCAACTTCTAATCGCTTTACTCCGCTCACTATTCTATACATCCAAATTCTCCACAAACGTTGCATTATCTTCAATAAACTCACGTCTTGGTTCCACTTTGTCACCCATTAACATTGAGAATACTCTGTCTGCTTCTGCAGCATCCGAAGATTCCACGCGCAACAAGTGCCGGTTCTCTGGGTTCATTGTTGTGTCCCAGAGTTGTTCCGCATCCATTTCACCTAAACCTTTGTATCGTTGAATAACAGGCTTTGGTGATGGTTGCAATGTTCCCAAGAATTGGTTTAAGTCTTCATCAGAATCAATGTATCTTGACATTTTTCCTTGACGAACTTGATACAGTGGTGGCTGAGCGACGTAAACGTAGCCTGCGTCGATCAGCGGCCTCATGTATCGATAGATGAGTGTCAACAGTAATGTTTGAATATGCGCCCCATCGACATCGGCATCAGTCATGATGATTAATTTATGGTAGTTAACTTTTGATAACTCAAAGTCTTCCCCAAAACCAGTTCCCATTGCCGTAAACAGTGACCTAATTTCTTCATTCGCCAAAATTCGGTCCATGCTGGCTTTTTCAACGTTCAGAATTTTCCCTCGAATTGGCAAAATAGCTTGGGTTAATCGGGACCGCCCCTGCTTGGCTGAACCACCGGCAGAATCCCCCTCGACAATAAACAATTCAGAAATTCGGGGGTCCTTACTGGTGTTATCAGCTAACTTACCGGGTAAGTTACTGATTTCCAAGCCACTCTTTTTTCGAGTGACTTCACGGGCCCGTTTGGCTGCGGATCGGGCTTTTGACGCTAACAAGCCACGGTCGACAATCTTGCGCGCCATTTTTGGATTTTCCATCAGGAATTTAGAGAAGTGGTCACTAAAGATCCGGTCAGTAACGGTTCTAGCATCCGAATTTCCCAGCTTGGTCTTAGTTTGACCCTCAAATTGAGGGTCTGGATGCTTGATGCTGACAACCGCAGTCGTTCCCTCACGCACATCTTCACCTGAAAGGTTGGCTTCATTATCTTTGAGGAGCTTATTTTTGCGGGCGTAGTCATTGATCACTCGGGTCAAAGCACGCTTGAAGCCCTCTTCATGAGTCCCACCTTCGTAGGTATGAATGTTATTGGTAAATGTCATCAACGTATTGTGGTAATCATTGGTATATTGAATGGCTACTTCAACGGTGATCCCGTTTAGGACACCTTCAACGTAGATTGGTTCATCAAGTAGTGTTTCTTTACTTTTGTCCAAGTATTCAACGTAATGCCTAATGCCACCCTCATACATAAAGTCCTTTTCGGTTGGTTTTTCAGGCCGTAGATCCCGAATCACAATTCGCAAGCCTTTATTCAAGAATGCTAATTCACGTAATCGAGCAGTTAACACCTTGATGTCATAAGTTGTTGTTTCACGGAAAATATCTGGATCCGGCAAGAAATGAACTCGGGTCCCATGCAAATCATCAGAAACTTCTTTGATGACTTTCATCTTGGTCTTAACGTGACCGCGAGTGAAGTCCATGTAATAAACTTTACCGTCGCGAGTCACTTCAACATCAAGTTCAGAGGACAGCGCGTTCACAACTGATGCGCCCACTCCATGCAGCCCACCAGAAACTTTATAACCGCCGCCGCCAAATTTTCCACCGGCATGTAAGATCGTGAAGACCGTTTCCAAAGCGGGCTTGCCGGTCTTCTTTTGGATATCAACTGGAATTCCCCGGCCGTCATCGGTCACAGTAATGCTGTTATCCTTTTCGATGGTAACGGTAATTTTGCTGGCAAATCCTGCCAAGGCTTCATCAATTCCGTTATCGACAATTTCCCATACTAAATGGTGAAGGCCTTGTGAGCTGGTTGTTCCGATGTACATTCCGGGACGTTTTCTAACCGCTTCAAGCCCTTCCAAAACTTGAATCTGGCTCGCGTCATATTCGTGAGCTAATTCTTTTTTAGTTTCTTTTTCATCAGCCATATTGTGTCTCCTTCACTACTTTTCCAAGCGAACATTACCGTCATCAATTCGAAATATTTTAGGGTTGGTTAATAATTCCTGCTGAACACCGCTGAGGCTGGTCGTTGTCAAAAACGTTTGTACTTTATCTTGAATGGCAGTCAGTAAGTGGGTCTGGCGAAAATCATCCAGCTCGGATAAAACGTCATCTAATAATAAAATCGGATATTCATCGGTTTGTTCTTTCATTAAATCAATTTCAGCCAACTTAACTGAAAGCGCGGTTGTCCGCTGTTGGCCCTGAGAACCAAACGATTGGACCTCTTTATCATTAATGACAAAATTCAGGTCATCCCGGTGAGGACCGATCAAGGTGGTTGAACGCATGATTTCTTTTTCTTTAATTTGTGCGAATTGCTTCAATAAGTTGCGATAAATCGTTTCGACTGAAGACAGCTGATCACTGTCAACGGCTGTTTTGTAGGCAAAAGCCAGGTCTTCTTTACCTTGTGAAATCTCTGAATGAACAACCTTTGCAAATTTTTCCAGTTTCTTAACCAGCTGCAGTCTTTGAAAAATGATCTCAGCACCATAGGCCGAAAGCTGATCGGATAAGACATCCAAGTAAACCCGATCAGATTGAACCTTGTGATGGAGATCTCTTAAGTAACGATTTCGTTGCTTTAATATCTTCTTATATTGAGCGGAATCGTATAAATAGCGATTACTCATCTGACCAAATTCCATGTCCATGAATTTTCGTCGAACTTGGGGAGCACCCTTCACGATTGAAAGATCCTCTGGGGCAAATAAAATCACATTGAGTTGGCCAACATAGCTTGAAAGCTTTGCCTGCTCTAAATGATTCACCTTCGCCCGCTTACCTTTAGGTCCCAAATCAAGTTCAATTGGTACCGATCCCAGTCTTTTTTGAAGAATCCCCTTAATCTGAGCAGTTTGACTGTCCCAGTTAATAAGTTCTTTTTCATTATTCGTTCGATGGCTTCTGGTTAACGCTAAAACGTATATTGCTTCAAGCAGGTTCGTTTTCCCTTGAGCATTTTCACCAAGAAACACGTTAATCCCATCCGAAAAATTAAGACTTTGATCGACATAATTACGAAAATGATGGAGCTCAATTTTCGTTAATTTCATTCAGAACCCTGCTTTGAATGAATAAAAAATAAGCCAACATCAGGAACCTCAACGTGATCACCATCGTATAATTTTCTGCCACGACGATCATCAGGCTCATCATTGACATTAACCGAATTTTCTTTTAAGAACCATTTCGCTTGACCACCACTACTAATAATTGCTTCTTCTTTAAGTAACTGGCCGAGCGTGATATATGGTCCATCAATGAGTATCTCTTTTTTCACAATTTCACCCACCTTTTACATATAGTATTATACCTCTAATTTCATCAAAAGTACATGCTAACAACGATTCTTGGGCATTCTCAGAACTTTTTGAGTTTTTGGGTATTTTTATCAAAAAATAGTGAAAGTTGCTAGAAACTACGTATATGAGCAATTAAATAAATCCGGGATCCTTTTTTGCTCGGAAAACAGACTGATAACTAAATGACGTTTCACATTTTTCACAAAGTCCATCTGTAAAACTAAAAAGACCTACCATCGTGATGAAGGTAAGTCTTAGTTAAAATCATAATTTTATTTTAGTAGTTGTCTGACTTCTAGAAGGTTCTGATTGGCGTAATTAATTGAATAAAACTATCACTATCTTCAGTTGGCGTTAACGTAAATGGTCGCAGTGCCGAGGTGAAATCAACATTAATGGTTGATTGGCTGAACGAACGGAGGGCATCCTTCATATAATCTGGGTTGAACGAAATCTCCAGTTGATTGCCATCAACACTCTTTGGTTCTAAATCTTCTTCAACGTTACCAACATCTGGGGAGTTGCCGTAAATTGTGACCGATTTTTGATCGGGATCCACGGTAATCTTGACCACATTATTCCTTGATTCGTGTGACAGAAGTGATGCCCGTTCGATGGCAGCTAATAGTTCTGGCGCCTCAAATGAAATTCTGGTGTCGTGAGAATCGGGAATTAATCTGGTGGTATCAGGATAGTTGCCTTCTAGTAGCCGAGAATAAAACAGGGTGTCGCCAATGACGAATAAAGCTTGGTTTTCACTGACAGACAATGAAACTTCCTCTTGATCATCGTCGATCATTCTGGATAATTCAGTCAAACTTTTGCCGGGGATGACAAAATCATAGGAACCTTCAATGGCATTTTCAAGGGTCACTTTCCGTTGGCTTAATCGATGGCTGTCGGTTGCAACTGCCATAACGTGGTTTTCAGAAATTACAAAATGAACCCCAGTCAAAATTGGGCGACTTTCTTGATTAGAAACCGCAACCACTGTCTGGCTGATAATTTGCTTGAATAGATCTGAGGCCAAAGGAATCGACGTGTTGGTTTGAATTTCTGGTAAATGAGGGTAGTTATTGGCATCTAAACCATTAATGGTAAATGAAGACTGACCAGAGGTAATCATGGTTTGGAAGTTGTCGCCGACTTCGATTGTAATCGTATCTTGTGGTAATTTTTTAACAATTTCAGTAAAGAACCTAGCAGGTAACACAATGGCACCGGCTGATTCTACCGCTAGCATGTTGTCCGGATTATCTGCTTTAATGGTTGTTTCAATAGAGATGTCCGCGTCACTACCTGTTAAGACAATAGCAGCTTGACTCGCAACTAACTTGAGTCCAGTCAAGATAGGAATTGTTGTTTTGGTAGAGATTGCTCTGGCTACCGTATTTAATGCTTTTGTAAATGCTGTTCGACCAATTGTAAATTTCATACTTTGAATCAACCTCCCGGAAAGTGGTGAAGAATATATATTTAATTAATAAAAGAAAAAGAAGTAACAGTAGGCACTGTGGAAATGTGGATAACTTTTCTGAAGTCTTTAGTTATCGCTAAGAAAGCTGTGGATAAAACTGTGCACAACTTTTACCTTTTGCTATTAATTATCCACAGGCAATTATACCATTTTAGTTGAGTGCACTTTTTATATCCGCAATTTCTTTTCGTAAATCTGCATCAATTTTAACGATTTCGGCAATTTTATCGCAAGCATGAATGACAGTGGTGTGATCTTTGCCACCAAATTCTTTCCCAATTTTAGGCAAAGAATTGCTGGTCATTTCCCGTGACAGGTACATTGCAATCTGGCGCGGCATCACGATTGATTTCATGCGCTTTTTTCCCTTTAAGTCATTAATGGACACATGAAAATAATTGGCGACCTTGTTTTGGATGTCGACAATTGAGAGCTCTCGGTTCGCTTTGGTTAACTTGAGGCCGCGTAATGCTTCATAAACCAGATCGGTTGTAACCGGCTCGTTTTTGAGCTTTGAGTAGGCTTGAACCCTTGATAGAGCGCCTTCTAGTTCCCGGACGTTGGAATCAATTTGGCCGGCAATGTAGGCTAAAGTATCGTTTGGAATCGAAAGGTTATCCAGTTTGGCTTTATTTTTCAAGATCGCAATTCGTGTTTCTAAATCAGGTGGCGTAATGTCAACTGGTAGCCCCCAGGCAAAACGTGATACCAAGCGTTCCTGAAGCTTGGGAATTTCTTGGGGGACCCGATCGGATGTCAAAACGATTTGTTTATTGTTATTGTAGAGCGCATTAAAAGTATGGAAGAATTCTTCTTGCGTTCCTTCCTTTTGGGCGAAGAATTGAATATCATCAACCATTAAAATATCGACATCTCGATATTCCCGCCGAAATTCTTCGGTGCGGTTTGTTTGAATTGCGTTGATAAAGTCATTTGTAAAGGCTTCACTGGTCACGTATTTAACGTTCGTTTCTGGATGATCTTCCAGGCGTTTATTACCAATCGCTTGCATCAAGTGGGTTTTGCCAAGACCGACACCACCGTAGAAAAACAGTGGGTTGTAAAGTTTCCCAGGTTCCTCTGAGACGATGAGTGCCGCAGCGTGAGCCATTTGATTTCCTTTGCCGATAATAAAATTATCGAACGTATAGTTTGGGTTAAGATGAGCTTCTTTGCTGAAACCCATATCTCCCTTAGGTAAGCCGTCTGAACTGGTTGACGGCGCTTCAGGTTTTGGTTCTTCCTTTTGGATATCGGAATCGAGAATAAATTTAGGTTCGATGTTTCCCTTGGTGATGATATAGGCATATTCAATCAAGTTGGGAGCCAGTTGTTGTTTCCAGTAGTCCAAGTGTAATTCAGAAGGTAGAGCTAAAGTAAGTGTGGCACCGTCAAAGCTAACGGGTGTAACCGGCTTGATCCAGGTGTCGTAAGTCAGATCAGTCGTATTGCTACGAAATTGATCGCTTAATTTTTGCCATAAAGAATCCTTATCGAGCACTTTAAATTTCCCCCTCTGATTTTTGAGTCGTTTTTGAAAAGCAAATTAATTCTAGCATTCCCGATAAAAGTTTTCCACAGGCAAAAAGGACCTGTGCATAAATGTTTCACAGGGAGTGTAAAAAGGTATAACCCACTTGTGGATAAGTGTAAAACAACAGTGAAAATATGGGTTAATCACAGGTGACTATGGATAACTAAAACTAATATCATCGGCTTTTCTAACAAAAAACAAAAAGAAATCCACACCCTGTGGATAACTTTACAAACAATCTGTTTCTCTGTGGATAACCTTGTTCATAGTGACCAAAAAAGTCAGTCAACTTTCCGGAGTTATCCACACTAATTGTTCATGAAACAAATTTTAAATTTTTTTATTTTTATCTGAACAGTCAAAAGCCTATTCCATTAATTGGTAATCTATGTTAATATGTTTGGGAAATGCATTTGAACATCTGTCATTAAATGCTTAAACGCGACTTCGAAGTAAAGGAGGATTTCAAAATGAAAAGAACATATCAACCAAAGAAGCGTCATCGCGCTCGCGTTCATGGTTTCCGTAAACGCATGAGCAGCAGCAATGGTCGTAAAGTGTTAGCACGTCGCCGTCAAAAGGGTAGAAAATCATTGTCTGTATAGACCACTGACCATTCAGTGGTCTTTTTCATATTTTTTTATCAAATTTATGGAGATGGATCATGCGAAAATCATATCGAGTAAAAAAAGAGTCGGAGTTTCAAAAGGTATTTGAGACTCATAACTCGGTTGCAAATCGTCAATTTGTTGTCTATACATTAGACAAGCCGAATCAGCCACATTTTCGCGTCGGAATTTCTGTAGGTAAAAAGATTGGTAATGCCGTACATAGGAACTGGGTGAAGAGGCGGATTCGGCAGTCATTGCTTGAATTGAAGCCTGATTTGCGACAAGATGTTGACTTCATCGTGATAGCCCGCCCATCAACGGATCAAATGTCAATGAAAGACGTTAAAGCCGGCTTGATTCACGTACTTAAGTTAGCAAAGCTGATCGATTCCAACTATGATAGTGGGGAAAAACGTTGAAAAAGAGAATAAAGAAATTACTGGTATTACTGTCACTCGTGAGTTTGACAGTTGTCCTTTCCGCCTGTAGCAATGCACCAATCACCAATCACAGTACTGGTATTTGGGATGGTTGGGTTGTTCTAAACTTCTCACGGGCAATTATTTGGTTGTCCAAGTTCTTTAGTGATAACTATGGAATGGGAATTATTATCTTTACCATTCTGGTCCGAATTGTCATCTTGCCACTGATGGTTTACCAAACCAGAAGTATGCGAAAGACCCAGGAAGTTCAGCCGCAACTGAAAGCTTTGCAGAAGAAATATTCTTCCCGTGATGCTGAAACGATGCAAAAGCTTCAGGCTGAGCAGAAGAAACTTTATGCCGAAGCTGGGATCAACCCAATTGCTGGTTGTTTGCCACTGATTGTGCAGATGCCAATCCTGTTTGCTTTGTATCAAGCAATCTGGCGAACCCATATTTTGAGAAGTGGGACGTTCTTATGGCTGCAACTTGGTCATCCAGATCCATACTTCATTTTACCAATCCTGGCGGCGGTCTTTACGTTCATTTCATCCTGGTTGGCGATGAAGGGTCAACCGGAATCAAATTCGATGACCACGATGATGACGGTCGGAATGCCGTTCTTTATTTTGATTATGGCCGTTAGCTTGCCATCCGCCTTATCACTCTACTGGGTGATCACCAACGCCTTCCAAGTAGGGCAAACGCTGGTTATTCAAAACCCATGGAAGATTCGCCGTGAGCGTGAACAAAAACAACGTGAAGAACGTAATCGTCAGCGAACAGTTCGAAAGGCGATTAGAAGAGCAAAGAAGAGTAAGAAGAAGTAGACTGACTCATTTAAATGAATCGATTCAATTAAACACAAATCCCGTCTTGGCGCATGGCCTTGGTGGGATTTTTTAAGTGGCATTCAATTAACCGGTTACATTTTCCGGTCGAACGGGTAAACTGAACTTATTAATGTGAGTGATTGTATTGATCAAAGGAGTGAAATCAATGACGGTTCCAATTATTCGGAAGATGGACGTGTATCCAGTTGCTGGTTATGACAGTATGTTACTAAACTTGAGTGGTGCTCACGGACCGTTTTTTACCAGGAACATTGTGATTTTAACGACTGATAGAGGCGTGCTGGGCGTTGGCGAAGTTCCTGGTGGCGAAAAGATTACCCAGGTATTAATCGAATCGAAATCATTAGTGATCGGTAAAAGCCTCGGTGAGTATAAGCAAGTGCTGCAAATGATGCGAAAGAAATTCAGTAAGCTGGACGCTGGTGGCCGCGGTAATCAGACGTTTGATCAGCGGATCATGATTCATGCGGTTACGGCGGTGGAGACAGCTTTCTTGGACTTGCTTGGAAAATATCTGCACGTTCCCGTTGCTGCATTGCTGGGGGATGGCCAGGTTCGCGAAAAAGTGGCCGTACTCGGTTATTTATTTTATGTCGGTGATCGAACCAAGACAGATTTACCATATTTGCATGACGATCAAAATGATGATTGGGGCAAGATTCGGCGGCAACCAGCGATGACGCCCCAGGCAATTGTTCGCCAAGCTCAGGCTGCCTATGATCGGTATGGGTTTAAGACCTTTAAGCTAAAGGGTGGCGTGTTTGAAGGCACAAAAGAGGTTGAAACCATTAAAGCTCTGCACGAAGCCTTTCCTGAGGCTAAATTAGATCTTGATCCAAATGGCGGCTGGTCTCTGAAGCAGGCGTTGACCTACGCTAAAGAATTGAAAGGAATTTTGACCTACATCGAGGACCCTTGTGGGGCAGAAGCTGGTTTTTCTGGTCGAGAAATTTTAGCTGAATTTCAAAAGACCACTTTTTTGCCGACTGCAACGAACATGGTTGATACGGATTGGCGACAAATGCGCCATGCCATCACGTTGAACAGCATTTCAATTCCGTTGGCTGATCCCCATTTTTGGACGATGGCCGGGTCAGTTCGAGTGGCCCAACTATGTGATGAGTTTGGGCTTCATTGGGGGATTCATTCCAATAATCACTTTGATATCTCATTGGCGATGGCTGCCAATGCCGCTGCAGCCGCTCCTGGTGACATCTATGCAATCGACACGCACTGGATTTGGCAAGATGGGCAATATCTGACAAAGAATCCGTATCAAATTAAAGATGGTCAATTAACGGTTCCAGCGACTAATGAAGGGTTGGGGGTGGCAATCGACCTTGAGGCTGTTCGGAAGGCGAATCAGCTGTACGAGGATCATCATCTTGGGGCCAGGGATGACGCGGCAGCGATGCAGTATTTGATTCCTGGCTGGCAATTTGATCCACATCGACCGGCGTTCGTCCGATAGAAACGTAAAACCAAGAAACGATCAAGCACCTACCCAGAGCTTTCAACTGCTGGATAGGTGCTTGTTTGTATTTAAATTAAACGATCGATGAAATCATGCTCATTTCTAATCCACGTTGGCTGGATTATCTCGCAAACTCACAGGATAGGCCATGACATCGGCGTCCAAAATATCGTATTGCGCCATCAGGGCATGTTCGACTTTTTCGCCGATCATAAACGCCGTCTTTAAGTTTGTGTCGTCATCTAGGTAAACGCCGATCTTCATGACAACTTGGTCCCCAAGCCACCGGGGTTCAATTCCTTGAACGGCGATCACACCGGGAACTTCACTAATGGTTTTGCTATACGTTTCGATTGACGACGGGTCAAATCCTTCTGTAAGCCGCATAATGGTTGTCTTGAAAATTAAGATTGACGCGTGCAAAATCAAGAAACCAACGACAATTGTGGCGACCCCATCAAGCCAATGCGCCCCTAAATACGCACCACCGTATGGAAAGAAAAGTACCCAAACTTGTCCAAGCATCACTCTTTAAATCTTGGCCAGAAGCTTTTAGGGCTTGATTATTAAGTTGAGCACCTTTCAATGAGTTGTACTTGGCCAAAATTGAAATGACGATGGCGGATAGCAAACTGATCCCCAACGACCAACTATTTGGCTGAACGGAATGTCCCTCAAGGAAATTGCGAATGGCGAACCCGCCATCGACTAAAATTTGAAGGCTGACCGCAAACATAATTGTGGCAGATAATAGGGCGGCAATATTTTCGTATTGCCAGTGGCCTAGCACGTGGTTGGAGTCCGGTGGCCGTCTGGAAACCCGTAAGCCAATAATTAAGATGGCGGCACCACAAACGCCAGTGAGGTTATTTAATCCATCGGCAATCAAAACGGTAATATGGTTCCAATACCCAATGATTAATTCAGCGGTCATGATAACTGAGTAGGCGGTCAAATTTGCCAAAGTGATCTGTTGGGCTTCTTCAAGTTTACTAAGCCGGTGCTGTCGATCTATTTGAATGTTTCGTCCTGCATCATACTGATTGATATTTGCCAATATTGACACTCCCCAAAACGAAAACCAATCGATTGTTCTCTCTTTCATTAAATTCTCAAGTAGAGGTGATTACAGTCTATTATACCGACTTCATGAAGATTTGGTTAAATGGCGATTGCAAATATATCAATTATTTTAAAGTTTCCGATTAGTTTGCGTTTTTTATCGGAAACCATTTATAAACGTTGACTTTTATGCTAGTATTAATTGGTTAAATCCATTCAAATAAAAGGGAGTTTATTATGTCAATTTACTCTGGAAAAAACATCCAAGACGCCGTAGAACAAGGACTCAATGCATTATCACTCACTCAGGACCAAGTTGAAGTAACTGTTGTTCAACAACCTAAAAAAGGATTTTTAGGATTCGGTCGCAAACCAGCTCAAGTGCAAATTACTAAAAAAAGTCTTTTTAACCCTGGTAATAAAGGGATGAACGTTCAATCAGAAACCAAACAACATCATTCTGAATCAAGTGAACCAGCTGAAAAAGTCATTGATTTAGAGGATGTTTCGCAACAACTTGCCAATTATTTAAGTGATGTCATCAAGGCAATGGGATTTTCGTTCAAATTAAAGTTGGATATTCAAAATAAACATTCAATCTACATCGATATTGATACTGACCAGGAGAGCCGTTTAATCGGGCGTCATGGTCGGACGATTAATGCGCTCCAAAACTTGTCCCAAATTTTCATTAACCGACTCGGCGCCAACAACGTTGATGTCGAGTTAGATACCGCAAATTATCGTTCCAGAAGAAGCGATGCCCTCAAACAATTGGCTGAAAAAACAGCTCGAAATGCGATTGCAAATGGCAAGCCGGTTTACTTAAACCCGATGCCTTCTTTTGAGCGCAAACAAATCCACAATGCGTTAGCTGACAATGAGTATGTCATGACGTACTCTACTGGCAAAGAACCTCACCGAGTGATCGTTGTAGCGCCAAAGTAAGCAGTTTTGTTACAAGTCCAAATTTCGATTGACAAATCACTCACTTTAAAATATCATGAAGTTAATCATTCTTATCTTAACTAGGTAAAGTAGTCAAAGTGCTTTATCCATGCTAGTTCTTTTTAGTGTGGAGTGGCGCTTTTTTTGTGCGCTGATAGTTATTTTGTGGTTTAATATCTTACTATTAGCATTGTTTTGATGCGGGAGGAAGCTTAATCATGGTTTTAACAACAACAGAATTTGATACGATTGCGGCTATTTCGACACCGCCTGGTGAAGGTGGCATTTCAATCATCCGGATTAGTGGTGAAGAGGCGTTTGACGTTGCTAAAAAAATCTATCGGGGAAAGAATCTTGATAAAGTTGCCAGCAATACGATTAATTACGGGCACATTGTCGATCCGCAAACCAACGAGGAAATTGATGAGGTAATGCTCTCTGTCATGAGAGCTCCGCACACTTATACCGAAGAAGATATTGTCGAAATTAACTGTCATGGCGGGATTGTGGCAACTAACCGCATCCTCCAGCTGGTTTTGAGTACCGGAGCCAGGATGGCTGAACCAGGGGAATTTACGAAGCGGGCCTTTTTAAATGGCCGAATTGACTTGTCTCAGTCTGAGGCGGTGATGGATTTGATCGAGGCTAAAACCGATCGGTCCATGAAGGCCGCTATTAGCCAGCTGGACGGTAATTTATCCCATTTGATTAAACACTTACGGAAAGACATTCTGGACGTGCTGGCTCAAGTTGAAGTGAACATTGATTATCCAGAGTACGATGATGTGGAAACGATGACCAGCAAGCTCTTACGAGAAAAAGCCAATGACGTCCATGCCAGAATTGTTCAGTTATTAAGTACTGCCAAACAGGGAAAAATCCTCAGGGAAGGATTGGCGACTTCGATTATTGGCCGGCCTAACGTCGGGAAATCCAGCCTGTTGAACAATTTATTACACGAAGATAAAGCGATTGTGACGGATGTTCCGGGAACGACGCGGGATGTGTTGGAAGAATACGTCAATGTTCGTGGTGTGCCATTGAAGCTCGTCGATACGGCTGGAATTCGTGATACGAAAGACAAGGTCGAAAAAATTGGGGTTGATCGTTCTCGAAAAGCGATTGACAGTGCTGATTTGGTGTTGCTGGTTTTAAACGCCAGCGAAGCCCTTACCGACGAAGATAAAAAATTATTGGCGGCGACAAAAGACAAACAACGCATCACTGTGTTAAATAAAACTGATTTACCCGTTAAATTAGATTTACAAGAAATCAAGGCAATGGCGAATGGCAAGAATGTCATTTCAACATCAGCCATTAAAGCTAATGGACTAGACCGATTAGAAGAATTGATTGCCAATATGTTCTTCAATGAGGGCATCGAAAGCAGCCAAAATGACATCATGGTGACTAATGCCCGCCATATTGGCTTGTTAAATCAGGCAAAGGGTGCCCTGGAAGATGTAATCAAGGGACTCGATGCTGGGATGCCGGTTGATTTGGTTCAGATTGATATGACCCGTTGCTGGGATTTCTTAGGTGAGATCACTGGAGACAGTTATCAAGATGAACTTATTGATCAATTATTTAGCCAGTTCTGTTTAGGAAAATAACGTGTTTCATGTGAAACATATGGAGGAATTCTGTTGAAAAGTTTACGAGTAAGCGATGTTAAACAAAAATATCGCGCAGAAGATTATGACGTGATCGTCGTCGGAGCTGGCCATGCAGGTTGTGAGGCCGCTTTGGCTGCTGCCCGGATGGGGAATAAAACGTTGCTGCTGACAATTAACTTGGACATGGTGGCATTCATGCCATGTAACCCATCTGTCGGGGGACCTGCAAAGGGAACGGTTGTCCGGGAAGTTGATGCATTGGGTGGCGAAATGGGCCGTAACATCGATAAGACCTACATTCAGATGCGGATGCTCAATACCGGTAAGGGGCCGGCTGTTCAGGCATTACGGGCCCAAGCAGATAAGCATGCCTATCATGCTGAGATGAAGCATACGATTGAAAAAGAACCCAACTTAACTTTGCGTCAGGGAATTGTTGATTCCTTAATTGTTGAAGACGGGGTCTGCAAGGGCGTCGTGACCAATACTGGTGCAAAATATCAAGCCAAGGCAGTTGTGATTGCTGCAGGGACTGCTGCCCGTGGCAAGATTATCATCGGTGAATTGATGTATGCATCAGGTCCCAATAATTCCCAACCGGCTGAAAAATTATCCGGCAACCTCGAAGAATTGGGATTTGATCTGGAACGATTCAAAACTGGGACCCCACCACGAGTTGATGGGACGACCATTGATTATTCCAAGACCGAGGAACAACCTGGAGACGAGAAACCTCATCATTTCAGTTTTGAATCAGCCGATGAGGACTACTTAGCAGTTAAGGACCAACTATCATGCTGGTTAACTTATACGAACGAAACCACTCATAAGATTATTCGCGATAATCTTGACCGCGCCCCAATGTTTACTGGCGTGATTGAAGGCGTTGGCCCTCGTTACTGCCCATCGATTGAAGATAAAATTGTCCGGTTTGCGGATAAGAGTCGCCATCAATTGTTCTTGGAACCTGAAGGCCGTAAAACGGAAGAGTGGTACGTTGACGGTTTATCTACTTCAATGCCTGAAGAGGTTCAGCAACAGATGATTCATACAATTGCTGGTTTGGAAAATGCACAAATGATGCGGCCAGGCTATGCCATTGAATATGACGTTGTTGCCCCTTATCAGTTGAAGCCGACTTTGGAAACCAAAGTGGTTAAAAATCTATTTACGGCTGGTCAAACCAATGGCACTTCTGGTTATGAAGAAGCCGCCGGCCAAGGGTTGATTGCTGGCATTAACGCTGGCCGAAGAGCTTTGGGTAAGGGACCTTTCGTTCTGAAACGAAACGAAGCTTACATCGGGGTGATGATTGACGACTTGGTCACCAAAGGAACTAAGGAACCCTATCGGTTATTGACTAGTAGAGCTGAATATCGGTTGTTGTTACGAACAGATAACGCTGATATGCGATTAACTGAGAAGGGCCATGAAATTGGCTTGATTTCAAATGACCGTTACCAAAAATTCTTAGTCAAAAAGCGGGCAATCGAAGCTGAATTAGATCGACTAAGCCAAATTCGGATTAAGCCATCTGATGAAGTCAATGCTTTTGTTCAGGAGCATGGCGACAAGCCGTTGCAGGATGGCGTTATTGCTGCGATCTTTTTGCGACGACCATACGTGGATTATCAAACGTTGCTCAGATTTATCCCAGCAGCGGATCAACCCTTGGATCGCCACGTGATTGAACAAGTTGAAATTCGGACAAAATATGCGGGTTATATCAAGAAGGCTGAACAAAGCGTTGCCAAAATGAAGAAGATGGAAGCTAAAAAGATCCCTGATCGAATTGATTACGATGCAATCGACGGTATCGCAACAGAGGCACGCCAAAAGTTGCAGAAAATTCACCCAGAAACCATCGCTCAAGCTTCAAGAATTAGTGGGGTTAATCCTGCTGATATTGCAATTTTGAGTGTTTATATCCAACAGGGAAAGATTACAAAATTGGCTGAGTAAGCCAAGGGGTAAGATTGGGACGAAAGGCGCTTTGACCCAGAATTTAAGTGAAAAAAGTAATGCATTCTGGTTTTGGAATGCATTACTTTTTTTTGCTTAAATTCTGGGATCAGCCGTTTGTCGCAAGTTTTATCAATATAAAAAGGGAAACCAAGTTGTATTTATAAGCACACTGCCGACTAACGTTAGATTGTTTTTGTATCTTTTAAAATCTTTCATTCGCTTACTTTTTAAAGGACATTTACGAACCGACGCCACCAAATAAAAGTCGAAATAGAAACTTCTGCTTCGAATGATGACCCTTTTTCTCGCATTCTCACTTAATTTGCAAATCAAAATTTCCCCTCACTAATAACAATAGAGTTATTATAAAAATGCAGGTCAGGACATAGTACCATAGGGGGAAATGATGATGAGTGATAAAGTTGCAATTGTGACCAATGCGACCAGTGACATTGGTTGGGCAATTTCAAAACAATTAATGGCAAATAAAATTCGGGTGATTGGTGCTGGTGATAATGAAGCTGTTTTGGGGGACGCCAGTAAACACTATGAGTTGTTTGATGGGCAAGTTGTTGATCCAATCGAAGAAGACGCCGTTGAAAAATTTGTAAAGCAGGCCACTGATAAATACGGGGAGATCGATTACTCTTTTCAAATTGCGGTTCCCTATCAAGCGGGGCTCATTATTGATGAGCAATTGACCGATTGGAATTTCATGATTGATTTGGCGTTAAATGGTGTTTTTTTATTCATCAAGAACGTTGGTCGCCAAATGAAGAAACAAGGAAGCGGCCAGATTGTTAACATTGCGTCGATGGACGCGCACGTTCAGTCGTATTGCAGTGAAGATTATGCGGCGATCAAATCAGCCATCAATATTTTTACAAAAAGTGCCGCGTTAGAGTTGGTGCCCGCCAATGTACAGGTGAATTCGATTCTTCCAGGAATTGTTGACAGCTATCCAGCGATCGATGAACATTCATTGGATCAAGCAGAAACACTGTCGGTGAAACGACCGGCCAGACCGGAGGAAATTGCGGGCCCAGCGATTTTTTGACCAGCGAGGAAGCCAGCTATATCAATGGCACCACCTTAGTCGTTGATGGTGGCTGGGAGATCACTGGATATCCGGATGTCAGGATGTAAAATGATGATTTTGAGATTCGCCATGAATTGAAAAGAACAATATCATACTGAATAACATGCAGCCCATGATTGCTAAAGCCATCGGCAGGTAGGTGTGACTACCCATCACGCCAACCAGTGGTGACATAATGCCGCCAATTGCGTTTTGGGACAAGCCCAGTAATGCGGATAGGCCGCCATTGTTTCGTAACGATAGGTTCATAATAATTGAGGTGGTGAGGGTGAAAAGCATCCCGAACTGGGTAACCGTGAGAAAGATGAGGACGATGACTACCAGCAAATTGTTAAAGAATAGGGCACTCAGAGTGAGTAAGATGGTCGTTAATACGGTTGTTGCCAGAACGAATTTTGCCTGGATTATTTCTGGGAATCGCGCCGCCAATCCGCCGGGGATTATTGAGCCGATGGCGATACCAATACCATTCAAAGCATAAAGAAGACTGAAGTTTTGAACGGACATATGAAAGAAATTTTGGAAAACGAAAGAAGAGGCCGAAATATAACTAAATAAACCGCCAGATACTAAACCGGTTGCCAGAATCAAACGCACAAATTTAGAATTCTTAAGAAAACCAAACATCTTGACAACTGATTCCAGGGGATGACCAGTAATTCGTTTTTCAACCGGTAAGGTTTCTTTGATTCCGAGCCAAAGTGCGATCACTAAGATAAAACCAATTGCGGCTAATAGAATGAAAATACCTTGCTAGCTGACAAATTGAATCATGAAACCGCCAATTACAGGTGAAATGACCGGGAAAATTCCGTTGACAGCTGAGAGCATGGAATAAAACTTGGTTAACAAAGAACCAGAAAACATATCCGAAGCAATTGCTCGGGAAAGGACCTGGCCGCTAGCACCCGCAAGTCCCTGGATAAATCGCAACAGGATGAGTAAATAGACCGAATTGCTCATTGCAATCAGGAGTGAAACCAGCCCGAAAATGAAGAAGCCTACCATGAGTGGCTTCTTGCGACCATATTTGTCACTTAACGGTCCTGAAATTAGTTGTCCCAGCGCCAACCCCAGTAGACAGGCACTTAAACTCATTTGAATGAGGGATGCTGGTGCTGCTAGATCATGGGTCATTTCTGGTAGGGCGGGTAAATAAAGATCGATTGATAATGGCCCGGATGCACTAATTGTCCCTAAAATGAAAATGAGCCAGATCCGTTTTCCTAAAGTTGATTTTGTTTTCATAACATCACCTCATTTATCACAATACAGATTTAATTGAGCGAAAATTTTTAAATTTGTGGTTACTAATCCGTTAATTATTGCCTAAAATGTTGTCATGATAGGAAAGTATGCTAAAATTAATGTCGACTGCATTCTAGTAAAAATATTCGAATTACTGTAGTCCTTAAAGGAGCCTTTTGATGAAAGTAATCAGAGAAATTGCAAGTTGGGTCATTCCAATTGTTGTCGGCCTGGCAATTGCCTACGTTGTTCAATTATACGTATTCACAACGGCGCGAGTCGATGGGCCATCAATGGAACCCAACCTTATTAATAATGAACGATTGGTCGTTTGGAAGCAAGCCAAGATTAAACATCTGAGTGTCATCGTGTTTGATGCTTATGGCGAAGATCCAACGGCAACCAAACCCAAGACTGACTACGTAAAGCGGGTAATCGGGCTACCAGGTGATACAGTTTCCAGCAAAGACGGTAACATTTACGTAAATGGCAAGGTTGTTCCCCAGAAGTTTATCAGCATGAAGGAACGGACGGCCGGAACCGGTAACTGGAGCTTAAAGACCTTATCCAAGAGTTGGGATAAGAATACGCATGCTACTAAGGTGCCAAAGGGTGAATACTTCGTCTTAGGAGATCATAGAAGTGTTTCAAACGATGGTCGTTACTGGGGCTTTGTCCCTAAGAAGAAGATTGTCGGCGTTGCTAAGACCCTCTTCTGGGAAACCAATAAAACTAAACGAACCAATGTGAATAATTTGGGCTATTAAACAGTGACAGGGTGATGAGCTCTGGGCGATCCTCAAACCTAAAGGAAGCAGCCAATGATGAACATTTTTTGTTCATGGTTGGCTGTTTTTTTAGAAATTAGGGTAAAGAAACGAAAGCACATTTTTAAGATCATATCTAAAAATGCTCCCCAACTCATTTAAAAATTCTTCAAACAAATAGCTGAACACTCTCTATCAAATACATAGGGATGCCCAGCTACTTTAGTTAGATGTTAGAAATCCTTATTTAATATCATCGATAACAACTGGCTCATGAGTCACATCCAAAACCGTGATGCTGCCATTTTTTGGCTGATCCGCCACAGCCCCGTTCGCAGCGTAAATTGTCGCTAAGTTACGCAAATACGTTCCGTGGGTGACAACAACTGCATTTTCGCCATCATCAAGTTCTTCAGCGAGTCGGGCCACTGCAGATTTGATTCGAGCTTCAATGTGGGCGGCTGTTTCTGCTTCGTGAAATGGATCAGCATCATGCATAAAATCGCGGACTTTCAACAAGCTATAGTGTTTGATTAGTTCTTCTTGATTCGAATAGCCAAGTGGCCGGGCGATCATATTCCACGTCTGGACGCTATCAACGCCTTCAAATGAGCCAAAATAGATCTCGCGCACATCTTCATGAACTTCGCGAGTAATGCCATTAGCGTGTTTATTTTGGGCTAGAATGCGGTCTAACGTGTGGATTGCGCGTAACATGTCGGAACTGACCGCTAACTGAAAGCGGATGTCGGCGAGCCGGTTACCGGCAGCCGTTGCCTGGGCTTCGCCTTTTTCGGTTAAGGGCGAGTCCACCCAGCCCTGCATTCTGCGAAACCTGTTTAAAAGCGTCTGCCCATGGCGAACAAAATAAATTCTTTTCATGATGTATCCTCTCAAAATCAGCTTTAATAATTCGATTTTATCATATCTAAATCAAAAAAATTCGAATTTTAAGTTCCGTTTAAGGTAGGGAAGATATAGTATAGACAATCAAATATGACGAACAGTCATATTGGTTACAAGCTCACTGCACCCCCTCAGGCAGTGACTTGCCCAAAGTTTTACTAACTAACCCCTCAACATAGAATCACCCCTCAATATATGCGATTACTTGACACACGGAATCCCAAATTTCCGTGTGTTTTTGGGTTGCAGGTCAATTAGGCATATAATGTCACTAGTTAATTGCACAAGATTGAAGGTTCTTACATATGGATCATCACTTAACCAGAATTAGTAAACGAATTTCATTCACCCTACGTCACCATCCCGATAAGATTGGGATTAACTTGGATCAATATGGTCGAGTTGACCTTGATTCGTTCATTCGCCACTTTAATCAGCACTACGGCACACCAATTAGCGAAGCCCTCATTCGAAAGATTATGCGCCAAAGCGACAAACAGCGCTATGCGATCGAAGGTGGTACAATTAGGGCATTATATGGGCACAGTATCCCCGTCAAACCACTGACGCCACCCAAAACGCCTCCGGAAGTTTTGTATCATGGAACCACTCACGTCGCGGCAAGGTTGATTGTTGACGAAGGATTGAAAAAAATGGATCGTGACTTCGTGCACCTTTCCGCTAATTGGCGAATGGCCCTTCAGGTGGGAAAACGCCGAGATCCAAAGCCAGTCATTTTTCAAGTAGCTGCTCAAAAAGCTACCAAGGACGGCATTTTGTTCTACCCAACCGAAAGTGGTGTCTGGCTGGTGGCTGCGATGCCTGCAACATATTTAAAAATCATTCATCAGTAAATGACCGGTTAATCCGGTGGAGGAAACTATGGCAGACCAATCAGAAGGACCCAAAAAAGTAACCAAAATTCCTAGATCAGTTCAAGGCAATTGCCCGAAGTGCCACCGGCCAATGCAAATTAGTTATGGCTTGAATCGCTGTCCGTCATGTGGGTTTATTTTTAAGTCGAACTTTAAAGTAAAGTGAGCGGAGCAAAGCGGTTAGAGATCGGAGTGTAAGTCTCCTCGAACGAAAATTCCGGGTTTGGGAATTTTTGTTCGAGGTGCTTACATGCAGATCTCTGCTTTGAGTAGCTGTCCTAAAGTACAGTGAGCGCAGCAAAGCGGTTAGGGATCGGAGCATAAGTCGCCACATCTGAAAATCCTGGTTTTGGATTTACAGATGTGGTGATTATGTGCAGATCCCTGCTTTGCGAAGCTGTCCTAAGATAAGTGAGCGACAAGCAACGGGTGATGCGGTATCTAAAGGGCTTTGGGCTTAAACCCCGGTTTTGGGTTTGAGTTCAAAGTCCTTTAGATGTTAGCATCAGTTGCGTCGGAGCGGTCCTGGGAAGTGAGCGCAGCAAAGCGGTTAATAACCGGAGCATAAGTCTCCGCAAGCAGAAATCCTGGTTCTGGATTTTCGCTTGTGGTGCCTTATGTGCAGGTTATTGCTTTGCGAAGCTGTCCTAGTCTGTGTAGCGGCTTTTAATTCAGGTAGAGTGAAACTTGTTGTAAAGCAAAGAATTCAGACATTCAAAAGAGCTGAGATATTAGTCGGCAAATGATTTATCATTTTAAAAGACAATGAGCTTAATGTGCGGTATAATGTACATGTACATTAATACGTACATTATAGGGATGGAGGGATTTAGATGAAGGATATATACACACCTACTAAGGCGAGACAAAATCTCTTTAAATTAATTAAAGAAGCTAACGAGCAAAAACGACCAATTCATATTTCACCTACAAAGAAAGATGAAAAGGGAGCCGTCCTCATAGGTGAAGATGACTGGGATTCCTTACAGGAGACCTTGTATCTTGTTGCGACAGGAACGATTGATCAAGTTAAGTCTCGAGAGAATGATCCAGAAGAAGATTTCGATGATGCATGGAAATCGCTATGACCTATCAGATTCGGGTAAAAAAAGGCGCTAAAAAAGGAATGAAAAAGATCAAAGGTTCTCCGTTAGAATCAAATTTTCTTCAAATTATTAAAACTTTGCGTGAAAATCCTTATGAGCCTATTCAATCATTTGAGAAATTAGTCCCCCCTGCAGCTGGATACTACTCAAGAAGAATTAATAGTCAACATCGAGTAGTGTACCGGGTTGATGAAGAAAACAAAACTGTTATTATCTATGCTGTATACACACATTATGAATAGATACATGATTGATTTTTCAAGATAAATGCATAATTCGTGAGATTAAAATAGACGAACAAATAACTGAGATGACTATCTCGGATGTTTGTTCGTCATTTAATTTTCTCTCTGTTTCACAGAGCATGCGCCATCATCTGCTGGTGCTCCCGGACAATTGCCAAGAAGTTGGCGACAATCTGCTTGCCGACTTCCGGATCAGTCATGATTGACTCGGGGTGGAATTGGACACCATAAACGTGATTGGTGGCGTCAGCAAGTGCCATAATTTCGCTATCGGCAGTTTGAGCAGTGACTTTCAGATTAGCCGGCACCGTTTTAGGATCAACGATTAAGGAATGGTATCTGGCTGCTTGAAATTGACGCGGGCAGTCTTTGAACAAACTGCTCGGTTCAGAAATTTCTACTTCCGACGGCTTGCCATGCATTAATTTTGGCGCGTGGACCACCTTTGCTCCGTAAGCTTCAGCAATTGCCTGGTGTCCTAGGCAGACACCGAGAATTGGGACTTTGCCCAGAAATTCTTTTAAGATCGCCGGCATGTTCCCAGCATCTTCTGGGCGGCCTGGTCCCGGTGACAAAATCACGCTTTCTGGATGGCGTGCTTGTAATTCTTCGGCGGTAATTGCGTCATTTTTGATGACGGTAATTGGTTCATCCGTCAAGCTGCCGATCAGTTGGTATAAGTTGTAGGTAAAGCTATCATAGTTATCAATCAGATAATGCATTGAGGACATCTCCCTTCACACTGGTCTCTTTCAGTGCATTGACGACGGCACTGGCCTTGTTATTAAACTCTTGGTATTCATATTTGGCGACACTGTCGGCGACAATTCCCGCTCCCGAATGAACCACCAGCTGATTGCCTTTGCGATAGGCGAGGCGGATGCCAATACATAGATCCAGATCCCCATCAAAGCCTAAATAGCCGATACAGCCGCCATAGACGCCCCGTTTGCGATTTTCAAGTTGGCCAATAATCTTCATAGCTGAAATCTTCGGTGCGCCTGATAATGTTCCGGCGGGTAAAACCGCATTGATGATGTCAATTGCGGAGACGCCTTTTTTGGCCGTGCTTTCGACAACTGACCCCATGTGCATCACGTTTGCGAATCGTAACAATTTGCGGTAGGCGGTCACGTTGACACTGCCGAATTCACTGACGGCGCCCAAGTCGTTTCGCCCAAGGTCAATCAACATGTTGTGCTCAGATAATTCCTTGGGGCTATGCTGGAGTTCATAGGCGAATTTGGCATCCTCTGCTTTATCGTGACCCCGGCGACGGGTGCCAGCAAGCGGATACGTAAATAACGTTTGGTCTCGCTTCGTAATCAAGGTTTCTGGGGAGGCACCGATCGTTTCAAAATCACCATGCCGGAAATAGAATTGATAGGGTGAGGGACTTTCCCTAAAGAGCGTCGGGGCCGCCGCAAACAGGGAACCTCGCATGGTGGCTTGCTGTGGATTTGATAAAATGAGTTGGAAAATGTCGCCATCAATGATGTGCTGCTTGGTTTCAGCGACTTTTTCATCAAATTCCTGTAAGGAGAATTGCATTTTCAGCGGGGTCATGGAAAACGCCGGTAGTGGCTGTTCCCCATTAATTGATAATAATTGTTGCTTGAGGGCAGTCAGCTCAGCCATGACTGAATCATAGGTGCTGAGCAGCTCATTGGCAGGCACGATTTTGCTTAAAGTGACCGTTTGGGTGGCGTGGTTATAAGCAATCACTTCGTCGACTAATATCAAGTCGGCATCATTTAAACCCATTGGATCTTTCACCGCGGGGAGTGTGGCTGTGGTCGCGTATTTCTCATAGTCATAGCTGAAGTAGCCGGCAAGGCCTCCTAAGAAGGGTGGTAGGCCAGGGATGCGTGGTGTTTGATTTTCTTTGAGGATTTTTTCGATGACCGGTTTGAGTTCAACGGTTTCTGTTGATTCGTTGTGTCCTTGTTCTTTAGTTGTGAGTCGGCCATTTCGATAAGTGAACGACTTAGATGGGTTGACGCCAATGAAGCTGAACCCATCCTCAGTTTTCTTCGGCTTACCGGTTAGGAGAAAGCACGGTGAATCTGGTTGGTCAAGTGCCTGGGTAATGGCAATTGGGTCAAATGAGGGTAATTGGAATTGCAGCGTGACGGGAACTGCTGGAAAATGGGTGGCAAATTTTTGTAATTGTTCGATATTCATATTGATGGCCTCCAAGTTGAATTTGTGTTAATGAACTGGTTGGGGTTGCCATCGTTTGGCGATAAGCTTGATCATAACTGAAACCTCCGGAATTATAGGATGAATGACACGTAGAATAATTTTGGACACAAAAAATCCGTCCTGACTCAAACCATTAACTGGTTCTTTAAGGACGGATTATGCCGCGGTGCCACCTTAATTTGAGATTAACTGAAAGAACAGTCATTTGGAATTAAAATCGGCCAAATAACGAATCCATTCAATTAGCTCACGCTTAGCGAAGTGCCAACACACTCCCGGCAAATGACGTCTGCCTGAACGTTTCTTCGTACTCGCGTACTTTCGGAAGAACCCTCTGCGGTCCATTTAATTGCTTGTATCCGGTCGCACTCTCAGCAGCGGCGGCTCTCTTTACGGGCATGACAATCTTGATCTCCACATCAACGGTTTTTGTAGGACGGATATTTAATTGTTATCAGGTTAAGACGATTATGAGAATTTGTCAAGCAAAATGAGAGTGAGCGGAGCAAAGTGGTTAGAAACGGGAGCCTAAGTCTCCTCAACCATAAATCCTGGTTTTGGGGATTTATGGTTGAGGTGCTTATGTGGAAATTTCTGCTTAGTGGAGCTGTCCTAAGATAAGTGAGCGACAAGCAACGGGTGATGCGGTATCTAAAGGGCTTTGGGCTTAAACCCTGGCTTTGGGTTTGAGTTCAAAGTCCTTTAGATGTTAGCATCAGTTGCGTCGGAGCTGTCCTATTCAACATAAAAGGACAAATCCCCCAGTCTCATTCGCATTTTATCCCCCGATTTCAACTTTTCAAAATTTAACCCTTGACACAACTCCAAATTCATAATATGATAACTGCAATTAAAATTTAACTTTATTAGGAGATTCTAATTATGATGAAATTAAACGCAAATCTTAATCGATTTAGTTACTATTGGCCATTGTAGTGTTCACACCGTACAGGTTGTGGGCACATTCCTACAACTTGTGCGACCAATAGTATTTCAGCATGATTACTCCGGTCACACAGTAAATTTTCAAAATACTGCGGGACCAATTTTTTTACCCTAAACCAGACAACTCCCGTGGTGTTCTAGATAGATAGACGCTGCGGGAGTTTTATTTTAACCAAAAATACATTAGACAATAGAAATGGAGATTATATTATGATAGTTATCGTTAAAGCAGGACATGCAGACATTATTGATGAAATTAAGAACCGGTTCGATGGTACCAACGAAGTATTTGTCCATCATAATCGCGTTGCAATTCAAGGCATCACCGAAAAGGACTTAAATGCCGAAGAAAAGAATGCGATCGATTTAATTATTGATAATGTTCCAGCAGCCGTGCAGGGCAGCCGGTTATTTCACCCAGAAGATACAGTGGTGACAACCGCGCACAGTAAAATTGGTGGCGATCACTTCACCATGATGGCGGGTCCATGCTCCGTAGAATCTACAGAGCATGTGATGAAGATGGCGAAGGTTGCTAAGAGTGGTGGCGCAACGATTCTTCGAGGCGGCGCATTCAAGCCCCGGACATCGCCATACTCCTTCCAGGGACTCGGCGAAGACGGCTTGAAGTTCTTGCGAGCAGCCGCTGACGCATACGATATGGACGTCTTAACTGAAGTGATGGACCAAGACCACGTGGACATGATTGCTAAATACACCGACATTTTCCAAATCGGTGCCCGGAATATGCAAAACTTCTCTTTGTTGAAAGCAGTCGGTCGGACGAACATTCCAGTTATGTTAAAACGTGGGATGTCAGCAACCATTGACGATATCTTGAACGCGGCTGAATACATCGCAGCCGGTGGTAACCACCAGATTATCATCACGGAACGGGGAATTCGGACGTTTGATAACAAATACACCCGAAACACATTGGACCTCGGCGCCGTTCCTGTTTTGCAAAAGTTAACGCATTACCCAGTGATTGTTGATCCTAGTCATGCCGCTGGTCATACCGAATTTGTGACCCCCGAAGCATTGGCCGGAGTTGCCGTTGGGGCGAGTGGTTTGGTTGTTGAAATTCATGACGATCCCGCCCACGCATTCTCCGATGGTGCCCAAGCATTGAAGCCAAACGAATACCGTGAAATGGCTGCTAAAGCCTTCGCAATCCGCAAGACCCTGGTTGCTCCCGTCGAAGAAAAAAGTGAGGTTAGTTTATGAAAATAATTAAAGTTGATTTACCAGATCATTCATACAACGTGGAAATTGAAAATGGTGTTTTGAACTGTACCGGTCAGTTGGTTTCCAGTATTTGGTCAAAACGAAAAATTGCTCTGGTCAGTGATAGTAACGTTGCACCACTCTACCAAGAACGGGTTGCTGACGCGTTGGAAAGTGTTGGTTTCACCGTTCACAATTACCAATTCCCAGCTGGCGAGGCCTCTAAATCACTCGAGGTTCTTGGGGATTTAACCCGCGAAATGGCGGCTGATGGCTTCAATCGCGATGATGGGGTGATTGCGTTGGGTGGCGGCGTTACGGGTGATCTGGCAGGGTTCCTGGCCGCAACTTACATGCGCGGCATTAGCTTGATTCAGATCCCAACGTCATTGCTGGCACAGGTCGACAGTTCAGTTGGTGGTAAGACTGCTGTGGACTTAGATAACACGAAGAACATCATTGGGGCGTTCTACCAACCTGATTTGGTGATCATTGACCCAGAAACCTTGCAGACGTTAACAACCCGCGACCTGGTTGAAGGTTACGGAGAAATCGTTAAGGTGGCTGCCTTATCAGACGGTGATCTTTGGAAATTGGTTCAGTCAATCAATTCACCGGCAGACATTCTCGCCAATGCCAAGGAGCTCAGTATTCATTCAGTTCAATACAAAGCCAACGTGGTTATGGGAGATGAAAAAGAAGGCGGCTTGCGGCAACTACTCAACTTCGGCCATACGATCGGTCATGCCGTTGAAGCCTTGGCTGATGGCGATCTGCGTCATGGCGAAGCAGTTAGCATCGGGATGGTTGCGATCACCCGAATCTTCGAAGAAAAGGGCTTATCTCGTGAGGGCTTAACTCAAACCTTGATTGACCGCCTAGAAGCAGTTGGCTTGCCGGTCACTACACCACTCTTAGAATCCCAAGCAGTTTTCGATAAGATTAAGAACGATAAAAAGAATCGCGATGGTCATCTGAACTTGATTTACGTTCATCAAATTGGTGGGCCGGCAATCAAATCGATCCCTAGCGATGATATCCAGGACTTTTTAGATATTAAGACTATTAAGGCGTAATTGTTTCATGTGGAACATTTATACAAAGTAAAGGGAGCACTTCATTTTTGGAGTGCCCCTTTAGCATGGTAAGTGTTTCTAATTTGAATTATCCTGAGTTAATAATTTAGCAACGTTAATAGTTGGCATATTATATCCAGGAAATTCGTTAGACGTCGTTGTTAGTGTTGCAATGATTGCACGAGCGTAAGGGTAAAGAATTGCCACTGCATTGTGACGCACGAAAGTGTCGATACCAATATTAGTATTATCCTCATCTGGGTTGTAGGTAAAATTGCCAATGATCGAACAGCTGACTTGAAATGGCATGGAACCTTTTTCCAAAGAACCGATCATAACAGTTAGTGTAATATTGATGTCATTATCAGTTATGTCGATTTTTGTCGTGATCTTCGGATCTAATTCGATTTGCTTATTGGCTGGTTGATAGTGGGCATTTCTTTTGTATGCCATCTCCTGAACTTTATAACCATTGAATCGTAGAATACTCATTAAGCAGCACTTCCTAACTCTCTTGATTTACCAAAGGATTGGGGATCAGCGTCCAGAGATTTAGTGGTATACAAATCGTTAGTTGGAGAATATGTGGGTGAATTATCAAACGCACTTGTCAGTGGCTTCTCAAAATCATTTCGCCAATTATCGGGTAGCTGGTGATGACTCTTGTAGTCATCTCGAGCAGCTTCAAAAAGTATTTCTTGATATTTTGCCTGAACCCGTTGATTATTTTCGATTTGGGTTAATGATGACGAACCGATCCCCAAGATATATGCAAATTCTCTTACAGACAATCCTAAATTGTGACGTAATTCTCTAATTTCTCCGGAAGTCATATAATTCTTACGTTTTCGGTAGGCGGTAAAACTGTTCCTAACGTTTTCCATCGGATCGGAAAAATCTCCCCATAACTCTCCGTTAGCATCTTGCCAGTAATGATTTATAACTAACAAGTCGTTTATATCTCTGACCTTCACAATCTCAGGCTTCCAAACTTCGGTGTATATTTCGGTGGTATCCAATTCCGGATTATAAAATGCTTTTTTAAGATTCATTTTGTTACCTCGCTTTATATTAAGATGAATGATTTTCAAGTTAGCGATACGGAAAATGGAGTGGGTAGTCAGCTATATGAAATGAAATCCACATTACGATGCCATTAGGCCTATCCTGAAACTTTAAGTAACAAGGATGATCGTTAATTGTAAGTCCAAATACCCAAATATTTCCCGGTATGGCATGATCATCTAATTGAGGCCCAGAAACATAATCCCGCCACTCTATGTGATTATAAATCAAGTCGAACGCAATGCTTTGAGTGATTCCTAATTCTGTTAATGTTAATAGATTTTTACGACGAGTACTAAGTTTCCAATAGTTGCGCCTTTTTTGAATATCTATAATTATTTTTTTAATGTCATTGATATTGGTCAATGGCTTCCACATCCAAACTACATTATCTCTCGTTATTATAACATGCTTGTATCTCCTGAGATACAAACATGTTATGAAACTTTTTCTATAAATCAAACATACCATATCAATGGTAGATATTTAAATTGTGACAGAGGCTGTCTTCAAAACCATTAATTTATTAGTAAGCAGCCAATGGTCATGTTATAATGTGGTTATGAAAAAGAAGCCCTGTGGTAACAGGACTTCTCATGCAAGCCGCTTTAAAGACGGTGGCATTAGTTAAAGAATGATTTTAGGTCACCCTGTAACCGGCCAAAGTTACGCAGGGCGGCTTTTTATTTTTGGTGCTTGTCGATATAACTGAGCAGCGTGATTAAGAACGTGCCGAACAGAAATACCAACGAGAGTGCCTGAAAGACGCTCATTGACTGTGAAACCTTCCTGAAGATTACTCCATGTTCCCATAGACCTCACCTCGTAAGGGAGAAGACAGCCACCGCCCATAAAACTTCTTGCTTGATTTATGATACAGGGGAACAAGAGTGCTAGCCAAGTACTAAAGTCAACCACTCCTGAATTTATTCAGGAGTGGTTGACAATAACCGCTAGCTGACCTATACCCCCAAAGTTAAAGTAACAACTTTAGCTTTGGAGGTATTTTTGATGACTAAAATTTCAAAAGAAACTAAATTACGTGCGTTAACTGAATATTTTGCTGGTCAAGGAAGTTCACTTGGCATTGCCCTTAAAACTTCCTGCCTAAATTATATTAATCAATGAGAATCATCAACATCTGAGGTTGGGCTATGGTGGTCAATTCGATGACGAGCCTCTTTATAAACAATCTTATCTTCTCGCTTCCCAATTCCAACAATATCAATTACTTTGTTAAGACTGGGATCTTTGCGGAAAATGATTCTGATACCTAAATCACGATGTTTAATTTCTCGACAGCCCGCCAAATTTCCGGTTAGCGGTTTGCCAGCTTGCATGCCCTGAACTTTGATCCGTTTTAAACCTTTATTAACAACTTTAAGCTGAGAACCATCAAGATGCTGCTTTTCTTTTGCAGCTTGCCGGAAATACTTGAGGTGGTGTTCACGCGGCGTACTCATTCCCACCCGTCGTTTTCATTAAAGTCAATCTTATCAAGGGTGTCACCGTCAACTTCCTGTTCATCAACTAAGCCAGGATTTTTTTCAGTTAAACGCTTTTGAATTTCTAAATCATATAGTTTATCTTGCAGTGCCTGATTATCATTAACAAGTTGTTCGTAATCTTCAACAGACAATACCACTCCAGCTGGTGTATCTCGATTAAAAACATAGAGTCCGGTTTTTTTGTTTTTTGCTTCTTCGAAAGCTCTGGCTGGTGATTTCTTTAGGCTGGTCATATTTGTAGTCGGAACATTTAAAGTTTTCATGACAACTCCTCCAATCTTTTATGTTATTATAGCACTTATAAGCATACTTTTAAATGATTTAATAGGCATCTTTTAATAGCCCGTTATAGAAACTTATAGATGATCGTTTAAATAATCGGGTCATCAAAAGATAGCAAAATCTGAAAAAATCAAGGATTCATGACTAAAACAACTCATGAATAATGATTACTACATCTCGGGATCTAGGAAGATGTCTTTCTGTCCAACTTCTCCTAACCGTGATATAATGTAAACACAAAAAGGAAGTTCCGCACTAACAGAACTTCCCGTGTAGAGCCGTATAAGACGGTGGCATATTAATTAGTTATAAAATAACCGCTAGCTTGCCGGAGCTAAGGCGGCTATTTTTTTTGCTGACTTTTGATCAGCTCAACAACTAGGACAATTAGGTTAATGATCAATAGACCAGTCCCAATCGCTAGTTGTAAAGCGTCCGAAACGGACACTTAGGCTATTCCTTTCCCAGAATGTGAGCTTATTGTTTTCCACCATAAGCACCACCTCCTCTTTAAGGAAATAGCCACCGCCTTAACTTCTCTACAGACTCATATTATACAGGATAAGCTGTTAAAATATACATGAAGACGATCTTTCTGTCCCAATTATCTTAACCATGATATAATATAAACACAAAAAGGAAGTTCTGCACCAACAGAACTTCCCGTGTAGAGCCGCTTAAGACGGTGGCAATTAACGTTGATTAAATAACCGCTAGCTTGCCAGAGCTAAGGCGGCTATTTTTTTTGCTGACTTTTGATCAGCTCAACAACTAAGACAATTAGGTTAATGATCAATAGACCAGTCCCAATTGCTAGTTGTAAAGCGTCCGAAATGGACATTGAGGCTACTCCTTTCATCAGGATTTGTGTGCGTTATCGGCTTAACACCATAAGCACCACCCCTTTACCAGGAAATAGCCACCGCCTTAACTTCTCTACGAATTAATAATATACAGGATAAACTGCGACAACCCAGACTTTCAATCTAATTATTTTATGGGTAAGTGTCCACTTGTCATATTACAATGTCGATAGAAAAAGGAGCCCTGCTGGAACAGGACTCCCCGGAACTTCCCCTAGGATTATCAGCTTCCAAGTTTCTAGCTTTATCGATTGATTACTTTAACATATTTGGTATTGCCAGTAATGTAACCACCAGCAATGTGATATCTTAATGAGCCCGTCTTGGTGATGCTATTAGCGTGTGAGAAATCGTAATTCTTAATTCGAATCCTAGTGCCACGCTTGATATGCTTGTTACGTTTGGTTAAATTAACGGTCTTATAACGGTTAATGTTCTTCTTGGTCTTGATATAACGAGGCATCTTATGTTTGCCCATCTTAACCAACTTGCGATTGCCAGTAATGTAGTTTCCGTTACTCAATACATAACGAGTGGTTAAGTTATGGTGGACAAACTTAGTCACATGCAGGACAGTACCTTGCTTGTAGTTGCGAACTTTCTTGGTTAAGTTGGCCTTCTTATAAGCGTTAACGCCCCTGGGATTAATGACGGTGAGTGTCTTGTGGTTACTTTGATAGTACACAGGGCGGACATAATTCCAACTAGCGGTGATGTAACCAACTAAGCCATCTGTTTTGCTGGCGTGATTCACATCGCGGACTTTATATCTTAATTTACCAGTTGCTGATCTCCGGTAACCTGTGACCACAAACATTGGCCGGTAAGGACGAGGCTTCTTTGAGTAATTGGCTTTTCGAGCAGCCTTCGTGAAATTGGCGTTTTTATAGAGGTACATTTTTCGTAATGAATAAACGGCTTGGCCCACAAAACTTTCTTTGGTAGGAGTTGCTGGCTGCGATTCGGTTTTTGATGGGACTGTTGACTCACTGCTTGGCGTAACAACCGGGTTTGTGTCAGGCGTAACGCTTGGGGTATCGGGATTAACCGGCGTGGCATTCTTCTTGTAAACGACGGTAATTGTCCCACCAGCCTCTGGGATGACAACCTGACCGTCGACAACTTTACGATCGTTGACGGTATAGCCCGGAATGGTTGGGACTTTGACCTTGTCGCCCGCATAGCCTTTACCACTCGAATCTTTGTTCAACGATTGACCATTTTCATCAACTGGATGAATGGTGTAATTGATTTCGGAGGCGATGGTATAGGGGAGGAAATAATCGATGACATCAAGGTTTGATCTTCCATACCGAGCGAGCATATAATACGAATACGTATTAGGACCGTTGTTAATAACCGGAAGGTCAAGATTCCATGGTTTCGATGTAGCGTTACTGGGCACCACTTGTTCGGCGAGCCCAGTAAACGTTATATCATCACCCATTATCGTTTGGGTTCCAGTCGGTGCAGCTGGGCCCTGAGCACCGTTTTGCCAAACTTCTAATTGCCGGTAGGTTCCACCACCGGGAATGGGATAACCCAATGCGGTGCGTGCCAACATAATATTTTTAGCATCATAGGGGGCACCAACGGCAGAATTTGTGGAATTCTTAGGCAATGCATCAGTAAAAATATTTTTCCAGGTGTAAGAATTACCATGCAGCGTTATAGCTGGAAGAACGATCCTCTGATCGGACCAAGCAAAATTTTGTGTATAATTATTAGCATCAAGCACATTTAGGTTGGCAATACAGTTACCACTAACGTCCAACCAGGTTACATTTGGAAGATGTTGATGGTCAATGGGTGAAACATCTGTAATTCGATTGCCAGATAAATTAATGTACTCTAAATGAGTCAAGCCCTCTAGGGGGGTTAAATCAGTGATATCACCCCGGTAAAATTTTGACCCATAACTTAAATTGGCTGCAAGTTTTATTTTTTTTAAGTTAGTAGCAAGTTCCAGTCCTTGCAAAGAATAATTGCCTGGATTGACCTCTGGCTCGATGGCACCGTTGCTATTTTCGGCGACAGTGTCCAAGTTGTTATAGGTTTGGTCCTTGCCGGAGGTGCCGGGATCCCAAGTCAACGAGGTCAATTGACCCAGCGCAGTTGTAAAATCCGCTGTACTAATAGTATCTAGCGTGGCACTATTACTCACCAAACCCTGCTCCTTCATATTATACAGAACAAGTTCCTGTAATTTCTGATTTGGCATAATATCAGAAATGCTCTGGTTAGCTGTTGAATCAGCCTGAGCGACGACTGTAACTGGCGTATTTGTAACCTGGGTGACAGTCGTTGTTAATAAAATAGTTGAGCACATTAAGATAAGTGCCGCCAACAAATGCTTTTGTGATCTCATTGTCATTCTCCCCCTCAAGAAACGTTAGCTCTGTCTGACTCAGTTCTATATTTCCAAGCTGACCACTTCTAGTTAACATAGTTATTATAATTTTATTATCCTTCAATTGTCAATTCGGTGAACTGCGAGCTAATCTAATGAGTTGATTAGTTAACAGACAATCGACATGTTGGGGTGCAATAAGGTGAACTGCTCTGTTATTCGTGGCAGAGTAGTTCACAACAGAGCAAGTTACAATCATAAGCTGGTAATTAATTACGCTTAGACATTTAATAAGGCTTGAATTGTCAAATTAAGTGCAACACTACATTAAAGAATATTTCATAAGGCGTTTTCCATCCGAGACATTTACGGGG
>NZ_JAHPPD010000190.1 GCF_019061365.1 Lentilactobacillus dabitei
TTCTTAGTCGGCTTCTTACGTTTATTTGTCATTTTAGGTTGCCGTCCTTTTGATATAGACAATAACCCATTTGGCCCCTGATTGCGATAAATTTCTTTCCATATCTGAATTTGTCTGGTACCAACATAACCAAACTTAGCCGCGACCTGAGTGTATGAGGCATTATTGGCAATCGCCCAGTGGGCAACTTCAACCCTGAATTCAGGGGTTATTTCTGGTGGGTTAAATAACACGTCTGTTCCATATGTTTGATAGGCTGAAACAAGCATCTGAAAAAGCATTACATGTATTTTATATTTATGCGCAATTCCGGTCAGAGAACCAGTACCAGAAGCATATTCTACAAGTGCTCTCAATTTTGTT
>NZ_JAHPPD010000191.1 GCF_019061365.1 Lentilactobacillus dabitei
TTACCTGGTGGTGATGGCTTTCTTGGTGAATGTAATCAAAGATATTGGTTACTTCTGCGCAAGGAAGCCCAGGGCTTTTTTAGGATTTCGTTCTCCTCAGACAGCGAAGCCAGTCGCTTTTCCATCGCTTTGATTTCGTCTGGCGATTTACCGGATTGAGTTTTGGCCTGGCCCTGGATCCACTTATGAACGGTTGAATAGCCAATGCCATATTCTCTGGCCAGTTGGGCAGCTGATTCGCCTTGCTTATATAGGTTGATAATGTTTTGTTTGAATTCTTTGTCGTAACGAGTTGGCATGTAAAAATTCCTTCCTTTTGAGAGACGATTTATTCATTATACG
>NZ_JAHPPD010000192.1 GCF_019061365.1 Lentilactobacillus dabitei
AAAAAGCAGCGTTTAGATGAAGCTATTTACGAACGCAACTATGTTTACAATTTTCATTTTCATTTAATCTGGGTAACTAAAAATCGGCATCCCGCATTCATAACCTCACAATTAGTTACCGACATGAAATCAATTTTGCAACGAATTGCCGATCTGAATGAGGTGATCATTGAACGAATGGAAGTTATGCCGGACCACGTTCACATGTTGATTAGTTTTAAGCCTAAATACGCGCCAACCAATATTGTCAAAGCCTTTAAGGGTGGCTCTGCGCGCCTATTCTTTGAGAAGCACCCGGAAGTAAAAGCCCAAAAGTTTTGGGGTGGCCATTTATGG
>NZ_JAHPPD010000193.1 GCF_019061365.1 Lentilactobacillus dabitei
CTTTAGTGGGATAATGAAGTTATTCCATTAAAGGTGGTGATAGTTACGGTTAGATCTATAAAATCTTCATCTAAGCGTGTCTCATCAGCAAAAGAGGCAAGAAAAGCTGCTAAAGTTTTGAAGAACCCACATTCTTCGAAATCATCGAAAAGTTTGGCTGCCAGTGTTTTGTCTCAGGCAAAATCTAAGCGAAAGTAATTGATGAGATGTAAAGACTGTTTAGATAAGTAATAGTTCCATCGGATTCCTTGACTCTCCACAATTTGAAGTCAGGGAATTCTTTTTGGATTTCATCCTCAGCAGTTGTCATTGTGCAGTCTGAAAAATTAC
>NZ_JAHPPD010000194.1 GCF_019061365.1 Lentilactobacillus dabitei
TACTAGCCCACTAAACTCAGTGCCACGGTCCACAGTAAAGCTGTGCACCGGACCATTAAAAGTGGTTAGGAACTTAGTTAGGGCTTCATTAACAGTCGCTGTCGTCCGATCTTTTAACCGGTATGCCCAGAGGAACCGTGATTTGCGATCGATTAAAGTTAATAAAACTGCCTTACTATGCCCACGAGGACCAACGACTGTATCTAGTTCAAAATCGCCGATGCGCTTACGTTGATTAATCATCATGGGACGCTGTTCAATTGATCGCCCCAAAGATTGATTATATTTGGATCGTTGGTCAACGTTA
>NZ_JAHPPD010000195.1 GCF_019061365.1 Lentilactobacillus dabitei
TTTTCGAGGAATGCCGGCGAAAATATTGGCCAAAAAGAACGAGATTCGGATTGGAACCGTGACGATTTCAATGGATGCCACTGGTCGCTATTACGTTTCATTGAAACTAGCTTCGAAACAGCCTTTCGTTGTACAAACGGTTAGGAAAACGCAGATGACCATCGGCATTGACCTCAATACGGACAACTTTCTCACGGATTCCAATGGCAACGTCATTGCCAACCACCGTTACTATCGAACAGTCAAAGGTAAACTGGCCAAGGCCCAACGTAAGTTATCCCGGCGAGCCTTGCGCGCCAAGAAAGA
>NZ_JAHPPD010000196.1 GCF_019061365.1 Lentilactobacillus dabitei
CACCTCATACTTAATTAATAATTCTATGGTACTCAAAAAGACGTCTACGAAGTAGACGTCCAGTTATTTAGTGCTTACGTTGGGTTCAGTTAGAATGCAGTTACTTTATCTAAAACGTGCTCAGCACATCAGTTCCCTACATATAACTGAAAATGGACACTAATCGGAAAAACACCGATTAATGTCCATTTACCAGTTACTGGTACTCGGCTATATGGGTTCTACAATATCTGTTGTTGGTAATAGATTTTATCTATTACTGATGACAGATTTTTTGTTTCTCGTTAGAATAAAAAA
>NZ_JAHPPD010000197.1 GCF_019061365.1 Lentilactobacillus dabitei
ATGCCGAATACAAGCGATCACGATGTGGTCGGAAAACTAAGCTGAGCGATGAGTTAAAGCAAAAAATTCTCAACCATTTACGTCTAAGCTGGTCACCAGGAATGATTGCTCACGAATTTAAACTAGCTACTAAATCTATTTATAATTGGCTAAATCAGGGGAGAATTGGTTTCTCCTTGAATGATCTACCTGAACATGGCGTACGCCAACGGCGTAACGTTGACCAACGATCCAAATATAATCAATCTTTGGGGCGATCAATTGAACAGCGTCCCATGATGATTAATCAACGTAA
>NZ_JAHPPD010000198.1 GCF_019061365.1 Lentilactobacillus dabitei
AATTGTAAACATAGTTGCGTTCGTAAATAGCTTCATCTAAACGCTGCTTTTTATTACTCATGTGACAACCTTCTTCCTGCCAATTTATCAACAATGTTATCCCTGAACGTTTTCTCATTTGTTATCATTAGAGTAACATGTTTAGGAGGTGAAATCTACATGAGTCAAACAATGGCGCAGTTTCCGTACCATTATGGGGTTAAAGTCCGCGTTTTCCCATCCAATCAGCAAAAGCAGTTAATCAAACGTAACAGTGACGCAAGTCGTTTTATTTATAACGAAATGAATGGCA
>NZ_JAHPPD010000199.1 GCF_019061365.1 Lentilactobacillus dabitei
AACTGCCGTTGCGGTTATTACCAGTGTTAATCCCAGCGTATGAGTAGCGTTCGTAACCCAAAAACTCTGCCAATTCGGTTTGAAGCAGCTGGTTAATCGCAATTTCGAGGTGGTGACGAAAAACTTCGTCCAAATCTTGCTTTTGGGCTAGTGCAGCGATAATTTCTGTGGTAAGTTCATTCATGGGGAATGCCTCCTGTGATGTTTTCTGTGGTTACTAAATATCATAAGGGAAGGCATTCCCTATTTCTATACAATTCAGAAATCTTTTATGCATTTACACAAGATA
>NZ_JAHPPD010000002.1 GCF_019061365.1 Lentilactobacillus dabitei
GCTGTATCTAAGCAAATTGTGGTCGTGACACCGTGAGGTGTTATTCTCACAAGCTCCTGAATTTATTCAGGAGTGGTTGACCATCACCTAAAACAAGCAGTTTACTGGCCAAAAGTAACGTGGCCATCAAGCTGCTTGTTTTAGTATGCTCATTTAATTTCAAAGCCAGCCCCCTAATTGGACTCCCTAGTTTAGAACTGTTATAATCTAGACAAGAAGAAAAATGGGAGGTTTCACTATGAGCAAATTAACAAATTATATGCGGCTCACCAGCGTTTTAGTCGTTGGCTTGATTGCACTCATTCTCCAATTTGCCCTGAAGCTGCCGCTTTATTCGCAAATTGTCATTTCAATAATGGGTTCGCTAATCGCAGGCTTAATGTTTATCGACATGGTGAAAACGATCCGCTCTGGTAAATTCGGTGTTGACCTGCTGGCAATCACCGCCGTCATTGCAACCATTGCCGTTGGCGAGTATTGGGCAGCCTTAATTGTGCTGTTGATGCTGACAGGTGGCGACGCCCTTGAAGATTATGCCGCCAATAAAGCGAACTCCGAATTACAATCATTGCTGGAAAATTCACCGCAATCCGCTCATTTAATGCAGGGTGACAAAATCGTTGATGTTAAGATTGACCAAGTCAAAGTTGGCGATCGCATCGTGGTGAAGCCTGGTGAAGTAATCCCAGTTGATGGGACGATCACCCAAGGAACTACGACCGTTGACGAAGCTTCTCTAACCGGGGAATCCCGGCCAATTGACAAGGCAGTTGGTGAGACGGTCATGTCCGGTGCCGTCAACGGCGATCATTCATTTGATCTGATTGCTGATAAGACCGCTGACAAAAGTCAATATCAGAATATTATTCGCCTGGTTAAACAAGCAGAAAGTACACCCGCTCATTTTGTGAGAATGGCTGACCGTTATGCAGTTCCGTTCACGATTCTGGCTTTCCTAATTGCCGGCGTTGCCTGGTACATTTCGAAGGATCCGGTTCGTTTTGCGGAAGTGCTGGTTGTCGCCTCCCCCTGCCCGCTGATTTTAGCGGCACCAATTGCCTTAGTGTCAGGGATGAGCCGCGCCAGTCGAAATGGCATTATCGTTAAAAGTGGGACAATCATCGAAAAACTCGCGAATGCCAGAACCTTTGCGTTCGATAAGACTGGTACCATCACCCAGGGACATTTAACCGTTGATGAGGTTTTTGCAACAGCTGGTTATACCAAAGATCAGGTACTCTCATTGGCGGCCGGTGCTGAACAGCAATCCAGTCATATTTTGGCAAGATCATTAGTTGCCGCCACCCCGGATAACATCCCCACCGCAACCAACGTGGAGGAGACCACTGCGGAAGGCGTCCAAGCAACCATTGATGGCAAACTTGTCAGAGCTGGAAAACCAGCGTTTGTCTCCAATGAGCCAATTAATGTAATTGACAAAACAACTGTTTACGTATCTGTCGATGGTCACTATGTCGGCTATGTGTCGTTCTCAGATGAGTTACGTCCTGAAGCCAAAGCTGTGATGGCCGATTTACACGGTCTGGGAGCCAACCAGATCATGATGATTTCTGGAGATCGTCAAGCCATCGCAGAAGATATTGCCAACCGAGTGGGAATCGACAAAGTTTATGCTGATCGGCTTCCTCAAGAAAAAATTGATGTTATTAAAAAAGTTGAGAAGAAGTTACGACCAGTTGTCATGGTCGGCGACGGCGTTAACGACGCGCCATCCCTCGCATTGGCGGATGTGGGCATTGCCATGGGAGCTCATGGGGCAACCGCAGCAAGTGAATCCGCCGATGCAGTTGTCCTAAAAGATGATTTAAGTTTAGTTAGTAAGGCCGTTAACATCTCCAAAGGGACCATGACAGTTGCCAAGGAATCCGTATTGATCGGGATTGCCATCTGTACAATTCTGATGTTGATTGCCAGTTTTGGGGTGATCCCGGCAATCATCGGGGCTCTGTTCCAGGAAGTCGTTGATACGGTCACAATCCTTTGGGCATTACGAGCCCGTAGCGACAAACGAACCGTGAAGATGAAGCCAAGTGGGACATTCCAGGCGTTTGGCTAACCGTAGGAGATTGTGACGAAAGGCGAATTGATCCCAGCATTTAAGTAAAAGAAGTAATACATTCTGGATTTTGGAATGCATTACTTTTTTGGCTTAAATGGCCGGGATCAGCTGTTTGGCGCAAGTTTTATCAATATAAAAAGTGGAACCCAATTTGCATTTACACTTTGCCGACTAATGGCTCAACGCTCTGGTAGCTGCTGGGTGATGCAGCGGATGTTGCCACCGCCAAGAATAATTTCCCTGGCTGCCACCCCAACCACTTCTCGATCAGGATACAAACGCTGCAGGGTCTCCTTGGCTCGCTGATCGTTTGGGTCATCAAACATCGGGAAGACAATCCCACCATTAGCCGTATAGTAATTCACATAACTGGCAGCTAAGCGATCGCCGGCCTTTCTCGGGAGGGTTCCGGCCACTGCATCAACGCCTTCGCTTTCGACTTCAGTAATCGTCACTGGGGTGGGTAAATAAAGCTTCTCAACTTGAATTCGCCGACCTTGAGCATCCGTTGAATGAGCTAAAATATCAGCGTTTTCCTTGGAAATTTCATATTGGGGATCAGTGGGATCATCCGTCCACGCCAACGCCACGACACCAGGCTTCACAAAGTTGGCAATGTTATCAACGTGGCAATTGGTTTCGTCGTGATAAATACCGCGCTTTAACCAAATCACCTTGGTCACCCCTAGGGATTGCTTCAAAATCGTTTCAATCTGCCCTTTAGACAATTCCGGATTACGCCCCTTTGAAAGCAGACACTCCTCGGTCGTGATTAAGGTGCCTTGGCCATCAACGTGAATTGACCCACCTTCCAAAACAAAGTCAGCCAATCGATACCGGTCGACCTGCGTCAATTCGGTGATCTTCTGGGCAACGCGATCGTCCTTGTCCCAAGGGAAATACAGGCCATCGATAAGGCCGCCCCAAGCATTGAACTGCCAGTCAATACCTCTTAGCTCACCTTCATCGTTCTTCACAAATGTCGGGCCGCAATCTCGTACCCAAGCATCATTGGCAGAAAGTTCCACCACTTCAACCTCTGATGATAATAAATGGCGGGCATTTAGGTACTGATCATCAGAAACCCCCATTGTCACATGCTCAAATTTGGCAATTGCCTTGGCGACATTGGCAAAGGTTCGTTGCGCCGGTTTGGCACCGTTTCGCCAATTATCCGGGCGCTGTGGCCAGAGCATATAAACCCCTTGGTGTGCTTCAAATTCGCCTGGCATCCTAAAGCCGTCTGCAGTTGGCATTGTTTGTAAAGTTCGCAATAGTTGTCATCCCTTCCGGCTTGTCAGCAATTTCTTAGTTGGCAAAATTATACCAAATTCCCCACAGCTAACAAAGAAATCCGTTCTTCCAATAACGCTTATTCAGCCGGTTGCTTATTAGTGGCTTGGGTCATTTTACCATCCATAATTTGATAAGTTTTATCGGCAAATTCCATCAATCGGACATCATGAGTGACAACGACCACTGCTTTATCACGGGTTTCAGCCAACTCTTTGAATAATTTACCAACTTCAGCCACCCTGGCACTGTCCAAAGCAGCCGTCGGTTCGTCCGCTAAAACAATATCCGGGTTAGCAAACAACGCCCGGGCAATGGCGACTCGTTGGGTTTGCCCACCTGACAACTCGCCAGGAAATTTGTTAGTTAGGTTCTCGATGCCCAGTTGCGCTAACAATTCTTTTAATTCAGCCTGATTAAGATTTCCTTGCCGCTTGACCTTGTTCACGAAGTCAAACTGCTCCTTGACTTTCAGGTAGGGCACTAAGCTATATGATTGCAACACGAAGCCAATTTGGTTTAACCGCAACTTATCTCGCTGAGCAGTAGACAGCTTGGCCATCGATTTTCCTTCGACTGAAACTTCGCCTGAGGTCGGCGTCTGCAGACCACCGGCAATCGTCAAGAACGTGCTTTTCCCTGATCCAGATGGGCCCACCACCAAAATTAACTCACCGCGATCGGCGGAAAAATTGATATCGTGGAGCACGTGAACCTTACTGACGCCTGATCCAAAGCATTTGTTAATATTGTTAAGTTCAATTACTGACATGTTATCCTCCAATCACTTTAACGGGATCCACGGTGGCAATCTTCTGGGCAGGGATTGCCGATCCAATGAAGCCCATAATCAGCAGGCCAATCGAGATCCAAGTTAAGACGGGTAAATTAAACGCCATTGGCACCCCAATTGGAATCACACTATCGGTTGCAGCGGTTAGAGCCGCTCCAATCACTAACCCGGTAACCATAAGAATCAGCGACTGACTGGTAATGGTCGACACAAGCGTCCTTGCAGGAATCCCCTGCGCCCGCAAAACAGCATAAATCGGCAAAGCCTGCATCGTTAGAATGTACAGGAACACCGCGATGATGATCAGTGAAATGATCATTAAGAAACCGATCATGAATCCAAAGGTCGTGTTTTCAGCGGAATAGCCCGGCAGCTTCGAAATAAAGTACGAAATTGAGTAAGTCTTCAAATGATCATCTTTGGCGTTATACTTGGCATTTTTAGACACAATTGCGCTCCCAACAACTGGCACGCCTTCCATGGCACGTAAATGTTTCCAGCTCGGAATCGTTCCATAAATGACTGGGGCAACATTTAACTTAGCATTCTTTGTGAAGCCAACAATCTGATATTGATCATTAAATGAGTTCAGCGTGACCTTATCACCTAATTTGTAGCCATCATCCTTGAATTTCTGATCGACGACAACCTCATGATTACCACGAGCTTTGCGGCCAGATGAAATTTTTAAATCATTAATGATAAATTGGCTTTTTTTAGCACCAATGAATGATGCAGAAATTTTTTCCTTGCCTTTGTGTTTGGCAACCACCGGCGTCGAGCCAATCACCGCTTCTTGGGCCGATAGTTTCGCGTCTTTTGCCTGGTCAGTGGTGATAACTGATTGGGTGAGGCTCACATTCGAATCTTTGTTGAGCACAATGCTTTTAGCATCCCAGGAATCAATTGCTTGGGTGTTCTCACCCGCAAGGCCAAACGCCAATCCCGTTAAAATGAAGATCAAGTAGGCAATTAAGACGATCATTGACACGATTAACCCATACCTAAGCTTTTCGTGTCGAATTTCTTTAAGTGCAAGATACATTAGATGTTCCCCTTTCCTGCTAATAAGTTTAGTGCGTCTCTAAATCGGTTGAGAACCATTTCTCTACGATCCGGTTTGATCAAAATTTGCTTAATGGTTTCGTGGCTTAAAATCATGGCAGCCCATTCTCGACTGCTGAGTCGATCTGCTTGCGATTCATCATTGTTGCCAACCAGTGACTCATTTCGGGTGAGGTGCATTTCGATCAACTGTCGGTAATGACTGCTCATGACACCATCCACAAATGAGCTGACCTGTTGCATATAAACCGCCGGATTAAATGTTTGGGTGGCGACTTCTTGATCGATCCTAGTATGAATGTCCTTCATTGCCACACCGTAGATATAACGATAAGCATCGGTGAGATCGTCAAAGTACTTATAAAACGCTCCCCGGGCAATGCCAGCTTTCTTCACGATGGGGGCAACTTGGGCTTCGGCCAGCGGGTGGGTACTAAATTCTGTCAGCAACGCTTCTTGAATTTTGGCCCGTTTTTCAGGGTTGAGATTTAAAAATGTTGATGTTACCATGAACTGCTCCTTTCAATGACATCATGTCACTTTTTCTAAAGTATACACGGCAGATGACACCGTGTCAACTTTTTTAAATAAAAAGAGGCTGAAACCCCAAACGATCAGTTTAGATCAACCTCTGATTAGCTTATTTAATTATCCGATGATTGGTTGTTCAGCATAACTAGCCCTGATTTGCAGCAGTTTCTCCAAGGAACAAACCGCTTAACGGTTCATATTAATACGCCGTTGTCGAACGCAGTAATTCAGGATTGCGGTTACTCAACAAGAATGCGTGCCCGCCATCGAAAATCATACTTTCAAATTCTCGGTGAGACCGGAATTTCGTATATTTGATGTCACTTGGTCGTAAACTGCCGCGGCCATTTAATTTCCTGGCCGGCAAGGTTTGGATTGAATCATCGGACACCAAGTACAGCCGACCGTTGTGGGGATTGTACCCCATTGATTGTTCATGAGTCCCAGTCCGGTGTCTCAACATTTGCTTAGCCAAGGTAACGTGGATCGACTTAGCACCTAGTCGAGCTTTATAAAGCTTAACCATGCCGCCTGAAATGCCCCACCAATATGCATGACCTGAGTTATCAAATGTCAAATCATGCCCGGCAGGAACTTTGGCGCCACCATTACTCATGTGGAACTTGATTGCCCGATTAGGCTTCAATGATGACATGCTGATCCGCTGAATCGTTGACCAAGTCGTTGGCTTCATATCAGCCCGATCACGCCACATCCAAATTGCGTGCTGCTTCTTGTTGTATGCTAGCGATTGACCATGACCGACATTGAACATTGGGCCAACTTTCATTCCCGGCGTGCTCTTGATGAGCGATCCTTGAACTTTTGAAAGGCTCCAATTGTTCAGGTTACTCTTGTTATATCGGACAACGAATCCTTTACCATGAAATTGGTGTGGTGCATACAGCACGAATAAATACTTACCTGCAAATGCTGCCGCCTGTGGGTTGGTCAAATCACTACTCGACTTTCCCAACGCCATGTGCGTGTTTGGCAACAAATACTTGGTCTTCAAAGCCCATTTAGTCCCGCTGACGCTTTTGATTGTATCGACGCCGCTTGGATTTTTGGACCAGCCGTAGTTTGGATTGGCTTTGACAAACTTAACCTTGCTGTTATTCACAACCCGCAAACCAGAATAACGACTGATGGCATTACTGCGCTGGACATACGTAGCCGCATTAGCCGTGGTACCAGCAACTGCAGCCAAAGATAGGCCGGCAGCTACCCCCAATAATAGATTTCTAAATTTCATAATACCCCTCCAGATATATTTTTTAGAATAACTAAATTGTACTATTATTATCAGAAAATACGATAGCTTGCTGCTAATTTTTTTAAAGTCATTTTTGGCCATCAGGATAACATGGATGCCCTTATAGCAACCGTTCACGACCTAATACGACCGATCCGCCTGCAATACTTCTGGGCAATGGTTAACCAGCAAATTTCCACGTGAACTGCCATCATAGGCGATTCCTTCAAATTCCCGTTTCGGGCCGAATTGGGTCCACTCAAAACTGTGGTTGGTCAAATGCCCATGACCTCGTAATCCCTTGGCTGGGAAGCTGGCAATTGAAGCATCTGACAGCATTAGCAGTCGCTTGCGAACCGGGTTATAACCCATACTTTGGATTCGAGTTCCAGGCAGGTGTTTCAGCACTTGGTGAGTCAATCGGAACTTAACCGAGCGTTTGTGAATCTTACCCTTAAAAACGTATGCGCCCCAACCTGGAAATGACCAAAAATAGCCATTTCCAGAACGATCAAAGGTTAGATCATGGCCGCCAGGAACATGGGTCCCGTGACTGTGTAGCGAAAACCGAATTGAGTGATCTGGCCGTAATGTTTTCGTCTTAATGTGCTGGATATAACCCCAATTGCTAACAGGCACTCTTGGTGCTTTTTCCTTATCACGCCACATATAAAGGCCTTTGTTCTTCCAATTATATGCTAACGATTGACCGTGACCAGTTGTGAAAATCGGCCCCACTTTAATGGCTTTTTGAACCCGTTTTTGAGTTGTTGAATACTTCTTGTGATGCTTCACATAGGCATCCCGCAACTCCTTTGGATGTAATCGAACGCCTATTTCGTCCAACATTTGCGTATTAAATCGAACAATCCGGCCCTTGTTGCGCAAATGAGTTGGGCAATAAACGATATACATATACTTTTTCCCGGTCATGGCAATAGACTGAGGGTTACCCCAGTGCTGGCCGTTTTTTCCAGGTGACGGCAAAATATATCGAGTGATAAACGTCACTTTTTTGCCTCGCTCCGACTTGATTTTATGCGCTTTGGAAGTGTGGGCAACGTGGTAATACTTATGGGGAACTTTAACGTAATGAACTTTTTTATTGTTCAATGTGCGTAAACGACCTCGATACAGCCCTGATGACCGCTGATAATAAACCTTGTATTTGGCGTGAGCAACAATCGGCGCCCCCAGCGCCATCGCCAATACAAAGCAAAGAAATGTTTTAAGGAACTTCACAGAACAATACCCCCTCAGGTATAAAAATATTAAGATTTTATAAAATAAGTTAATAGTTATATGTTATGACAATACTAAACCGTTGTAAACAGCAAAATAACGCCAACTCTCAAGGATGAGTCAGCGTCAAGTTTTAATGCTTATTAGATTATGAAACAGAAGGGGTATCTTGAAACGTGGTTTGTCGTGCCAACATGAGTTAGACCACTCCGCTCACGCTATTCCTGTGCAGCCAGCGAATCCATCATATCGATGTTTTTCAACTTGTAATGCGTCATGACCCCCACGATCAAGCTGAACACGATCGTCAAGATGGCCGACCAAATATAGCCTGGATAATGAATGGTCAAGGGAAACAAGATTGCCCCGGTTTGTGCCTTAATCATAATGAAATGATGCAGCACAATTCCAATGAACCAGCCAAAAATAATGCCTAAGATTGTCAAAATAACATTTTCTCTCGCAACGTAGGCCGTGACTTCGTTGTCATAGAATCCCAGTACTTTAACCGTCGACAGTTCCCGCATTCGCTCGGAAATATTAACGTTGGTCAAATTATACAGAACCACTAATCCTAAGGCACCCGATAATGCGATAAAGATCAAGACAACTGAACTCAGCCCACCAGTCGTCAGCGAACCGCCAGCATACCTCGGATAACTAACATTTAACACGCCAGCTTGTTTGAACAAACGTTGATTCGTATCATGGCGGGCAGTTGCATTGCCATCTTTAATTTTAATCAGTCGTGAAGTTGGCTGGTAGTTGGTTTTAACTGCCTGTTCATAATACTTTGGCGTCAGATAAAGGTAATGACCGGCGTAGTTTTTAGTTATCCCACTCACTTTAACTTTCACCAATTTATTACCAACCTTGACTGACAAGCGACTACCCTTTTTGGCCTTCATATCAGTTGCCAATTTTTCGGTAATGATCACGCCATCACTTGTGAGGTGCTCTTTACGATTTGTATGGGGGTTCGTCAATGTCACGTACTTGTCAAAATTGGTGTTGAACTTCGGCGAAATCATCGTCACCGTCGCATTACGCTTGGTTCCTTTGGTTGGCGAGACCGTCACAGATTTAACGAGGGCTTGCTTTTGGGCACTGATATTTTTGTCGTGGATCTGTTTATTGGCAGCCGACAAGGTCACAATCCCTTGATAATGCTGAACTTGGCTAAATTGATCCGGCAGTAAATCGTTCACTGAATTACGAATGCCAAATCCCGCCAGCATTAACCCAGTACAACCCGCAATTCCAACGATCGTCATGATCATGCGGCCCTTGTACCTGAACAAGTTTCGGTAGCTGACTTTCTGATTAAAGCTCAAACGTCGCCAAAGCGGCTTAATCCGCTCCAGCAAAATGCGCTTTCCAGCCTTGGGGGCCCGTTCGCGCATCAGATCCGTTGGCTTTTCTCGCAGGTTGACAATGAGCACAACGGCCGCGCTGCCAAGTGTGGCAGTCAATCCGGCAACTAGGACTTCGATTAAATAGCCCCAGGGAATAACGCCGACATAGTGGGTTAAATTGTTATTACTCAACATGTTGAAGATGAATTTCGGTAACGTCAGCATTCCCGCCACGCCGCCAATTAACGAACCTAACATGCCTGCGAGAAGTGAATAGATCACATACTTCATCGAAATGACACCCTTTGTATAGCCAAGGGCGCGCATCAACCCAATCTCCCGCCGATTTTTCTCGATCATTCTAGAAATTGTTGTAAAGGTAATTAACACTGCAATGAACAGGAAGAAGCCTGGGAAAATAACCGCGATTGCCGCGATACTCTTCGATTCGTCAAAGTAATCCTGATAACCAACGTTGGTCATCCGATCACCATACATATAGACTGCAGTGGGGGGTTTAAGCAGCTTTGTCTTGGCAGAAACGAGCTGTTGCCGACCTACTTTCAGCTTGTTAGCAGCAGTCTTCATTTGAGTTGTTTGATAAGCTGCCTGTACGCGTGATAACTGACGAGTCTGCTGGTCAAGTTGTTTAAGCTTTAAATTGATCGTTGTCAGTCGAGAGCCAACGATCTCTCTTCGATGTTGTTCAGGACGCTGGTTGAGTTGCTTTTCCAATTTAGCTTGATCGCTTTGTACCCGCTCATTATACTTATCGGTTCCTGCAGCTAAGCCGGCGGTATTGTTAAATTTGACCGCAATTGAGCCATAAGTACTTTGATTAAATGCCTGCTTCGGTAAGTAAGCAAAATAGTCAATTTCCCCACTACCTAGATTGGTCGTTCCCCGATCGGTCGAACTCACAAATAATGGCGAATTAACGAAGCCGACAATTTTGTAGGTTTGCTGGCGAAGTCCTGCTGTTTTTGGGACGCGATAGGCTTGTCCAAGCTTGTAACCGCGCTGCTTGGCCTTTGAATCCAATACAATTTGGTCACGGGATCGTGGCAAATGGCCCACCACCAGCTTTAGTCGGTTCAGCTTGGCCAATTTGGAAAATGACGCCACTGAAACGACCTCATCTTGAGATTTCTTGGTCACAACCATGTGATTGGCCTCCGCCGTTTTAACATGGGGCGCATCTTTGATGAGTTGTAAGTCTTGCCCAGTGAGGCCAAGGGTTGAGGTGACAGTTAAATCTCCCAGGTGATACTGATTAAAATACCGAGCAGCTGAATTGTCCAAATCAGGGCCAGTTGCCCGGATACCGACATATAGCAAAGACCCCAGCAAAATAATCAGGACAATCGGAATAAACTTGCCCCAAGAATAGGTAATCTCTCGCAAAGTCGCTTTAAAATAGGTCGTATTCATTTAATCCATCACCTGCTATTTCAAGATTTCTTTTTTGTTCAAGGCAGAATAGATTTCTTCCTCCATTGCATCAGGCTTGGTAATCGGCGCAAATCGGTGAATCAACTGGCCATCTTTACCAATCAGAAATTTGGTGTAGTTCCACTTGATGCGGCCATGACCAGACTGTTGTTTCAGGTAAGCAAACAACGGATCTTCGCCTTCACCATTGACAACCACGCGTTTGGTCATTGGGAAAGTCACGCCGTAATGGAGCCGACAGTAATCGTCAGCTTCCTCGTCGGTCGCCAATTCTTGATGAAATTGATTTGACGGCAGGCCAAGAACGACGAAGCCTTGATCCTTATATTTCTTGTATAGCGATTCCAATCCTTCAAGTTGTGGTGCCAAGCCACATTTACTTGCCGTATTGACGATCAGCACGACTTTATCTTTGAACTGCTTGAGGTCAATCGGCGTACCGTTCATTTCTTGTTCGGAAAAATCATAAATTGAAGTCACTGGGGTCACCTGTCTTATTTTTAGTTTATATATTGAGTGTAGCCTATGTGAAGGGAAAACGGAACCGGGGTATGTGGAAAAAAAGAAGCCATCTTGAATTGAGCTTGGTGCTAAATTCAAGGTAGCCTCAATAATTATTTGTATTACTCGTTGCCGAGTCGTTCATTAACTAATTTTTCGACTTCGTCCGCTGTTTGGCACTTAGCGAGGACTTCATCAACAATTGCGGCGCATTCGCCGGTCGTCAGGTCTCTCATCTGGCTTCGAGATCTCAAAATGGAACTGGCACTCATTGAGTATTCATCAAGCCCCATGCCCAGCAAGAGTGGCAATGCCCGTTGGTCGCCGGCCATTTCGCCACACATTGCAGCAATTTTACCTTCTGCATGAGCTGAATCAATGACGTGCTTGATTAATCTCAATAATGCTGGATTCAGTGGTTGATACAGATATGACACTGCATCATTACCACGGTCGGCAGCAAATGAATACTGGATCAAGTCGTTGGTTCCAATACTGAAGAAATCAACTTCCTTGGCAAATTGATCGGCAAAGATCGCTGCCGCAGGAATTTCAATCATGATACCAAGCTTGATATTGTCACCAATTTTAGGATCATCTTTTTGAAGGTTTTGTTTCTCTTCCATAAAGACTTTCTTGGCTTTTCGGAATTCGTCAAGTGTTGCAATCATTGGGAACATAATTCGGATTTGGCCATACTTGGATGCCCGAATTAAAGCACGCAACTGAGTTCGGAAGATATTCTGCCGATCCAAGGAAATCCGAATGGCCCGGTAGCCCAAGAATGGGTTCATTTCTTCTGGTAATGGCAGGTATGGCAATGGTTTGTCACCACCAATATCCATCGTTCGAATAACAACTGGCTTGCCATTCATGGATTCAGCAACTGTCTTATAGGCATTAAATTGCTGATCTTCGGTTGGTAACGCATCGCTATCCATATAGAGGAACTCGGTTCGGAACAACCCAACTGCATCAGCACCAGCTTTGTGGACATCATCCATATCTGCTGGGGTCCCAATATTAGCAGCAATTTCAAATTCCTTACCATCTTTGGAAACCGATGGTGCATCAACTAGCTTAGCCCATTCCACCCGTTGAGCAGCGAAGTGTTTGGCCTTTTGCTCATAATCATTTACTTCTTCTTGAGAAGGAGCAACAATTGCAACCCCGTTCAGACCATCAAGAATAAGTTGATCACCATTGGAAATTTCTGAAGTTGCGGTTTCAGAACCAACAACAGCTGGAATCTCCAAGGTTCGTGACATGATTGCCGAATGACTCGTTCGACCACCCATATCAGTGATCATTCCTTTGATATACTTCTTGTTCATCTGTGACGTGTCCGAAGGCGTAATTTCATGGGCAACGATGATCACAGGGCTGTTAATCGAGGCCAAGTTGGGTAATTCCTTACCCAGCAAGTGGCTCAAAGCTCGTTTGGCAACGTCTTTGACGTCAGCCGCCCGTTCCTGCATATACTTGTTATCCTTCATGGCTGCTAAAGTTTCAGCAAAATTAGTTGTGACATCAGTCAACGCCTGTTCTGCATTCACCTTATCATTTTTGATCTCATCTTCAATTTGTTTGATCATGTCTGGGTCGGATAACATGGCGATGTGGGCGTCGAATACGGCGACTTCTTCATCGCCAAGACTTGACTTAGCCCTTGCTTGGATTTGTTTCAGTTCTGCGATGGATGCATCAAATGATCCATGAATTCGTTGAACTTCCGCATTAACATCTGAAACGGAGTGTTTTTCGAAGCTTAAATCAGGATCTACTAGAAGGTAGGCCTTAGCTATACCAATACCGTCACTAGCAGCGATCCCCTCAATTTTCTTCGACAAAATCATCCCTCCTTACTTATTCAAATTATAATCATCAAAAATAAATAATTATACATTACTTTTCAAAGCCCAATTTATCCATAATTTGATCATAAACCTTATCAGTTCCAATTCCGGTCAGCAATGGAACGGCGTTAATAACCTTATCTTTAATGTTATCAGGCACAACAACTGTGCTTACGAAAACATCGTAATCATCAACATTGTTCACATACTGAGCAATATTACCTTTGTAAGTCTTGACCTTATCCAAGTCACCTTTTGATTGAAGATAGTCTCTAATCTTTCCTTCAGCGACAGTAGATGTTGCAATTCCGCTACCACAAACAACCATAATAGTTTTCATATTTTTTCACCTCTGCGTATATAAACGCAATTAATTATCAGCTTCTACAGCGTCATTTCCATGATTTTTATCTTTTTTACCACGGAATTTATTATACCATACCATCAAAGCCAAGGTTACCAATCCGATTAGACCAATTCCGCCCCAAGTCATCACTTTACCGAGACCAACAATCAACCAAGTTGTCCATACACCACCATCACTCAACACTGAAATTGATGAATTCCCTTGAAGATTGAATTTGGCACCCTGAGCAGCGGCAGTTACAAGTGGTGCTACCCAAGAAGCGATATAAAGACTGATGATAACATCAACAACCCCACCGACGATTGTCCGGAAAATATCACCACGGAAAACAGCAGCCATGACGGCAATCATATAGGGTAATGTAGCCAGATCACCAAATGGCAAAACATGGTTTCCAGGCACGATAACGGCAATAAATAAAGTTAATGGTACAAGAATTAACGCGGATGAAAGAACGGTTGAATTACCAGCTGCTAAGGCACTATCCATACCGATATATAAATCTCGACCAGGGAAACGTGACTTAACAAAATTATTGGCGCCTTCAGAAATTGGTGCTAATCCTTCCATTAAAAGGGAAACCATCCGAGGCATTAGGACTAAGACGGCAGCAGTGCTGACACCCAGTTGTAATGTCTTGGTTACCGAATAGCGAGCAAGGATTCCGATGACGATACCAATGAATAGACCCATTACTGAAGAATCACCGAAAATTCCCATTCGTTTCTGGATTGTATCTGGTGTCATTTTAATCTTATTGATTCCAGGGATTCGATCCATAATCCAGTTCAGTGGTAAGGCAAGAATATATCCTGGTGCTGAAGCGCCTTGAGGGAACGAAATTCCTTCCAAACCATACTGCTTCTGAATATGGGGTGCTGCCATGTCAGCCAAAAGATAAATGATCATGACATGAACAACCATTGTGAACAATCCTAAAGCAAAACTATGAGAAACAACGTAAACTAACGACCCAGTAAACGCAATATGCCAATAGTTCCAAACATCGACATCAAGCGTTTTGGTTAGTCCTAATAATAGCAAAATAACATTTGAAATAACGCCAACAGGGATTGCCAGACTGCCAAGAACAGTTCCATAAGCAATCGCTGAAGCTGCTGGCCAACCAATATCAATGGTGCCTAAATGAAGACCAAAGTTTTTAACCATCGATTGAGCAGCAGGGCCAAGATTCTTGGTTAACACTCCAATTACAAGATTCAATCCAATAAAACCAATTCCAATGGTTAAACCGGCTTTGAATGCTTTACTTGGCTTAATTCTCAAAATTAAAGCGAAGAAAAACAGTAGTATTGGAAGCATAACGCTGGCTCCCAGGTTAACAAACCACTGTAATCCACTAGAAATTGCATCCATGTGTGAGCCTCCTATTTGATAATTCCAACATTTTTCATAATCTTCAAAAATTCATTCTTATCATTAATAGTTTCTAATTGTGTCAATGTTTCCTTGTTTTGGAATAATCCCATTAACGTTTGCAACATCTTTAATTGATCATCTGATTTTTTTAACGCCAACATAAAAATCAGTTTTACTTGAACATCAGAGTTGTCACCCATCTGTAGAAAATGAACTGGATTTTTCAACCTCATGAACCCAATTTGGGGCTCAATAACCTTATCAGCATCTGTATGAGGAATGGCTACCCCAATTGTTTCAGTATTTAAAGCGGTTGGAAAATTTGACTCACGTTCTAGAATTGCCGGTTTAAATTCCTTATTCACACACCCCACTTTGTAAAGGCTATCAGCAAGAATCCCAAGAGCATCCTTATTGTCTGTCGCTTCTTTATCAAATAAAATAACGTCTTTATCAAATAACATTAATTTTCACCTCCTTTAATGAAATAATCCTTAACATCATCATTTGAATGGCTTAAATCCAAAATATATTCAAAAACTTGTGGATCAGCCAGTGCATGCATGAATTCCGCAAGGGCATCATTAGCACCGTTTGTTAGCACCAAAACAGCTGCACGAATGGTTGAATAGCCTAAAAAGCCCATATCTTTCCCAAATCTCATAATAATGATAGTGGTTTGATTAACGTATGCCTCATTAATATGAGGCATAATTACTTTAGGATATATTTCGGTACTACCTAACTTCTCACGCTTTTTAACATCTTCAAGCAAGCGATTGATGTGCTCATCAATAACGTGATATTGCCGGACTAACTCGGTCAACTTGCCCAAGGCCTCACTCTGGTTACAATCAAATACAATATAATTAAGTCCCGTATAATGCACTTTCAACACTCTTTCTATCTGCCTGGGTAAACATCGCACTCGATAAAACTACTCGAGTTTGATTGACTGGATGGATACTAACTGTGGTAATGATTAAATCAACATCTTGGTAATTTTCTTCATTATTTTGATATTCACCAGTTGAGAGAGTTCCAACAATCTTTAAGTTTGGAAATGCCTGATGGACCTTAGCGTATAACAATTTAGAAGTTCCAACCCCACTGGCACACATTATCAAAGCTGTCTTTGCTGGTCGATTTTCTTCAAAATATTTGGCAAAATACAATGTAATAAATCCAGACTCATCATCAGATATCGGCGCTTTATTAATCATTATCTGGCTCGCCTGTTTGGAGATTGATTTAACTTTTTCAAACAATGCACCATATTCCAATTTAATATCATTAAGCAACCGATTGGCAACAATGATATGATTCTCTAACCTATTCAACATTGGCTTTAAATGACCAATAAGATCTTGCTTTAAGGACTGAATTCTTGGGCTTGAATCCGTAAGATTAAATCCTTGAGTATATAAATTTACGAGTTCAAGGACTTCATCAGAAACCATGCCATTAAAAGTAACATCATGATCATATCTCATTGAAATCAAATATTGCAGTAAATAATACTTCTCAACGTCCGGTAACTTAGTGTGCAGATAATCAGAGGTGTTTTTGATAACATCCGAAGCAACAGAGAAAAACTCACTGTTATCCCTAATGATTTCTTCTTCATCCGTGAACACTTTTTTCGCTTTATTATCCTCGACTACTTTGCCAGTTCTAAATCTCTTAATAAGAATGTACAAGTGAGAGAAAATGTTAACGTTATAGGGATATGGAATAGTTAAACTAAGTGATCGTTGAATCCATTCAATTTGAGCCGTCAAAAATTGATTATCGTAAATGTTAATATCGGCAACTTCACTCGCAAACCCTTGTAAACTGTCAACACTCATCAAGTTACTTTGAACGAGGGTCATATTAATGGATCGACGAATAGCTTCTTCGTCACCATTTACAGATACTTTATTTCCCCGTTTCGCTAGCTGGACATTGAAATCTTTTAAAATCTTAGCCAGGGTTGATAGGTCTTGTTGAATTAAGTCATTGCTCACATAATAATGATCATACAATTCATCTACCGAAATAGAAAAAGGTGCATTAAATAAAATGTTCAACAGTACCTTGTTACGACGCTCCACTGGCGAATAATCAACAATATCATTATGAGTATTCCTATTGGTGGCAACTAGATATTGGTCGTAATTAATTCGATACCCTCGACCCCGTTCAGAATGAATAACATCGATACCAAGCGAATCGTTAATTTGGCGAACTTTTCGATAAATCGTTTTCTCTGAAACGCCAAGCTTAGTTGCAATATCGACAGCTGTAACAAAGCCATCCGTTTTTAAAAGGGTCATAATCATTTTTTCGCTTGTGCTATCCATAGCTCCTCCCCCTTGTATAAAGAATAAAGCGTTTTCTTAAAATTGAGCATAAATATTTGTCCGTTGCAATGGACAATGCTCACTGGTCATTGAATTCATCCCAAATTGTTAACTTTAATCTTACTTTCAAAAACCTTTGTTTATTATGTCATCATTTTCTTGTTATTCAACAAATTACACTTGGCGCCAAACAAAATAGGCTACGAGCAATATTTGTTCGTAACCTGTTTCGATTCACAACATATAATTAACAAACCAAAGAAACCTACTGCCATAATTTGCTATTTATTTTACTTTGACGCGTTAGCTCTTTGTTCTGTCTTCTAAACATGTCTTTTTGAGCCTCTCGCTGATCTGAAAGTTTTCTCTTGGTTTCTGGATCAATGTATTCAGACACTAAAATTTGTGGATTATACTTAACACCTTGGCGCTCAATTTCTTTAAAAATAGCAAGAAATTGTTTTTGGCGAAACTTAAACCCATCAATCATAACAGAATAAAATGCCAGATTACCATTGTTAGCTAAATTATCTTGTAAGGCAATAGTTTTACTTTGCTCATCTTGTAATGTACTTTTACACAAGATACAAATTTGCATTACGGCATTATTAGGAACCATTTCAATCTTTAAGATATCTGACCAAGGAACTTGGAGAGGCGTCTCACGAGTGTTATCACGAACCCCCAAATGGCTAATAACAAAGTCAGGAGTTTTCAAGTGCCCATTTCGAAATGTTCTAATGCTGCTATACAGGAACAATAAGGCGAAGAAGATCGCAAAAGCCTTGGCTATCAACCAAGTATCTTGAAATACAACACTAAAAAACATTAACGAAAAAGCCAAAAAGATTGAACTCGTCGTATATGTTCTTATTTTATCTGGATAAACTTTATATTCCTTTTCCAAGATTGTGACCACCCTAATATCATTCTACCTAGCTAGCATCTATGAATAACATTTACAAATTACTTGATAGCATCTTCGAAACTAACACGCTTTGAATCAGGAACCGTCTGGAAGTATACTTCAATACCGCTATCATGAATCTCTGTCAGCAACTTTTTATCATCTTCATTTAGTGCCACAGTGGGAATAACAAATTTGGCATCAGGCTTCTTTGAAACACCGCCAACGTTTAGGGCCTCAATCTCTAATCCTGCATCCAATGCCTCTTTAACTTCCTTGACATACTTAAATACCATGACAACCTTCTCACTACCAAACTGATCTTTTTTCCATTGCTCAGCAACTTCTTTAGCACTAAAAACTTTGATATCAAGTCCGCCAGTTGAATTTGTACTTATATAGATATCCTTCATAAAGTCATCCGCTGCAGTAGCATTATCAACAACATAGACTGCATTTGTACCAAAACCCTTTGTCCACTTAGTCATAACTTGACCGTGAATTAATCGATCATCCACACGAGCTAAATTAATTTTTCCCATTACGAACACCTCCGAATTTTGTAATTCCATAAAACAATTAGTCTAAATACATTATATACTGACTTTTAGTTATTTATGCTTCAGAAAATTTTTATCAATCAACTTGATACCATCTTTGGCAACGTCAATTGAATCATTAATCAACTGTTCTGTATCATCAACACTATCGGTAAAGTTTAGTAAATTGACCAATAAAGGTAAATTCAAGCCTGTAATGATCTTTATTTCATGATACTTAGCCAACGTGGATAATGAAACATTTGAGGGACTCCCACCCAGCAGATCAACAATTATGACCGTTTCATCATATGTTTTTTGATTTTCTTCCAGAACGGCATATACCTTATCCCGTAATTCATCCACAGATTCACCAGGTACAAGTCCAAGCCCGGTGACGTTTTTTTGTGGGCCCATCAATAGTTCAAGACTTTTAACTGCTTCAACTCCCATACTTCCATGGGTAATTACTAAAAATGCCCGTTTCATATTCAACACAATCCCTTCAGTTTATTAAATAATGTAGAAAATACTAAGCAAGATTAATGCACCAGTAAGATATAAAAGTCCCCGAGTAATTTTTAGCCCTTGCTTTTGGAAATACAAGTAGAGCAACAAAACTGCAGTTAACGGTAAAATCCCCGGCAAAATTGTATTAAGGATTTGCTGGATATCAAAAGTTTTATCATTAATGGTAAATTTAAAATAGCTCTTGATATTAATGTACTGACCTGCAAGAATTCCCATCATATAAAGGCCCAACACACCTAGTCCATCGATAATTCCAGCCATTCTACCACCAGTCATAATTTCCTTAGCAGCGGCACGACCTAAAGAGTAGCCCAACTTTGTAAAGTAATAACCATAAGTAAAAGTAGCAATTGCGAAACAAAGGAATGGCAATAATGCACCCAAAAAGTTTCCCTTTTGCGCAAACGGAAGAAAGATTGCAATGAAGATATATTGAACAGTTCCAGAGTCGATTGAATCACCAATTCCGGCAAGAGGTCCCATCAAACCAACTTTCGTATTATTAATCATATCTTCAGAAATTGGCTGTTCACCGTTTGCCATCGCTTTAGCGCGGGCTTCTTCAAGTGAAATCGTAACTCCGGTAAGTGTTCCACCACCCCAAGTTGCTTGGGTGTTAAAGAAGAGGAGATGTCGTTGAAAGGCCTTCGCTAATTCATCATGGTCTTTATATAACTTTTTTAAGGCAGGAATCAGTCCAAAGCAGAAGGCCGGAGCTAGCATTCGGTCGAACGTATGATTAACTTCATTGGCCCACCACCAGCCAAACCACGATTTCATCAAATCTTTATTCGTTATTTTATCGGGTTGCGGAATTCGTTTCGGCTCATCAGTTTGTGATTCTACATCACTCTGAGCTGCTTGATTAATTTCACTCATATTATAACCTCCCTCAAGCTTTGTCGGATGCTCTGTTCGAAGTGAACATCACGTACAAAATTGCAAAGATTGTCCCAAAGATGGCATAAATCGTCATATTGATTTGGAGCTTGGCAAAAGCCACACTCATGAAATAAGCCAGGAAGAAGAACGGTAGCAGTTTCTGTTTTCCGATAACCTGCATGATAACCGCGATTCCTAATGCGGCTAAACCACCCCCAACACTATTTAGAACATGAATAACAGTACCGTGAGTAATGTTACTTACCACGCCAGAAATAACCGGAGCGCCAAAGTAGAGTGCAATAAAAATTAATGGAATAAAGAGCAAAAACGAAATTATTGTGGGGATCCCCATGATTGACAACCGTAGCCCTCGCGCATTGCCCTCTGCAGCAAACTTATCCATTGGTTTAAGTGCAAAAGTGTTAAGGAAAAATCTAAATTGATATAGATAACTTCCGAGCAATCCCACGGGAACCGCGATGGCAATAGCTCCTTGAGGACTCATATGACCTAATAGTGCAACCGGAACGGCAATGGCTGTTGCAATAGCTGGTTCAGCGGGTAATGCCCCTCCTGGAGCAACGAATCCCATATACACCAATTGGATTGCAGCAGTAACAATCATTGCAGATTTCAAGTCCCCCATGATGATTCCAACCATCATCCCTGTCATCAGGGGGCTAAAGCGCATTGTTAAAGTTGCAAAACCCAAAATTCGAGATTCAACCAATGCAACCCAAATCGCAATTAGTAAGGCTTGCCAAACAGACAATGTAACGTGCATAATAAAACCTCCCCAAAAAATAAATTCAATTTATAATTGTCTCGAGATTATTCAAATCCCTAATTAACATTATAAATGAAATCGCTTGCATTACAATACTGAATATCTTACTCTTTATATATAATGAATCGTTATATATGAAATATTTGGGGGTAATTCATATGGCATCTCTAATGGTATACATCGTTCGTCACGGAGAAACCCTCCTGAACAGTTTCGATCGAATGCAAGGATGGTGTGATTCTGAGCTAACTGAAAAGGGAAAACAACAAGCAATTCAAGCAGGCAAAATTTTAAAATCACTCGATTTTGATACTGTTGTTTCATCTGATTTAGGCAGAGCGAAACAAACAAGAGACCTCATTCTCAACCAACTTAATCATCAACCAGCTCATACACTTGAAAGCAAAGATTTTCGAGAGGTTCTTTTTGGCTTCTTTGAAGGCTTGGATTCGGACGAAACTTGGTTTAAAGTCGGGGAACCGTTTGGCTATCATACCCAAAGTGATATTATCCGAGCCAAAGGTTTACCCGAAGCACGCAGACTAATGCATCTCCAAGATACTAGTCATCTTGCTGAAACATCCGAACAGGTGCTCAACAGGTGGCATGATGGGATTCAATCTATTCGTGACAACTGCGTTGCTCCTGCAAATATTTTACTGGTCACTCATGGAACATTTATCCGTTCTTTGGCAGAAGACAACGGAATTAAAACATTGAATGACTATCCAAAGAATGGCGCTGTTTCAGTGCTACAAATAGAATTAACCGCTGCTAATCTTGTTTCATATAATAAAATGAGTCTAGATAAATCATAAATGCAAACTATGTAAAGTAACGTGGTGAAGACAAATGAACTTGGAACTTTTAGAAACGTTTGTCCAAATAGTTAAATATAAGCAAATTTCTAGGGCTGCAGAATCTCTTTTTATAACACAAGCTGCAGCAGGCAATCGATTACGAAAACTAGAAAGCCAACTAGGTGTTAAGCTGATCAACCGAATTAAAGGGCAATCAACGATTTCAACAACACCATACGGGGATCGCCTTCTAGTTATTGCCAAACAACTCATTTCCTTATCTCACGATGTCCAAACACTGAAAGAAAACGCAGAGTATTCAAAAATTAAAATCGCTAGTACCACGAATGTTATTGAAGCGGCTCTTTCCTTTATTATCCCTCAGGTAATGAAAGATGATCCATTGCTGAGGTTCACCATTAAAGGGTCATCAACTTTTGGAGTTTATGAATCGATTACTAATAATAGTGCTGATATCGGATTTAGTTTTACAAACGCACCTCGATACGGGTTAAGCACTCGCCAGATTGGAAATCAATCACTTACATTAATTACTTCTCAGCAAAATGAGATTCCAGACCAAATCGACATTGACAGCTTATCGCCATCAAATGAAGTCTATATTCCATATAACGAACAATACGACCAATGGCACATGATTTGCTGGGGAAATCAAATTGATCCATATATAAGATTAGATTCTTGTAGTTCATTTTCTCATTATCTCAATCATGGGAAAGCTTGGGCAATTATTCCAAAATCTCTGGCTCAGCAGTACATTAATCATAAATTTCCAATTAAAGAAGTCCGTCTAATAGAACCAATTCCAAAGCTACCAATCATCGCAATTGATAATTTAGCCAATCCATATAAGAAAAAGCTTGATGATATCATTTTAAGATTCAGATCGTTCTTAGTTTAACGGTCCTTCTTCATAAATATCCACGATAAAAAATGATCTGCATTCAAAATTTCTAGCTCCAAAGCCCGAAATTTTATGACAGATCATTTTTAGTGATATTTTCCTACTCAAACTGCGCCTCATACAACTGCTTATAGTACCCATTCACCTGCATCAGTTCATTGTGCGTTCCCCGTTCGACAATTTTGCCATTATCGACGACGAGGATCTGGTCGGCATTATGAATCGTGGACAACCGGTGGGCAATGACGAGTGACGTTCGTTGTTCCATCAGATTTTCCAATGCGTGCTGGATGGTCTTTTCGGATTCATTGTCCAGTGAGGCAGTGGCTTCATCCAAAACGACAATCTGGGCATCTTTTAGTAGTGCCCGGGCAATTGCGATTCGCTGTTTTTGGCCGCCGGATAATTTGATTCCCCGTTCACCCACTTGGGTCTGTAACTGTTCTGGTAAGCCATGGATAAAGTCATCAATATCGGCCAATTTGGCAACTTCCCATATTTTTTCATCGGTCGCTCCGGGCGTCCCATAACGAATGTTATCCGCAATCGTCCTATCGATAATGAAAATGTCCTGAGATACGATGGCAATATTTTGCCGCAACGACTTTAATTTAATGTGATTAATCGGTATGCCATCGAAGTAGATTTGGCCGCTATTCACGTCATACAAGCGATCAAGCAGATCAGTGATCGTCGACTTGCCAGCTCCTGAATGGCCAACCAAAGCAGTCTGTTTGCCAAAGGGAATATCAAACGTCACATTCTGGATCGCTGCCTTATGTGGATCTTCCGCATCCTCCGAAGCATACGCGAAGGTCACGTGATCAAATTTCACGCCAGCCTTAATCGTTGGAAAATTAACTGCATCTGGCGCGTCAACAATCTCCGGCTTCAGCCCAATAATATGGACAATTCGCCCATATGACACAAGTGATTGCTGGAATTGATTCAGCAATCTGGAGAAGGCACTGATTGGGCTTTGCAGAATACTCACATAGCTCAGGTAAGCCACCAGCTGACCAATTGTCAACTGACTTTTGAAAACAAACAGTGTTCCCAGCAGCAAGACAATCGCCGTTCCCAAATACTGAATAAAAGTAATCAGTGGTGAGAAAATCGCCTGATTGCGGGTTGCTTCAATGATGTTGTCTTTATTCTGATTAGCCAATTTACTAAAACGGCTGGACTCCAAGTCTTCAGTTGTGTAACTCTTAATCAATTGAATTTGGGTCAAGGTGTTTTGCAGCTGATTGGTCATCAATGCTTGGGATTGCCGAGCTTTTTGGTAAGAATTTCGAATTCTGGTCCGAAAAATCCGCACCACTAGAAAAATCAGCGGGAAGGTTAAGCTAACCGCCAGTGCCATAATCCAATTGACGTAGAAAATGAAGATCAGCACGCCGATAAAGGTAAATAAGCTGCCAATCAGTGACAGCATATTGGGTGAAATCAAGTTTTGCAGGTTATTGACATCAGAAGTGAGTCGCACCATGAGATCACCGGTCTTGCTGGATTCAAAGAAGTGCGTATCCAACCGAATCAGGTACTGATACAACTGATTTCTTAAATTAGTAATGGCTCCCTGACTCATCACGCCCATAAAATACGTTGAAAGGTACGTGAAAATTCCTGAGATCGTCACGGTTAATAGTAATAACGCAACGACAATAACCAGCCGCCCCGTATCCTTATTCGGGATAACATGATCAATAATGTACTGGTTAAATTGCGGCAACAAGAAGTCCATAAACGATAACACGGTTAGGACAACAACGTTAAGTGCCAAGATCCACGGCCGTTTGAGAACGGTCCCGAAGACAAATTTGAACATCGCTGTCATCGTGATGGCATTATCATCATTGGTTGTTGCGGTTTTTGATTTAGTTTGCACGCCCCCGCCCCCTTAATGAACAATTCGCTAAACTTTAAGACAATCAATTACATCACGGTTATAGGCACTCTGTCAAAGGAATTGCTCACATTAGGACAGCTGCGTAAAGCAGAAACTTACACCTAAGCACCTTCTCCAAAAATCCCAAGATCGGGGATTTCTGGAGAAGGGGACCTAGGCTCCAGTTTCTAAACGCTTTACTCCACTCACTGTTCTTAGGACAGCTCCTCAAAGCAGAGATCTACACGTAAGCACCCCAGCGAAAAATTCCAGAACCGGGAATTCTCCACTGGGGAGACTTACGCTTCGACTTCTAAACGCTTTACTCCGCTCACTATTTTAGGACAGCTGCGTAAAGCAACAATCTGCATGTAAGCACCAGCGAGAAAAATTCCAGAACCGGGAATTTCCCTCACTGGAGACTTACACTCCGATTGTTAACCGCTTTACTCCGCTCACTCTCTTTGCTCTTCCCTGTCCTCATCTTCTATGCTAATATTTAATACAGTGTGCAATTCGTTTTATAGCTGACATAAGGAGAGAAATTTACATATGAATCGTTTCAAATTACAATCAATTATTTTCGTCCTCGTTGCTTTTATGCTGGGCTGCAACGAGTTTATTGTCGTCGGGGTGTTATCCGATCTCTCCCGCACCTTTGACGTCAAGTTGTCAACCATCGGTTACCTGGTCACCATCTTCGCCACCGTTTATGCAATCAGCACCCCCTTCGTAACCGTTTTGACCAGCCGCTACAGTCGCTACAAGACCTTGTTATCGTTGATCGTCGTCTTCTTTATTGGTAATACGCTGAGTGGATTGGCTCCAAATTATCTATTTATGGTCATTTCGCGGATGATCACCGCAACGACAGCTGGTTCAATCATTTCTCTGGTCATGACCTTTGCCAGCACGATTGCTCCGCGTGATAAACGAGCTGGCTTAGTCTCCTGGATTTTCGCCGGCTTCAGCATCGCTTCGGTCTTTGGCGTCCCAATTGGGGTAACTGTCAGTACCAGTCTCGGTTGGCGCTATGCCTTCTATGGTATCTCCGGGTTGACCATCGTTACCTTTACCCTGTTAGTCTTCATCTTGCCCCGCAACCTCAAACAAACCCAAGGGTCAATTAAAAATCAGCTCACCTTGCTACTGGATCCCCGCATTTATTTTGCCATCTTCTCTACGCTGTTCATGGCCGCAACGATGTACGCTTATTATACTTACGTCCGACCACTGTTAACCACCTTGCTTGGCTTTAGTACCACCAGCTTAAATTGGTTGCTGTTCGTCCTTGGAATTGTCAGCATCTTTGGCAACCGCCTCTCAAGAGCAGTTGCCGCTCGACCAAACGGCTTGCGACTCATGCCTAGATTTTACACAGCCGATATCATTTTGCTATTGCTGATGCCGTTTGCCTTACTTAACAAGGTTTCCGGTTTTGGTATCCTGCTCGTCTTAACCTTAATTGTGACGATTATGAACTCCCCAATCCAGATTCATTTTCTAAATACGGCAGAATCGGATTACCCGCAATCACTGGTATTGGCGTCATCCCTCAGTTCCATCTTCTTCAACTTCGGCATTTCTCTTGGATCGGCTACCGCATCAAGCATGACCGGCCTAGTTGGTCTGAATAAAATCAGTTTAGGCGGTGCCGTTTACGCAGCCTTGGCAATGATGTTTGTGATGCTAACCAATCGCGCAATCAAACGACATCAGGCAGCCAAATCTGCCGCTGCTAATCCCGTAACCAATAAATAAGTGATTAAATTTCAATAACAAGTCGAAGAGTCTCATAATAAGAAATCTCTCAAAAAAAGCATGATATCCTTGATTTATCAGCGATTATCGTACTTCGTAATCTAATAATCCCTTGTACATCAAAGAATGCTCGCCAGTCATGAAGTTATTATCTGTCATGACTGGCGAGCATTTCAAACTATGTCACACAATTTGCTGCTTTATTTATAATTCGAACACTTACTCATTCTTGAACTCGGTCATTTTAGTCACAACTTTTTCGTCGTAACACCAGCCAACCTGAGATCACAATGAGCAGGCTAATTCCCAAGATAACGGCAAGTATCGAAGTTTGATCACCAGTTTGAGGTAATTCAGCGGCTTGCTCGTTTGGTAAATCAGAAGCAGCCGGTTTCGACATTGCTGCCTGAACTGGTTTTTCAACCAAGTTAGCTACTTGACGAGCAGCTGGTTGACTGGTTGGCTGGTCGAGTTTTGTCAGTGATGGAGCGGTTGGCGTTCCTTTAGCTGATTGAGTGGTCTTCACTTTATCAACTGGAATCTCTGGATGGGCCTTTTGCTCCCCTGAAGTTGGTGCCTTCGGCCGTTCAGTGACTTTCTTAGGAGTGGTGACTGGCGTTTCTGGTTCACTTGTCGTCGGCGTTGTTGGAACCTCTGGCGTAGTTGGTGTTCCAGGGATAACCGCCGGATTGCCTGGGACAATCTCACCAGTTGGTGTCGTTGGCTCAGTTGGTATTTTAGGCTGATCAACCGGAGTGGTTGGCTGGTCTGGCGTTGTTTCTTTACCAATTGATTTGTTCGTTACGGTCATTTCAAACACGCCGTTTCCTAAGTCTTTGAGTTCGCCAAACGCAGGGGTGAAGCCAGCAACCGCCCCTTCAGTTAATTGATACTTCAGGTTGGTTGGCAGGCCGGCAAAATCAGTTTGCCAGTTATTTTCAGCACTTAGTTCAATCGTATCAATTACGCCACCATTGAGTGGACTGGTTGGATCATCTAAGACAAGGTTAATGGCAACTTTATCAGGTTGGGCAACTTTGCCGTCATTTTCCCATACCTTGGCAACCTTAATCGTTTTGGTGCCGACAAGGTGATTGCCAAAGATAACTGAACCGTTGGAGCCAATGCCGCCGCCCCGAGGTGCTTTGTTGCCTTTGATCAGAACGGTTGCCAGGCCAGCGGCGATTGCTTTGGCTGCATCAGTTGATTGATTTTTTAAGCCGACAAAGCCACTGTCGTGATCAATCGTCACTGCATCGGTTTCTTGTTGGCCATCGCGATCATGATACCAATCAACGCCACCGCCACCAGGCATTCTGTTAGCCAAGGTGGTTACTTCACCACCAGTTTTAGCTTCACTCAATACTTCATCACCTTGAGTGAGAGCTTTGTTACCAAAGATGGCCGTCCCATCAGTGACATAAATTTCGGCGTTACCCGTCGGACAGAACCAGATACCGCCGCCAGATCCGGCTAGCATTTGAGTCTCGCCTGAAGTAATTGGCTCCCCGGCGATAGCTTCGTTGCCAGTAATCAAACTATTCCCCAAATGGAGGTTATATTCGGCGATACTAACGTAAATGCCGCCACCATGCTTGTCAGCAACGTTATTGGTGATGGTCGCCTTATTGATCGTGACATTATTAGAATTAACGTAGAGACCACCGCCGGCTGCGGAAGCGTGGTTGCCATCGATAATGGCATCATTGATGGTTAAGCGCCCGATATTGTTAAGATTGTAGGATTCAGCGGTACCCGATTGTTGCGTATATCCTTGGTGGACAACGAACGCACCACCACTTGCGACTGGGTTTGGCTGGCGGCCAACCAAGCCAGTTTGATTTCGGCTAATGGAGCCGCTATTAATCGTTACATCAGCCGAACCATTAACGAAAATACCACCTGAGTGATGCCAGGAAATGTTACCATCTACGGTTCCTGAATTCATGACCATCGTTGAAATTGGGTATGTCTTGTCCTTTCTGCTAACGTCGCCTACCACAACACCACCGGCATCGGGACCGGAGTTGCCGTCAATATGACCACCGTTCATGATGAGATGAGATCCTTTGTGCAGTGAAATGCCACCAGCAGTTTCTTGAATACCCCACTCAGTCGAGTTGTTGGTAACGTAACTATCTTCATTCATGATAACCGTGCCACCATTATTAACCGAGATACCACCAGCACCCATTGTCCCTGAGTTAGGATCAACGAATAAATGATTATGGGTAATATAGGCATTTTGGCCCATTGTTAACGTCCCGCCACTAACTGTCACCGGACCATCGTTGTAGGAAGGCGGATATGGCTTAATGTTAAAATCTTTAATCGTTGTGTTGATCAAATCGGCAGTGCCATCAATATGGAGAGCCGAATAGGTGGCGGTCGTTTTAAAATTCCGAGGAACTGCAAAATCTTTTATCGGGACAATTGAGATCCCATCTTTTTGGTTCCCTTTAAAAGTGACCATAGCGCCCGTTTCCACTTTGATTTGTGAACCAATACTTAGTTCCACCGGGGCGCCTTCATTGATAAAGGTTATGTTTTGGCCTTGTTTAATAAAGAATCCATGAACCGTTGAAAATGAATTCCCAAGCGTAATGGTCTGGCCTGAGCCATCGCTAGGCGCCGCGTTCAAGGCATCATTTAATTGTTGCTCGTTGGTAACGACGAGTTGATCCATGACCGTTGTCGCTTTCATTTTAGCTGGTGCCGCTTGAATCTTTGGTTGAGCTGCCTTCTCAGTTTCGTTAGCTAGATTATTTTCTTGCCAGTTTTGCTGGCTATTAGCAGCAGTTTGATTTGTTTGTTTCGTTGTGGCTGACTGATTACTCGATTGGCCGGCTTCTTTTGATTGCTTGCTCGAATCCGTTGTCTCCGCAGTTTTTGAACTGTTGGTGGACACAGCTGACGCTTCGAAAGTTGCTGGCGCCGGTGAATTAGAAACTGGTGCAGTTGCTGGCTGGGTAGATCCTGTTTGAGCTGGCTGATTAGTTGCCGTTGGGTCTACTGCCTTCGTTTGAGTTGCTGGTTGTGTCGCATGAGACTCAGGTGCCTGGTTGGCTTCAGTAACTGCTGGCGTTGAAGGTACCTGAGCTGGCTGAGTTGCTTCTGCCGGTTGCGCAGTCGCAGTTGAAGTTTGGGATTCGGTAGCTTGGGCTTCCACAGTCTGGGACTCTGCAGGTACAGACTGCGACTCAGCCGGTGCAGACTGATGATTTGCCGAACTATCAGTCGGATTCTCAGTCGCGATTTGAACTGATTGGTTATTGTCGGCTACCACGCTGGCGTATACCAGTTCCCCCATTCCATTCGTAAATAGTAAAAGCGCTAAGATGGTCACCCCAAAGGACGCGAGCCAATGCCGGATCCGTTGGGTAGGTTGACAACAAGTTTTCATTTAATTTCCCCCTAAAAAGTGAGTGGAGCAGTCCTCACATGACACCCCTAATTCCTTATTTCCATCATCAATATATCAACCCACTCAATTTGTTGCAACATTAACGCATCACTTTTATAACTTTTTGGTGATTAATGTGTAAACTACTAATTTATAATTGTTGAGTTAAATATCTATCTGATTTTATTGCCTAATTGCCATGAACAATCGAAGCCCTGTACCAAATATGGAACTTGAATACAAAAAAATCGCCACCCATAACTAAGATTCAGTTATCGGCAGCGATCGCGGATTTTCATTAAATTCAAATTGATAAATCAACCTGTACTAAGTTAAAGAGATATCTAGTTTCTTGCCTAAAGCGGTAGCTAACTCTCTTTGAGTTAAGCCGGCGTCCTCACGAGCCTTCATGAACTTGTAAGCTGCCATAAGTCTGGCTTTCCCTTGCTCATACTCGGCTTTATCTTCAGGGGTAGCAGTATATTCCTTGATCGGCTTATCAATTTTTACTGTTTTTGGCATACAAGTCATTTCTCCCCTAAACCTTTCCTGACAAAAACCGACTAGGCAATTTGCCCGTCGGTTTAAGGCTGTTGATTCTATTAAATTACCTTCACGTAATGACTATTAACAGTTACATAACCGCCAGCAACCGCATAACGTTTAGCACCAAAGGTCGTAGTTGAGTATGGATGTGAGTACTCCCACTTCTTAACTTTCAACACGGTACCCTCCTTGATGTGCTTCGTACGTTTACTGAAGTTAGCATTGTTGTAAAGGTAAATGGCTTTCTTAACTTTGATTTGTTTAGGCTGCTTCTGGTTACCAGCAATCACAAGTTTGCGGTTTCCGGTAATGTAGTGACCATTACTCAAGAGGTAACGAGTCGTTAAGTTATGCTTAACAAAGCCCTTCACCTTGAGCTGAGTGCCTTGTTTGAAGTTCTTAACCCTACCAGTCAAGTTCTTGTTCGTATATTCATTGACACCACGGGGATTGATGACCATCAGCGTCTTATGAGAACTGTGATAATAAACTGGCCGAACAAAGGCGTAGTCGGCAGTAATATAACCCTTCTTGCCGGCAGTTTTGCTGTGATGGTTCACATCACGAACAACATACCGCAAGTTACCAGCTTTGGAGGTCGCATAATCCGTTACCACAAACATCGGTCGGTTAATCCGCGGCTTCTTGGAATAGCTGGCAACTCGTGCACTCTTTTTGAAGTCTTTGTTACTATACATATAGATCTTCTTCAAGGCATAAACGGCTTCACCTTTCTTGGCAATGCCTGGAGTTGCTGGCTGCGTGGTTACTGTTGGGGTTGATGGCGTTGGAGCTGGATTTGGTGTTGGGTTAACTGGTGTTGGATTAGGCTCTGGTGGGGTTGGTGGCGTTGGGGTATTCTTTTTATAAACTAAAGTAATATCCTTACTATTTGGGCCATACGTACCAGATAATTTACCTGTTGTGAAAGTTGGAGCAGTCCCACTCGTAGCAAAGTGGTCAAACGTGTATCCACTAACAGTTGGAATCGTATAATTCCAATCTGCCCCAGATTTATCATTGAACGTTTCTTGCGTCTTACCGTTGATGGTAAGTGGCTTGTTGTCACTATCAACATATTTGACGTTAAAGGAAATATTTTGAACTGGGATTGTCTTACTAAACGTATACGTAACCGTTGGTAACCCAGCCGTAGTATCAGCAACAGAATATTTGGCATTTTGCTGCCCGTTGGAATCCTTAGGACCATCAGCTGTAACACTCTTATATCCGTTGGTTGCCTCCAACTGTTGAAGCGTATCATTAACATCCTTGCTATTGTCACTTGTATCGGGATCAGCTAATGTTAAGCCATCGCTACCAATGGCATAGTTCCACAAGTCATTTTCAGTTCCCGAAATGGTTGATGATCCAAGAACAGTGCCACCTTCATCTTTATAAATAACGTTAATATTTCCAACGGTATCATCCAATGTGTACGGTTGGACAATGACCCCATCGTATGGTGTGTTTCCGAGTAACGTGTCGTTGTAATAAGCCGTCAGGGTCCCCTTCCCATCACCATCTTTATTCAAATTAGTCCACGTAATCGTTTTAGCACTAGTATCTGCTGTTCCATCGGCGGTGCTACTATAACCACTTGCAAAATTAGTTTGTGGTATTTTCCCAACGTAGTATGGAACAATTGGAATGTTTTCACCAACAATGTTTTTTACCTCACTGTTAATTGCAAAAGAGGTCATTGTGTAACTTGTCATTTTGGGATTCAATTTTATGTTTGGTAAAACATAAATCTGACTATTCAAGTTATCTCCTGAGGAGTCAACAAAATTAGATCGTCCCCACGGAGAAGCATCAGTAACTCTATTCCCATATAAGCCAGTAAATGAAGTATCAAGAGTATTAAACGTTTTATTGGCAAGTGCACTAATATCATGTATTTGATTTCTCTGAAAGTCTACTCCCGAGAGATTCTTCAAATCTTTAAGTGCATCAATATCGCTAAGTTCCCCACGTCTTACTGGAACATTGTATTTTGTAAACGCTGAATAACTAGCATTCAAAGAAATGTAGGATGAATTCTTCGCATACTCTAATCCCGTTAAAGATTTAACACTCAAGATCGCATTAAATATGTCTTCATTATCCGTCTGATTATCATCTGTAGTTGCATAATTAATACCTGTTAAATTATCTTCAAGTAGTTTCTTACTGATTTGATCAGGCGATGTCACATTTTCCCCATCAACCTGAACACCATCTAAGGATAATTCATTGACAACAATTGCCTGTAAGCTCTTGTCCGGCATCCAATCATCAAGTTTGCCCGTTACATCGGGGCCAATTGCATCTGCAGCAGCTTGACCCTTCCAATTTGGGTCAACGTTGGCCTTTATCCAAGCATCATGTTGAGCCGTACTTCCACCATTCCACGGAACATAGGTTGCGTCAGAGTCAGCGGTTAGAGCTGATTGCTGCCCCCCATCAAATTAAACGATAAGGAGAACAGAACTGTCGCGATGACTGCTATAACGATCTTAATAGTCCCCCGTAGTTTTGTCCTTTGATGATAATTAATATTATCCATAACATAACTCCCCCTCAAATTTGATAAACCACAGCCCTTATAAGAACTATGGCAACTACCCTTAAACAATTTTATTTTAACATAAGTAACCAGTCAACGTATCAATTTACGTAATCGGTTTCATACATTCTATGACAACAAAAAAGCACGACCTGCCAGTTCCATTCTCACCAGATCATGCCGCTTTAAATTAATATTTAAATGGTTATTTTATTTAAATCCCGGTTCACCAGCTACATGTTCCTTAGCTGTGTAGTTCTTTACAGTAACCTTGATCACCCCAACGTAATCAATGGTCTTTTCTGAAATATCAAACAGATCAATCGATTGCCCGGTCTCATGTGACAAGAGCAGTTGCAAAGCATGACGCTTAATCTCAGGATCGTCAACCAATTCTGCATCCCCATACCCCATCACGCTTCGATAAGCAAAGCTCGGGGTGTTTTCCTTGGGATCTTCTGGCGTCATTAATTGACCGCCATCGTCGATTTCAAAGCCCATCCGGCCATCCTGTTTGATCAAATCCCGTTTGTGGCCGACTGGTGCGCCATGCATGTACAGGGTGAGGTGATTGGCATCGTCAAATTCATAACCAAAGTTGGTTGGCACCACATACGGGTAATCTTCAGTCCGAAAGCCACTGTGAATGACGTGGGAGTCATGCAAGATGGCTTTGATTTCATTAATATCAGTAACTTCTCGATCTTTTCTACGCATTTGTCTAGCCTCTAATTAACTTGATGAGGGCTCTGTTGACCATTAAGAACGGCTAATACATCATCTAAGGCAAACTGAACCATGTTTTGAACAGCCACTTCTGTGTAAAATCCAATGTGAGGGCTAACGTTGACATTTGGCATGGCCAGCAATTTCTTTAGATTCTCATTGTTAATTGGCTGGCCGGATAAGTCTTGGCCCACAATGCCATTTTCTCCTTCAATCGTATCAATAGCAGCCGCAGCAATTTCATGATTCTCTAAAGCGGCAACTAACGCCGGCGTATCAACAACCGGTCCTCTTGACGCATTAATAAAAATCGCGGTTGGCTTCATTTTCTTGAAGACTTGGGCGTTGATGATGTGGTGGGTTTCAGTCGTCAATGGCGTGTGCATTGTAATGATATCCGCTGTCTTGTAGACAGTCTCGTGGTCAACATAAGTGAGGGTATCATTTAATTCTGGGCGGTGAATGGGATCAGCCGCAATTACTGTGGCCCCTAAGGCGTTAAAGATTCGGGCAACCGCACTCCCAATTTTGCCGGCACCGATAATCCCCACAGTCAATGTATGAATTTCCTTGGCTTCGATGCCCTTCCAACTGAAATCGCCCCGATCTTCCCGTTCCTTAACTTCACCCAGATGGCGCAATAACCACATAACGTGGGCTAAGACTAACTCACTCACTGAACGAGGTGAGTAGGCAGGCACATTGGTGACAACTAAATCATTCTTGGCCGCTTCCTTGAGGTCAACGATTTCATAGCCGGTACTTCGCAAGGCCATCTGCTTGATGCCAAATTTGTGGAGCTGCCGATAAACTTCTGGGCCGCCAACTGAGCCATGTTGTAAAACCGAAATACCATCATAACCTTTAGCCAGATCAACCGTTTCTTCACTTAATGGCACGGTATTGGTATCAACTTGGACGCCATTTTGCTTGGCCCACTCATCAATTGGGGCCTTTTCATCGGGGCGTGAGGTATACATCAAAATTTTCATTATGTTATTTCAAACTCCTTTAGTAGTTATTTTTCAGAAATCGACTTGCTAGCAACATATTTTTGAATCCGCTCAACTGCCTTCTTGAGATTCTCTTCGCTGGCCGCGTAACTGATTCGAACATACCCTTCACCGCCTGGCAAGAAGTATGAACCTGGGATCAATGCTACTTTAGCTTCCTTGGCAAGTTCGTAACAGAAGGCTTCACTATTCTGATTCAAACCTTCAGGAATCTTGGCAAAGACGTAGAAGGCCCCATTTGGATTCGGGCAAGTAAAGCCGGCTTTAGCGAGTCCGGCAACCAACAACTCTCGACGAGCCAGGTACTCTTTCTTCATTGGCAACGCATCGTCCATACCATTCTTGAAGGCCTCCTCGGCAGCCGCCTGCGTATTGGTGGCCAACGAGGTGATCGTAAATTCACTGACTTTCGCCACTTCGCTAATGATATCTTCCGGACCACAAATCATCCCAATTCTCCAACCAGTCATGGCGTGGGACTTGGAAACCCCGTTCATCACTAACGTTTGTTCTGGTAAAATGGTCCCCATCGAAACATGAGTGCCATCGTAAGTCAATTCACTATAGATTTCATCGCTCAAGCAAATCATATCGTACTTGGAAATCACATCCGCAAGTTTTTGCAAATCATCTTGATGATATGTAACCCCAGTTGGATTGTTGGGGAAGTTCAAAATAACTGCTTTGACAGTACCTTTATTGGCATCAATGGCAGCCTGCAACTTTTCTGGTGACAACACAAACCCATTATCCGAAGTGTCCACAAAGACTGGTTTAGCACCAGCCAACAGCACGATCGGAACGTAAAGTGGGAAAATTGGTGTTGGAATAATAACCGTATCGCCAGGATTAAGCATTGCAGTTAATGAGGAATAAATGGCACCAGTGGCCCCAGCAGTCATTAAGACTTGCGTTGCCGGATCGTAATTCAAACCATACTTTTTGTGCAAAAAGCCCGCTGCTGCTTGCCGCAAGCCATCGGTTCCCCTTGAATTGGTGTAGTGGCTTTCATTGTCATCAATTGCCTTAACAGCAGCTTGCTTCACGTGCTCCGGGGTATTGAAGTCAGGTTCACCCAAAGTTAATTTCACAATATCTGGAATTGTTGAAATCTTCTGGTTGAAGGTTAAAATTGTGGCGGGTGTTAACGCAGCCACCCGTTTGTTCATCTTGTCTGATAATTTACTCATAATATGTTCTCCTCTCAAAAAAGTGCGCGGAGCAAAGCGGTTAGAGACCGGAGTCTAAGATTCTTTCGCCTCAAGCCCCGGGTCTGGGTTTGAGGCGGAAGGATCTTAGATGCAGGCCTCTGCTTTGCGTAGCGGTCCTAAAAAAGGGTCCTTCGCAGTCAGTTAATTGACTGAAAAGGACCCACCATTGGTTTAATCCCGCACAGTCAATTGCTGATCTGCGCGGCCTTTAATTTCCATCATGAAAATCTCTTGGCTTATCACAGATCAGATCTGGAAAAACCAAAAGTAATATCGGCAACTATTCAATTGAGTTTCTTGATCGTTTATCATCATTAAAAACTCCTTAGAATAAGTTAATTACATGATAGCCGTTTTAATCAGGGTTGGCAAGGACTATTTTGACTTTTTCACCCAGCCAAGGTGAAATGCCGCCGCGCCAAAGGTCAACATTTGGTAGGAAACCTTGGTCATCCCGGCTTGGCGAAACATCTGGGCTAATTGTTTGGCGGACACAAATTCTTTGGTTGTTCGTTGAAGATAGGCATATTCCTGATATTTATTAACCGCAAATTTTGCCATAATTGGCACTAATTTAAAATAGATCTGCCAGCCAAATTTAATAACCGGCAATGTCGGCTGAGAGGTTTCAAGCGACGCAACCTGACCGTTTGGATGAACAACTCGGGCCATTTCGGTCAGTACTTGATTGGCATCGGGAACGTTTCGTAAGCCGAAACCAACTGTGGCAATATCAAAAGCGTTAGCTTCATACGGCAAGTGCATGGCATCCCCGCGAACCAAGGTCACCCGGTCGGCAACTTTTGCAGCCTTGAGTTTCTTTGCAGCGATTTTGAGCATCTCATCACTGAAATCTAAGCCGACAACCCGACCAGCTGGCCCCACCGCTTTGGCCAAAGCCACCGTCCAATCCCCGGTCCCACAACAGACGTCAATTACAAAAGCGCCGGGCCGGATATTCAGGCGTTTCATGGCAAACCGGCGCCAATTGCGGTGTAATCCGAGACTAATTAATGAGTTCATCGAATCATAGTTGGGGGCCAATTCATTAAATAACGATTCAACTTTAGGTTCTGGGGTGCGATTTGTTAGCGTCATGGTGGAGCTCCTTTGGTATAATCTAATATAGATTCTGAAATTATTTTAGCAGATTGTGGGGATTTTAATGAATTTAGCGACGTTTACCGAATTAATTGAATTTAAAATTTTGAGTGCCAGTGTCTTCCCGTTTATCACCGGCCTCTTTTTCAGCTGGTATTTTCTGGGTTCCGTCAATGGCCTGTATGCCACCCTTTTCTTTATTGCAATGATTCTATTTGATGCGACCGTGAACGTGCTGGACAACTTTAACGACTACTACCACTCGGACAAAGACGAGTACAAATCAAAAACAAACATCATTGGCCGCGAACACATCTCCCCCGCTTTGGTGGTCTTTATCCTCGCTGCCTTCATCATTCCGTCAGCTGGGATTGGCCTGTATCTCACGTATAAGGTTGGCCTGCCATTGCTGTGGATGGGAGTCTTCTGCTTTGCGATCGGAATCCTGTACTCATCGGGGCCACGACCAATTTCCAGCACACCATTTGGGGAAATTGCCTCTGGGTTTACGATGGGGGTCATGATTGTTCTTATTTCAGTTTACATTAATTCCTACCAACTTTTCACTTGGAATGCTGAATTGTTATGGGAAATTTTGCTGGCCGCGGCACCATTATTTATTTGGATCGCCAATATCATGCTGGCTAATAATATTTGTGATGACGAAGAGGATCGGTTGAATAATCGCAAAACAATTGTTCACTACATCGGCGTCCCTCGTGCCGTTTTTATGTTCAACGCCACAAACGTTTTGGCAATCCTATTGATCTTCTTGGCAATCTTTTTAGGGGTCTATCCGGTTGCCATGATTTCAATCTTGCTGACTGTACCTTTTATCTTTAAGCAAATGCGACTGTTTACGGCAGAACAGGTAAAGACCAAGACGTTTGTTTGCTCGGTGAGAATTTTAGGATTGGGGTCCATTGGCTTGTGTATTGGTTTTGCGGCTTACTGGCTATATGTACTTGTTCGTTAAGGCTGTTTTACGGGATCATCACTTCCTTATCGGCATCAATTGTGCTTAAATGATACCAATAACAGCAATAATCATTATTTTGGCAAGGGGGAATTGAGATTGTGCAAACGATCTGGGCTCATCATTAGCATATTCCTCCTTGGACTTGGATTGATTGGTTTCATGCTCATTACCCAAGGACAAGTTGATAAGCCCGCCGGCCAAATTGACCAGCCCCGCCAGACTAAAGCCACCAAATATCAACCGTTATCGACAGCTAGTCTTAAAACTAACCGTAAACTTCAATATGCTAGCATTATCTATTATGCGATCAACCACGTGCATATCCAGCGGTGGCAGGAAGTTTCCGACTTGAGATCAGGCTGGCAAGTTGAACTTTCACGGACAAACGACGCCACCCGTTATTTAGTATGGCCGGACAAGAACATTACGATCAAGGAAAAACAGTTGACACCTAATTGGTTTGAAATTAGTGGTCGCACCGTTATTTACCATAGTTTTGAGGTACACACCGCTGAAGAAGACGAGGATCAGTACGATGCGACAACTCAGGATCACATTGTTAAACAAATTAACCTGGATCGTGCTGCCCGAAAATTTTGGCGAATGAGTGGGAATTTGGTGGTTCAAAATCGTTGAAGTTGGGATTTGGAATTGTTAAATTGATTAATGGTGCTCCGTGAAGCAGGTGCTAGATATATAAAGGGTCGATCATGAAAATCCAAAATCAGGATTTTCATGATCGACCCTTTATATAACCGCACCTAAGCGCTTCACTGCGCACACTAACTATTCATCGACTCCTTAAACTTCGTCTTAATAAAGTTAGCAGAAGTCTGTAATTTTTCTTTTTCTTCATCTGTTAAGTCCAGTTGCACTTTTTCCAGAATGCCATCTCGGCCGACAATTGCTGGGTATGATAAGTAAGTGTCCAACTCTTCCCGATAATTTGATACGGCTAATTGCGTTCTTGAATCACTAATAACCGTATTGGCCAAACGAACTGCAGCGGTTGCTACGCCATAATTGGTGTACTTTTTGCCATGGAACACATTGAAACCGCCTTCACGGGCGGCCTTATCCAACTTGTTTAAATCCAAGCCTCGTTGTTTGGCAATTTCCGTGATTGGATGACCCAAAACGCGAACCGTTGACCAAGCAGTAAATTGTGAGTTCCCGTGTTCACCTAAGTTATAGCCTGAAACCGAACGTGGATCGATGTTTAATTCTTTAGCCACTGCCCGCTTCATTCTGGATGAGTCAAGTAACGTGCCAGTCCCAATAACGTGTTTCTTTGGTAGGCCGGTAATTTGCTGATACATGGATGTAATCACATCCACGGGGTTGGAGATATCAACAATAATCCCGTTAAAGCCTGAATCCTTAATCTTTTGCGCAACTGATTTCACTGCCTTACTGGTAAATGGTAACTCAGCAAAGCGGTCATCATTCTTATTATCTTGCAATTTAATGTTTCCTAATGCCGAAATGATCACATCAGCGTCCTTCAACGCCGAATAATCATTAACCGTAATATTTGTATGGAAAGGCAAATTTGACATCGCGTCTTCAAAATCCGTCGCGTCTGCTTCAACCTTTTTCTCCCGGGTATCGATCAACACTAAATCATCCGCAAATCCACAAGCAACTATGTAATGTGCGGCCGTTGAGCCAACATTTCCCATTCCAATAACAGCAATTTTTCTTGTCATTTAATCACCTCATATGATGTTTAATTCCCTTTAGTTTAGCACGGAAACAACAAAAATGGCAGAAAAATTAGAAAATTAAAATTGTCTTCAATTACAATAAAGAAGCTTTTAACTATTTTGAAACAGTTAAAAGCTTCTAACATGCTATTTATTTCATATAAGCATACTTATAGCTCCACTGAGTACCGGCAGTATTATGAATCACACCTTTCAGTGAAGGCTTCTGTAAGTAGGAAGTGACTTGTTGATAGAGTGGCGTCATTCCTTGATCCTTGTTAAATACTTTGGCAGCCTGAACCAAATCATCCCAACGTTGACCTGCATTATTAGCATCGCGGTTCTGAGCTCGATTAATCAGCTTATCATAAGTTTCATTACGATATTTACCATAATTATAAGCTGTCCCGGACTCAGGAATTTGTAAGAATGAAATTGGATCATTGAAGTCGGCACCCCAACCAGAAAGATAAATGTCGAACTCACCCTTCAAGGCATCTTGGGTTGCGACTTGGCCAGGCACGTTGCGAATGTTTAACGTCATCCCTGGCAGAACTTTCTCAAACTGGGCCTTCAAATACTGGGTCACTGGACTACTGGTTTGATCATCGCTTGAGGCCAAAATCGACAAGTTGACTTTTTTGACTCCGACTTGTTTCAGCCCCTTCTCCCAATACTGCTTAGCCAGCTTTTCATTATGATCAACTGTATTAGCAACCGCCTGCTGCTTGGCAAAATCCGTCCCCGTCCTTGGATCGTGGGCGAGCTGAGAGGCGACAAAGCCGGTTGGAGTTGCTGATCCATCCCCTAAAACTTTCTTGGTCAACTGTTTGCGATTAATGGAAAGTGAAATAGCTGTCCGAATGTTTCGATTGCTCATCACTTTACGTTTCGTGCTATTGGCATCTTTAAAGTTATATTCCAAGAAGCTCACCAGTGAGTAAGGGTACTGCTTGAACTCTGAGTTGTTCTTGTAATTCTTGATTTGCTGATTAGACAGCGGCGTCAAGTCAAGCTTGCCCTGTTGGTAAAGCTCCAAACCAGTTGTTGGGCTGGCAACCACCGTATAGTTAATCTTCTTGAGCTTAACGACGCTCTTATCCCAATATTGATTGTTTTTCACAAATTGCCACTTGTTGCCAGTTCCGTTCCAATTCTTAATTGTAAATGGTCCTGAATAAACCATATATTGTGAACGAGTGCCATACTTCTTTCCATATTTATCAACAATTTTTTGGTTCTGAGGACCAAAGAGTGGGTAGGACATAAGAACCTTGAAGTAGGCAATTGGTTTTTCGAGTTGAACAACAACGGTCTTGCTATTAGTCGCCTTAATCCCAACGGCATTTGGTGAAAGCTTGCCAGCGTTTACCTTGTCAGCATTCTTAATCCCACTAAACAGATAAGCATAAGTTGATTTAGTCTTGGGGTTCAAAGTTCGCCGCCATGAATAAACGAAATCTTGTGCAGTGATTTGATCGCCATTACTCCATTTGGCATTGCGTAATTTAAATGTCCACGTTTTACCATCTTTAGACTTCTTGGCGCTTTGGGCAAGGCCGGCGGTTGGCTTCCCATTCTTGCCAAGGCGATAAAAACTTTCAAACGCATTCCCTGTCTGACCATAACCAGTTGATTTAGAAATATCAATTGTGTCCAGTGGTGCGGTCGTACTGAGATTCAAGGTTTGGCTCTTGCTGGAATTTGTTTTTTGATTGCTGGACTGCCCACAAGCCGCTAACCCAACTGTGATTATTCCAATGACTGCGACCAGCAATAACATTCTTAACTTTCTCATGTTTTCTCCTCCAAAATGATGATGGATCTCCTTAATTTGATGCATCTATAGATTAAATACGTCAAAACTGAACGAATTTTCTTATTCCAAACAAAAAAGTGCCACAGCTTCAGTTAACGCCAAAAGCTGTGACACTCCAGAATCCATTGATAAGCAACTTAAATCACACTTACTCTAACAAATGGATTGTTTAAAGAGACCACCCTCAGCGTTAACTTGAGCTGGACACATCTGACAACAAGTTGATTGTACGGCTACAAATTGCATGGGTGATTCCTCCTCGTTTGATATCTGCACCAAATATAACGGAATCACCACATTTTGTCAACCAAAAGCCTAAAAGCCTGAATGAACAACTCGGTTATAGTAGCGCAGATAATATGAGTGATTTTCAGGGGCATACGTAATCTTGGTCACACTTGTATTATCGGGTTCTTCAATGACCATCATTTCTTTAGGGGAGCCCATCGCAGCCAGCACCGCAGCCTTGATTGTGAAGCCATGGGTGACAACAATAATCTGATCATCAGGGAATTTCTGACTAACGCTGCCCATAAAGTCCTGTGCTCTGGCGATAACGTCTTCAAATGATTCGGTATTGCCACCCGCCACCGTGACATAAATTGGCAGCACATCGTTTAAAACGTGGTCAAATACTTCTGGATACTTCTCTTCCAACTCAGCGTTCTTCTGGCCATCCCAATCGCCATAGGAAATTTCCAGCAACCGTTTGTCATAGGTTATCGGTAAGTTCGCACTCTGATTTAAAATGTTTGCGGTATCTTTAGTCCGTTGTAATGGGCTTGCGATGATTTGATCCGCAAACGAGATATCGAAACCCTGATGTAAACTTTCCGCTTGTTTCTTTCCAGTTTCCGAAAGGTATGTCACTTCCGTATTAATGATTCCCTGCTTTAGGCCAATGGCATTTGCCGCAGTCTGGCCGTGGCGAATGAAGTAAAAGTCAGTCATGTTGGTTTCCTCCAAAATGTTTCTCAAATATGTTTAGGTAGATCTCATCATTCAATTGGCTGCTTAAAACTTACCATGATGGTTATACTCAAGTAAACCCCGCCATGCAAAATTATTCAAAATACTGTTGCATTTGTCTGTGGGTTCTGTTAGATTTTAATTATAAGAAATGGAGGTATTCACATGAACGTGAATTTAATGACTTTTACAATTAAATCATCCTCCTGGTCTACGGTGTCATGCGGGTAGGCCATCTTTTAGTGCGATATTTTCGACAAAAGGCCTTACACGGATGATGTTACATCACACTGTGAGGCCGTTAAAACTGCTATGCTAACGAGCTCTCACAGTGTCAATCTGTGGGAGCTTTTAATTTATGATAAAGGGAGTTTTGAGCTATGACGGTTTATAATTTCGCGGCGGGACCAGCAACGCTACCAGATCCGGTGATTAAGCAAATTCAAGCAGAGTTACCATCACTTCAGGGAACCGGTATGAGCATTTTGGAAATTTCTCATCGTTCTGCCATGTTTGACGGCATCATCAATACGGCTAAACAAGATATTCGTGATTTAATGCATGTCCCCGACAACTATCATGTATTATTTTTCCAAGGTGGCGGCACCGGCCAATTTGCGGCAGTTCCACTTAATCTCGCCACCGATCACAAACGAATTGCCTTGCTAGACAGTGGTCACTGGGCAACTCGGGCAGGTGACGAAGCAGCTAATTTGGGTGTGGCTGTCGACGTCTTGGCCACAACCAAAGCCGATCATTACCGACAACTCCCTCACTCAAATAAACCACTTTCCGCAGCTGAGTATGACTATCTTCACGTCACGACTAACAACACGATTGAAGGAACTGCTTACCATACTTTGCCTGAACATGGCGATGTCACTTTGGTTGGTGACTTGTCGTCCAATTTCATGGCGGAAGAATACAACGTGAATGACTTTGGCTTAATCTTTGGCGGAGTCCAAAAGAACCTCGGCCCTGCCGGCGTGACCATCGTCATTGTTCGAGACGATCTGGTTAAACCAGTTGAACACATCCCCAGTATCCTCAACTATTCGTTATTTGTTAAGAAAAATTCGATGTTTAATACGCCACCGGTTTTTGCAATTTATGCGACTGGACTCGTTCTTAAATGGCTCAAGCAACAAGGCGGCCTTGCCGAAATTGAAAAGATCAACCGCAAGAAATCGAGCTTGCTTTATGATTTCTTGGATGAATCCAAACTATTCACCAACTATATCAAGCAATCTGATCGTTCATTAACAAACGTGCCATTTACAACTGATGACGCAGATCTTGATAAGCAAGTCATCCAAGCCGCATCGGATGCCGGCTTAATGAATTTAAAAGGCCATCGGAGTGTCGGTGGCTTGCGGGCCAGTCTATACAACGCAATGCCAACTGAAGGCGTTCAAGCACTCGTTGATTTCTTACACAACTTTGAAAAGAATCATTAGGAGGAACAGACATGTATCAAGTAAAAACTTATAACGCAATTGCTCAAGCAGGTTTGGATCAATTTACCGACGACTACCAAATTAATAAAACAGATGACGCGGATGCCTATTTAATCCGTTCCGTGAATTTGCATGATCAAGAATTTCCAAAGAGCCTTAAGGTGATTGCCCGGGCGGGGGCTGGCTATAATAACATTCCCTTGGACAAAGCCACTAAGAATGGAACCGCCGTTTTTAATACTCCTGGGAGTAATGCCAATGCCGTTAAGGAGCTGATTATCGCCCTGCTGGTTGCCTCGTCACGAAACTTATTTGCTGCAGCAGATTATGCTGCTCATAACAGTGGCGCCGATATTTCATTAAGAACTGAGAAAGACAAAACTAAATTTAAGGGGACTGAGCTAACCGGTCGAACCCTTGCTGTCATTGGTGTCGGCCACGTTGGCTCATTGGTTGCGAATGCCGCCAGTGCCCTTGGGATGAAAGTCATTGGCTATGACCCTTACTTATCGGCTGATGCGGCATGGCACATTTCAACCAACATCACCCGGGCGAGAACGCTGGGTGAAGCGTTGGCCCACGCTGATTACGTCACCGTTCACGTTCCAAAGAATGAAGAAACAACCGGCTTAATTGGCAGCGAGCAAATGGAAATCATGAAAGACGGCGTTAAACTTTTCAATTATTCCAGAGGTGGTATCGTTGATAATACCGCTGCGGTAGATGCATTGGACGCCCGCAAAATCAGAACTTATTACACTGATTTTGGCGAAAACATCCTGCTTAATCGTGACGATGTTGTGGTAACGCCACATATTGGCGGTTCAACGATTGAAGCCGAGGCTAATGGGGCAACTCAAGGAGCCAATACGATCATGACCTATCTGGAAACAGGTAATATTATGAATTCGGTTAATTTGCCTAACCTCCAAGTGCCATTTAACGCCCCTTATCGGGTGACGATTATTCATAAAAACATTCCGAACATGGTTGGTCAAATTGCAACCGCCTTGGCCGATGCCGGCATTAATATTGAAAGCATGAGTAATGCCGCTAAAGATGGCGTGGCATACACCATCATTGATCTGGATAATCTAAAGAACGAAGCGGACAACAAATTAATTCAACGTTTGAGCAAAATTGACGCGGTCTACCGGGTCCGGGTATTGAAGAAGTAAGTAAACTTCTTAAACGCTGTCTATGCTCGCAGTGAATCAATCTTTTTTACACGGTTCACGTTATTTTTGATACCATCGCATCTTTAGTTGCAATGGCACCGCGATCCTAATCACAGTGAGCAACATTAACTATAACTAAGGGTCCTCTTAACGAAAGGAAGTTGAAAGCAATGGAACACTTTTGGTTTGAACGCAAAACTGACCAACAAGAATTCCCAATACTTGATACCAAGCTTGATCAGTGGCGACTCTGGGCGTTACTCCTGTTTGTTTCAATTGGCACGGTCATCTGGGTGGCTTTTGCTGCGGCTGTAAATTTCAAAAGTTACTGGACGATAACCGTTTGTGACGATATAATTCCAGCCATTATTATGATTGGCGGGGTCTTGTACCTTAGCCAAGGTCGCCTGCTTCGCTTATTTGGCAAGCCACGTTGGTCCGACTTTGGCTTTGGCGCCATGATGTTCATTCTCCAATTAATTTACGCATACGTGGCAGCAACCGTCATCCCGAAACTAGGGGGAACCTTAGGCGAAAATGGGGCGGCTACCCAAATCGGGAAATCAAGCAATCAATTAATGGCATACTTCCAGAGTATCTTCTCAGATCTCTTTGATCTAATGAATGAAGAACTCCTTAGTATTGTCATCTTCTTAACGATTGCTGCGCTCTTGATTGAGTATTACCATTTCAGTCGCCGGGCTGGTCTCGGGATCGCGATGCTGGCATCAATGTTTATCTTTGGCATGCTTCATTTTCAAACCTATAACTGGAATTTGATTCAAATGCTGGTCATCATTGCAGTTGAGCGTTTATTCCTCAATGCAACCTTCATCCACAGCAAGACCATCTGGCCATCTTACTTAGCTCACATGGTCTTCGATGGATTGGCATTTTTGGCGGCAATGTACTATTTGCCGGTTCATTAAATGCGTAGCCTAAATCACCTCAATGAAAGAACATTCACACAAATATTAATTTTTCTCAATTATTAACCTACGCGTTGAAGAAAAAACTGAACGTCAAATAAATAACCTGTCAGCTTTTCTTTTGACCACAAAATGTGCTATGATATTTTTAACTAAATAACGACTGCCACCGGGCAGCAATTGTTGGTACTTTTGACAATTCCATTAGGTCTTTGAAGGAATTGTGAGGGGTACCATTTTCTTTTAGCCAGCAACGCCAAGCAGAAAGCTACTTGTAAGGACCTCTGAGAAAAATTCCAAACCCAGGAATTTCTCTCAGAGGACACTTACACTCCGCTTTCTAACCGCTTTGCTACGCTCACTTATTTGGAGGATTTCTTATGAATTGGATTACATTAATTATCGCAGGCCTTTTTGAGGTCGTTTGGGCAATCGCTATGAAATTTAGTCACGGATTCACTAACCTCACGCCAACCATTGTCACCTTTGTCGGCATGCTAATTAGCTTCTTTTTACTCGCCCACGCCACTAAAACATTACCTTTAGCCATCGCCTATCCCGTTTGGACTGGCATCGGCGCAGTTGGAACCGTGATCGCCGGAATTGTCTTATTTGGTGACAAAATTTCGGCCATCACTTGGGCGTTTGTCGTGATGTTACTTATTAGTATTGTTGGAATTAAGATGACCAGCTAGCTCCTTTTTGGTGGTCAAATTTCAATCGACCTTTTTCTAGGGAATCCGTCAAAATTCCTATATAATCTTACTTTGTAGAGAAGTTAAGGCGGTGGCTATTTCCAATTGGAGGTGGTGCTTATGGTGTTACAACGATAAGCTCAGATCCTATGAAAGGAGTAGCATGAGTGTCCGTTTCGGATGCCCTACAATTAATGTTGGCTTTCGGTACTTTTATCGTAGCCTTATTGGCATCAGTTGTTGAGTTGACTAAAAATCAGCGAAAAAAATAACCGCCTTAGCTTGGCAGAGCTAGCGGTTATTTAACCCTAAAATGCCACCGTCTTAAACGGCTCTATAAGGGAAATCCTTGTCTGATAGGGTCTCCGTTTTTCTATTCGTTATTATATCACAACTAAATCTTTTATTGGTAATCCGACCTTTCTAAAACGTAGAGACGGTGTTTCACAATGTGCTAAACTAGAAGTATTGAATTCTGTTCCTTAATAACACAAGCAAAATTGCCATTACTTTCAGCATATTTTTAGGACAGCTACTCAAAGCAGAAACTTCCACCTAAGCACCTGCTACAAAAATCCCCAAACCCGGGATTTCTGTAGCAGAAGACTTAGGATCCAGTTTCTAACCGCTTTGATCCGCTCACTTTTTCATAGGAGGTTCATCCATGTTTAAAACTTGGCATCAGCCCGGAAAAATTCTGGACCGCAAGAATGTCTATTCTGGTCGTGTTTTTGCCGTTGATCAACTCCATATTCAAACCCCAGACGGCTTGAAGGTGGAACGAGATCTCATTAAAACATCCCCGACAATTACAATTTTAGCAATGACCGCCAATCAAGAAGTTGTCATGACCAGCGAATACCGGGCTGGCGTCAATAGTGATTCCGTTTCCTTACCGGCTGGGATCGTCAATCCTGGTGAAACCGCTGAGCAGGCTGCCAAGCGGGAATTGCGTGAGGAGACTGGGTACGTAGCTCAATCCGTTACAAAGATGACCCGGATCACCTCATCAGAAGGCTTCATGGATCAATTCGCCGACCTCATGCTCATTGGTTTTGATCCGGCTGATCAGGTTCAAAAGCATTTCGACAAAGACGAATTTGTTAATAGCGAACTAGTCCCTTTAACTCAAGTCGTGGAGTGGATCAAGAATGGTAAAGTGAATACGGCCCAGGCGGTATCGGCGGTTGGGTACTATACAATGTTTCTTAACTAAATCCTTGTTTTGAATACTTCTCAAGCAATCAATTTTTATTGTTTAGAAACGAAAACAGCGTCTTTAGCCCTTTCAACTTTGGCTAATGGCGCTGTTTTCGTCTGATTAATCTCCAGCAATTTCTCTGTAGACAAAACAGTCAACTTCATGATCATTGACCATCCCAACTGCTTGCATAAATGAATAGATAATGACCGGACCAGTAAACGAAAAGCCGGCTTTCTTCATTTGCTTACTGATTTGCTTGGCTAAATCAGTCGTTGCCGGAACTTGTTCATGCGATCGATAATGATGCTGAATTGGCTTACCAGTAACAAACTGCCACATGTAGCGATCAAAGGTGGTACCTGAACCAGCTAGCTTATTAATGACTTTGGCATTATTAATAATTGCGATCAATTTGCGCTGGTTGCGAATGATATCGGCATTTTTCATTAAGCTTGGCAGGTCATTTTCCATCCCTTGAACCTGACGATAGTCAAAGTCATGGAAGGCTTGCTTAAACGCCGACCGCTTTTTTAAAACCGTCTGCCAGCTTAGTCCAGCCTGCATGATCTCCAAGGATAATAATTCAAATAAATGCCGGCTATAGTGGCTAGGCCGGCCCCACTCTTGGTCGTGATATTGCTGCATTAACTGGTTGTCAGTATTAGCCCATGAACAACGAATAAGATTAGTTGCCATTAGTTACCTCCATAGTTAGCATTATAATTCAGCAACAGCTCAATAGCTAGGTGGTCACCGTTAACTACAAACCATCTAGGATTAGTCGGTAAATTGTTTATAAATGTAACTGGCTTTCCCTTCATACATTGATAAAACCTACAGCAAGCGGCAGATTCCCGCCACATAAAAAAGGCAATGCATTTCAAGATTCAAAATGCACTGCCGTTTTCACTTAAATTCTGAGATCAAATTACCCTTCATCCTAATCGCTTAGGATTAATCTTACTTCTTATAAACAACCTTGCCATCAACCAAGGTCATCACTGTCTGGCCATAAACGGTTTCGCCAGTAAATGGGGTATTCGTTCCCTTTGAAAGATAGTCGCTTTCTTCAAGCTTGTGAGGATCATCCAAGTCAAAGATTGCAATATCAGCTGGTTGACCGACTTCCAGCCTCCCGGCATCAGCCATCTTAAAGACTGAGGCAGGCTTTTCTGCCATCCAATTAATGAGTTGAGCCAGGGTAAAGATCCCCGTCTTAACAAATTTCGTATACAACATGTTAAAGGCAGTTTCACTACCAGTAATCCCGAAGGAAGCAGTGGCAATTGAGCCAGCTTTATCTTCCTTTGTGTGAGGCGCATGATCGGTGGCAATCATATCAATGGTGCCATCTAGCAAGCCTTGAATCAAAGCCTGCCGATCACCTTCACCACGCAATGGCGGATTCATTTTGTAATAAGGATCATCCGTCTTAATATCTTCATCAGATAACAATAAATGATGCGGCGTTACCTCAGTCGTTACATGAATACCAGCTTTCTTGGCAGCCCGAATGATATTAACCGTGTGCTTTGAAGAAGCGTGGCAGATGTGGTAATGAACGCCAGTTGCTTCGGCTAAAATAATATCTCGCGCTGCTTGAGCCGTTTCACTCACCCAGGGCATTTCCTTTAAGCCAAGCCGTTTGGCAGCCCCACCGTTTAAGACACCGCCATATGTAAGGGCATCATCTTGAACATGTTCAACAATCGCCATGTCCAATTTAGCTGCCTGTTGCATAGCCTCGTACATCGTACTGCTTTTTTGAATGCCGTTGCCATCGTTACTAAAGGCAAAGGCACCGGTTTTTTTCAAAGCAGGAAAATCAACTAATTCATCACCGCCCCGATTGGTAGTAATCGTTGCATATTGTTTGATGTGAACCACGCCGTCTTTTTGATTCAATTTGATCACATTGTTGAGATTCTCAGGACTGTCAGGGGCTGGGGTTAAGTTTGGCATTGCGCCAACAGTTGTAAAGCCACCATGAGCAGCGGCCATGCTACCGGTTTTAATCGTTTCTTTTTGTTCCTGGCCCGGCTGACGATAATGGACATGAACATCGACTAAGCCTGGACTAACAAAGTTATTCTGGGCATCAATAACATCATCGATACCATCGCTTCCTATTGTAGGGGCGATTTTTTTAACAACTCCATCCTCAATCAAAAGATCTCGACTAATCAGTTGACCATTTTCTAAAATCCGACCATTGGCAATCACACGTTTCATCAGTTTGAATTCTCCTCGCTGAAATTAATATTCTTCTTTTACAAGTCCTCGGTAACGAAGCATACTGGTCATGATCGCCATCCGGACAAAAACACCGTTAGCCATTTGAGGGAAGATTCGGGATTTGTCACATTCAACCAATGAATCGGCAATTTCTACGCCGCGGTTAACTGGAGCTGGGTGCATGATAATTGAATGTTCTGGCATCATCTGTTCACGTTCTTCCGTCAAACCATACATTGCGTGATACTTTTCTGCAGAGAAGGTGCCATTTTCATCGTCAGTGATCCGCTCGTGTTGAACCCGTAGAAACATCATAACGTCCATCTGAGAAACCAGGTCATCGATTGGCATCCAGTCACCATATTTAGCAAATTCTTCGGTGTACCATTTCTTTGGTCCGCCAAAGTAGACGTGAGCACCCAGCATTGTCAAAACTTCCATGTTGGAACGGGCAACTCGTGAGTGGATCAAATCACCAACGATGGCAACTTTTAAGCCTTCAAAGTGACCAAACTCTTCATAAATGGTCATCATATCAAGTAAGGATTGTGAAGGATGTTGACCAGAACCGTCACCGCCATTGGCAATTCCAACGTGGATATTAGGATCTGCAATCAAATCCTTGTAGTATTCGTTCTTACGATCCCGAATGGCCATCACGTCAACGCCAATTGCTTGGAATGTCTTGATCGTATCACCCATTGATTCACCTTTGTTAAGTGAACTGTTTGAGGGGTCGAAGTTAACCACTTGCAATCCTAATTTGCGTTCAGCCATTTCAAAGCTGGTATGAGTTCTGGTGCTGCTTTCAAAAAACAGGTTTGCGGCATAGGTTGGTCGCTTTAATTCAATTTGCTTACCTGCCTTAAAATCTGAGGCTTCGTGGATAAATGATAAAACATCTTGGGTTGAAAGATCTTCCATACTTACAACGTTCTCAAAACTAACTGGCTTCGTAATTTGCATCATCATTGGTTTCCTCCTAAAAATAAGTGAGCGGATCCAAGCGGTTAGGGATCGGAGTGTAAGTCTCCTTGAAGGAAAATTCCTGATTTTGGAATTTTTCTTCAAGGTGCTTATATGCAGGTCACTGCTTGGAGGAGCTGTCCTAAAACAAATAAAAGCGCCTTGCCATGTTCGCAAAGCGCTCCTTTTTGTGTAGTGGAATCACATTTTTAGGACGTTTTGCTCTCACGGGAACAATTAAATCGTCATCATATTATCTGCATAAAAAAATCCCCTCTACCACCGCAGGGTAAAGAGGTTGAGCAAGTCCCAAGATAGTCTCAGGTTCACCGATTCCTTATTAACCTCACGGGGTTAAAATTAAAGGTTCTTTTTTTGTTATCTGAATCATATGCTATTTTCAGAAAAAAAACAAGGCATTTTGAAAAAATATTTTTGAAAATGATTATTTATCCAAAATGAAACAAGATTCAAATAATGACGTTCATCTTATCTATACTGGCTTCGTTTGAGGGAATTTTTCAATTAGTAATAAATATACATATCGTTTTTAAAATGTACATAAAAATCCAAATATCGGCAAATAATGCATAAACGGACTTGACATTTACTCAAAAAGCTCCTATCTTTATACATCAAAAGCGTTAGCCGCTTGTATCACATAGATGTTAGCAGAATTGAGGAGGTTCGGACATGAAAAAATATTTAACACTTGAAAATGGGGATGTCTTTGTCGGAACGGCCTGTGGCGATTTAGCAGGTGAGATTGACGGCGAACTGGTCTTTACCACCAGCATGACCGGCTATCAAGAAACATTAACCGACCCATCGTACAAAAATCAAATTATCACGTTCACTTACCCGTTGATCGGTAATTATGGTATTTCACTGGGAACCAATCAATCGGACAAAGTTGAGGCCGCAGCGGTTGTCATGAAAGAGATGACCGACCAGGTATTCCACTACCAAAGCGTCATTTCACTGGACGCCTACTTGAAACAATCAAAGATCCCCGCAATCAGCGGTATTGATACACGGCAGCTAACAAAAATCATTCGCCAATATGGAACAATGAAAGCCAGCTTAACGAATTTCCCAATTGACACTCAAAAGACCGCAAATGATCATCAGGCATCAATCATCAAAATGGCTTCCTTATCCGCTTCAGGCGACAAAGAAAACGATCACGTTGTCGTTGTTGACTTCGGTGTTAAAGATAACATCGTCAGGTCAATGCAACGTCCAGGAATTGATGTGACAGTTGTGACACCAGACTCCACCTATGAGGATATTTCAGAACTTCACCCAACTGGCATCCTCTTATCAAATGGTCCTGGCGATCCACAAGATTATTCGAACTTTCTGCCAGTAATTGAAAAACTCCAAGCTAATTTCCCAATCTTCGGCATTTGTCTGGGTCATCAACTCTTAGCCTTAGCTAACGGCGCCAAAACTTACAAAATGACGTTTGGCCATCGCGGCATTAATCATCCAGTCAAAAATCTGGAAACCGGCGACATCTTCATTACCTCCCAAAATCATGGTTATGCAGTTGATGCTGACTCAGTCAAATCAACACCGCTTAAAGTGACTGCCTTGGAAGTTAACGATAAAACAGTTGAAGGCTTGCGTTATCCCGGCCGACCAATCTTCTCAGTTCAGTACCATCCAGAAGCAGCTCCTGGACCACACGATGCCACTAAGCTTTTCGATCACTTTATTGAATTAATGCATGCTCACGAGGAGGTTCACTAATGCCAAAACGAACAGATATCAACAAAATTGTCATCATCGGCTCGGGTCCAATTGTAATTGGACAAGCCGCAGAATTCGACTATGCCGGCAGTCAAGCTTGCTTAAGCTTACGTGAAGAAGGCTACGAAGTCATTTTAGTGAACTCCAACCCCGCCACAATCATGACCGATGATGAAATTGCCGACAAAGTATACTTGGAACCGCTGACCGTTCCAAGCTTAAAGAAAATTCTCAACAAAGAGCATCCCGATGCCATCCTCCCAACCCTAGGTGGTCAAACCGGATTAAATTTAGCCGTTGAATTGAGCAAAGACGGTATCTTGGATAAGCTCAACATTGAATTGTTGGGAACAAGCTTGAAGACCATTAACCAAGCTGAGGATCGAGAACAATTCAAAGATCTTATGGAAGAACTTCACCAACCAATTCCCGCATCAAAAACAGTTTACGATTTGGAAACCGGAATCAAGTTCGCACACCAAATCGAATACCCGGTTATCATTCGACCTGCGTATACTTTGGGCGGAACTGGTGGCGGAATTGCGCATAATGACGATGAAATGACCACTATTTTAAATCGTGGTTTGACCATGTCACCATCGACAGAGTGCCTGGTAGAAAAGAGTATTGCCGGTTATAAAGAAATTGAATTCGAAGTCATGCGCGATCATCATGGCAGCTCAATTATTGTCACTGGAATGGAAAACTTCGATCCAGTTGGTGTGCACACCGGCGATTCAATTGTGTTTGCCCCAACGCAAACTTTATCCGATAAAGAATATCAACGATTACGGGATGCTTCCCTGACAATTGTTAACGCCTTAAAGATTGAAGGGGGCTGTAACGTTCAGCTTGCCCAAGATCCTTACAGTGAGAATTACGACGTCATTGAAGTTAACCCTCGAGTAAGTCGTTCATCAGCTTTGGCCTCCAAGGCAACCGGTTACCCAATCGCCAAGATTGCAGCTAAGATTGCGGTTGGCCTCAATTTGGATGAAATCGTGAACCCAATAACGCAAACCACATTTGCAATGTTTGAACCTGCTTTAGACTATGTGGTTGCTAAGATCCCCCGCTTTGCCTTTGATAAATTTACAAACGCAGATCGCAAACTAAGGACCCAAATGAAAGCAACCGGTGAGGTCATGGCAATCGGTAGCAACATTGAAGAGTCACTCCTTAAAGCTGTCCAATCCCTTGAATTAGATAAACAGGCTCAGGTTGATTTGATTCCTGATTACACCAAAAAATTATCAATGGGTGACTTGCTTGAAAAGATTAAGACACCCACTGATTACCGATTGTTTGAACTATTTGCAGCAATTGGTAAGGGTGCGACGATCCAGCAAATCAACCGTTCAACTCAGATCGATATGTACTTCCTATCCAAACTAGAAAACATCATCAAAATGCAACAAAAGCTATCTGACGGCCTGCTCAGTGCCGACTTAGTTCTTGATGCTCGCAAGCTTGGTTTCAATAACACCATGATCAACGCGGTTCGGCCAGTGACGGATCAAGAATTAACGAAGCTTGATAAAATGGAAGATCAACACTTGGTTTACAAAATGGTTGATACTTGTGCCGCCGAGTTCGAGAGTACAACTCCTTACTACTACAGTACAGTTGGTAACGAGAATGAAAGCAAAGCTCTCGGCAACAGCATCGTTGTGATCGGTGCCGGCCCCATCCGAATTGGTCAAGGCGTTGAGTTCGATTATGCAACTGTTCACTGTGTGAAGGCAATTCAAGCAGCTGGCTACAATGCGATTATTATCAATAACAATCCAGAAACTGTTTCAACTGATTTCTCCATTTCCGACAAACTCTACTTTGAACCATTGGATATCGACAGTGTCATGAACGTGATCAACTTGGAGAATCCAATCGGCGTCATCGTTGAATTTGGTGGTCAAACTGCCATTAACTTGACTGAAGCCCTCACTCAGCACGGCGTTTCAATCTTAGGAACCTCACTTCATGGTATCGAACAGACTGAAGACCGTCATGAATTTGAAGATCTTCTGATCAACCAAAACATTGAACATCCCAAGGGTAATACAGCCACCACTGCTCCAGAGGCGCAAGAGATTGCCAATAACCTCGGTTTCCCAGTACTTGTCCGTCCAAGTTTCGTTTTGGGTGGTAAAGGCATGGCAGTCGTTCATGATGAAGATGAGCTAAACGAATATCTCACTCCTGCCTTAAAGGCCAGCCATGGTGAACCACTTCTAATTGATCAATACATTCACGGAACTGAATGTGAAGTTGATATTTTGAGTGATGGTCAGGATGTCTTTGTCCCTGGAATCATGGAACACTTGGAAGGTTCCGGCATTCACTCAGGGGATTCAATTGCCATGTACCCACCGCAGCATTTATCTGACGAAACCAAAGATAAAATTGTCTCAATTGCCACTAAGATTGGTAAGCAGGTTCACGCAGTCGGCATGATGAACATTCAATTTATCGCTGCCAATGACACAGTTTATGTCATCGAAGTAAACCCACGGGCATCTCGAACTGTTCCATTCATGAGCAAGATCACCAAGATGCACTTGGCTCAATTAGCAACCCAATTGATTCTTGGCAAGTCGCTCACTGACCTTGGCTTAACCCCAGGCCTTTACCCAGAACCAACGAAAGTCTACGTTAAAGCGCCAGTGTTCTCATTTGCTAAATTACCTGGTGCGCCAACCGCATTGAGTCCAGAAATGAAATCAACCGGTGAAGATATCGGCAGTGGCGACACGCTTCAAGCTGCCATGCACAATGCCTTATTTGATAGCTATCACATTAATACCAATGACCTTCACGGAATTGTCTTAATTTCCGAATTTGATGCTAACGACGACCATGTCGCCAGCAAGTTAAAGAGTGCCGGTTTTGAAGTTCAAGCTTACAAGCAACACATGAATTGGCCGGAAGATATTGCTTTTGTCCTATCATCAGAGGATGAAACGGCCAATGAAAAACAGTTGGTTGCAAAAGCACTGAGTCATCAAGTACCTGTCTTTACAGCTCAGGATACGGTTTTAGGAATCTTTCAGCCACAACTCATAAAGTAATCAACACAATTCAAAACAGGCTTTAGCCTAGAGCCACAAAAAGCTTCCCAACCAGACATTTCGTCTGTGTTTGGAAAGCTTTTTGGCTTTGATTTAAACAATTTGAATGAGCTGACATTTTCGTTAATATTGCGCAGGACAGCTCCTCAAAGCAGAGATCTACATGTAAGCACCTTTGGCAAAAATCCCAGAACCAGGGATTTCTGCCAAAGGAGACTTACGCTCCGGTTGCTAACCGCCTGGATCCGCTCACTTCTTTATACGTACTTAATTCCGCCATCAACCATGATAGCTTGACCCGTAATATAATTGGCCTTTTCGCTTGCCAAGAATGATACTAAGTTGGCCACATCTTGTGGTTCCTCACCACGGCCTAATGCGATTCCCTTAAGATATTCCTTGAGTGATTCGCCCTTGGCAACGTGGTTTACTTGACCCATTTCTTCGTCGATTTGATCCCACATTGGTGTCAAAACAATTCCTGGGCAGTAAGCGTTAACTGTGATTTGGTCGCGGGCCAACTCCTTAGCTGCGGCTTGGGTTAAACCACGGATGGCAAACTTGGTTGCTGAGTAGCCACCAAGTAATTCGAAGCCTTCATGACCAGCGATTGATGAAGCATTGATAATCTTACCTGGAGTGCCTTGCTTCTTGAATTGAGCTGCGGCAGCTTGGATTCCGAAGAAAGTTCCCTTAACATTGATATCAAGCAATTTGTCTAAATCTTCTTCAGTGGTATTGCAGATTTGAGCAACGTGGGCAATTCCAGCATTGTTCACGAATACATCCATTTGGCCAAACTTGGCAACCGTTTGCTTTACTGAGTCAAAAACTTGATCCTTATATTGAACATCTGATTGAATCGCGATGGCATTGCCACCATCTTGATTGATGTCGTCTGCTACACGTTGAACCTTATCCAAATGACGGCCGGATAAAGCAACATCAAAGCCATCTTTGGCTAGCTGACGCGCAATTCCTTCACCGATTCCTTGACCGGCACCTGTAATTAAAGCAACTTTGTTAGTCATGTGTGTATCCTCCATTTTTGGTTGTTGTTAGTTGAATCGATTTATTCTGAGATGGTGTCATTGGAAATTTAGAAATTTTTTCTGTTATATTGCCGAAATGTGCTCCGATTACTATTCGCTTGGTTTCGCACTCTTTTCTACTGAAATTGCATCCCGCCATCTACAATTAACGTTTGGCCAGTGACGTAATTTGAATCTTTTCCCGCTAAGAATGAGACTGCTGCGGCAACGTCTGATGGTTCTGACAAGCGTTTCATCGCGATGTCCTTGGCGAAGGTTTGCATGCCCCATTCATCGCTCTTACCAGCATTTTGACCAACCTCGTGGGCAATATCAAACATCATGGGTGTCTTAACAATTCCAGGTGCAAAAGCGTTAGCCGTAATTCCTTCTTCAGCCAAGTCGCGGGCCGTCGTCTGCGTAATGCCACGAATCGCAAACTTAGTCCCAACGTATAAAGCTAGGTTAGGATTGCCAACAACGCCGGCTTGTGAAGTGGCGTTGATGATTTTGCCGCCATGGCCGAATTTCTTGAATGCCTGATGAGCAGCCTGAGTTCCCCAGAGGACGCCACCAACATTAACTTTGTAGACCCATTCAAAATCATCTGGTGTAATGGTATCAATTGGCGTTGTTGGGCCAAGACCAGCGTTATTGACGATCACGTTAAAGTCACCAAATTTGTTACTGGCTTCTTCAACAGCCGCAAAAACTTGATCCCGATCTGATACATCAGCTTTAATTGCTAAAGCTTCACCACCATTATTGTTGATGTCGTCAGTAACCTTTTGAACCTTGTCTAAATGGCGGCCAGCAAGGGCAACCGCGAAGCCATCATCGGATAAACGGTGGGCAATCGCCTCACCAATTCCTTGACCAGCACCAGTAATCAACGCAACTTTTTTACTCACTCTAAATAACCTCCATGTCATCTTGTGAACTGAATTACAACTTATGCGTGAATTATAAGCTCATTGTTTGTGAAACGCAATACAATGATTTTTGGCAATAATTTTCATTTTCCTGCTCTAATATACTAGTTGATTTGGCTACAAATGCAGTCACTATAATAAATATGAGTCATTAACCAGGAAAATCATGACTTTATACTTATTCCGAATGAAAATAAAGTCGTTTTATTTGCGCTTTATTCTCAAAAGCTGTTGAATATAAATGAGTTTTGAGAATTATTTATTTTGTTTTGATTGATGTCTTAAGCAACTCATCTGAATAATAATCAAATGAGTGCATTGTTAAGGGGAGGAATTTACATGTTAGATGTTAAGAAATCATTGGATCGGCTTACTTGGAATACGCAGCACCACTTTGCCCACATTGAGGCCCAACACGATTTTATGCGGGCTTGGGCAATTCAATTTGAGTTGGCATACACCGATTTTCGGGTGGTTGAGATGGCACTCCAATTGGATGGCAACCATCACGACTTGTTGGCTGCATTCGCAGCAGCCTATGAAAAAGTTTACGATTACGAATATGCCTTCGTAGCTGGGGGCTTGAAGGCTTTAATGAGAAATACGGCGATAAGATCGAAGATTATCGGGCAGCAGCCAATGATTTCCTCAAATTAATTGACCAAGTCAGAGAGCTCAACGGCAAAGATTAATTCTCCATTATTGAAGATCAACATAATGACAAAAAGCCGGGACATTAGTCGGCAAAGTGTTTATAAATGCAACTTTGCTTTCCCAATCTTATAATGATAAAATTTGTGACAAACGGCTGATCTCTGCCATTTAAGCCAAAAAAGGAATGCATTCCAAAATTCAGAATGCATTCCTTTTTTCACTTAAATTCTGCGATCAAATCGCCTTTGATCCCACTCTTTCAAATAGATTCAATCAGTCATTAAACAATTTCAAGATGAAGTTGTTGGTCCTTGACCCAGTGAAGGCCGAGCAGCAAGCGATATGAAACAACTGAGATAGCTGCTGGAACAACAATTCCCATAATCAGGTAAGCAACAAACATGTTCATGCTGGTTGATGCCAAATTAAGTGGTGCAATGAATGAATTAAGGCCTAAGCCACCCAATGTGTATGGTACTTTAAAGCCAAAAAATAATGTGGCAATTGGAGCGGCAACGATGGCTGATAGCATAGATGGAATTGCCAACCGCGGATTTGCCAACAGATTAGGGAACTGAACCTTGGGAGTGATAACCCCTTGAGCAATGTTAGCTCCCAAGTTGTTTTGGCGCCATGAAATGATGGTAAAGCCAACGAACTGAGCAGTCGTCCCGATTAAGGCAGCCCCAGATGATAATGGATCAAGCATAACTGCGACGGCCAAGGCTGCCGAAGATGCTGGTGTCATCAAGAAGATTGACCATGCCAAGGCAACACACATCGAACCAACCAATGGATTGATTTCCATTGACTGGGCAATGAAGGCACTTAACCAGTTGAGTGCAGGGGTCGTCACACTTGCCAAACCAAGGCCGGCGATTGAACCAACCAGCGTAGCGCTTAGTGGAACAAGCATCATATCAAGTGGCGTTTTTCCGCTTAAATATTTGCCAACTAAGGCAGCGATTAATCCGGCTGCCACAGCACTAATTGGCTGACCAGTTGTAAATACCCCGGCGCCTGCAACTTGCGCCATCTGATTACCAGTAGCCGTAGCGGCGTGAACGCCCGAAGAAATGAAGTAAACAGCGTTAGCACCCACAGTTGCGGAAATCATTGAACTAAATAATACCAAAGTATTTGTCTTTAACTGTGAGGCGACCGCTGCACCAAATGCCGGAGCCAGCAACCACTGTGCGATTGCACCAACTTGATGTAATTGTGGCCAATTAACAAAGTTGGCAATGGTTTGGGTTAACAATCCAATCCCTAACATAACCAAAACGGCGTTTGAAACGCCCGCTGAAACCAAATAAACATAATCTTTAACGGTCAACTTTTCGGCTGGCTTCTCTGCTGATGCTTCCATACGCAAAACCTCGATTTCTAATATGATAAAATAATGATAAGATAATGATAAAAATGAAATTGTTTTAATTAAAGCATCATAACAGTGCCATGTCAACAGCTATTATGAATAATTTTCTAATATAATAAGCAATTTTAACACAATCGCAATTTTTATCCGTTTAGTTGGTTAGAGAATAGCATCAATGCCCTGCTGCAATATATGTTATAATTCATCTGTTATTTATAGTTGAAATCGGAGGTTGAACTGAAAGCAACTTTATGAGCAAACACGGCCCGGTTGTCGGTACCCGTCTCGGGTCAAATGCATTCGTCATATAATCAATACCGACAAATTGATGCCATTTTGTAATAGTTTAGGTATTGGAGTTAGACTCATGTATAATAGGCTTAACATATTAAGTCAAATGTTGAGAGGAGAAAGATTGAATGCTTAGTTATTTTGCGTTGATCACTTTAGTCAAGCTATCAGGTTTATTATTGCCATTTATCTGGTTCTTGGTTATTGCGAATCGCCGGGGCCGACTTTACGGGATTTTAGTCGTGATTGTCCTGTTTATCGTTAGTTATATTAACACCTACTTCAGCTTACCGGATCTCGCTTATCCAGCAATGATCGATAATTGGTTGATGTGGCTCATTGGCGGCTTCATTGTTGTCGCTGTCCTCAAACGATTTGTTTATTCACCAGATGCAGTTGCTAGACGAAGCGAGGCAGCTGGCAATGGTTTTATCGGTCAACTAATCCAGCGTTTCACCGGCGCTTTTGGTTGGGTTGGTAAAGCCGCTCTGGCCGTTATTTTGGCTGTAATTGTCTTCATCATTTTAGGCAGTGTTTCTTCATTAATAACCACAATGAATCCACAGCCAGCTGTTAACTCCATCAAAGTCGATATGAATGATGACACGAAGAGCGCTCCTATGCCGGTGATTAAAAATAGCAGCGAAACTCCGGTCGTGAATGCACCCCAGACCGTTTCGACTGATATGAACAACTCATTGAATAGTTTCAAGAATTCTAACGTGTATGACCTGAACCACATGCGGGTTCAAATGTACCGTGGCAAAATGGTTTATGTTGCTCCAGTTGAATTTTCAGGTGGCTTCTGGCGTTATATCCACTATTTAAAAGTTCCCGGTTACTTTAGAACCGACGCCACAGATAAGAACGCCGATCCGAAATTTGTCGCCAAGCCAATGCGATACACCCCAAGTGCCTACTTTAACCGAGATGCCGATCGGCGGATCAACGCCCACAGTTTAGGTTACTCAATGGTTGGATCAACGTCGCAGTTGGAGATTGATAACCATGGAACGCCATATTACGTCCGAACATTGGCCAAGCCACTTTCCTACCTTAACCGAAACTACGACTATAAACACTACAAGGTGGCGGTTTTGAACACCATTACCGGTAAGGTGAACGTTTACTCGCCAAATAAAGTGCCGAAGTTTATTGATATCGCTGTTGCTCCAGAATTTGTGACTCACGAAGTTTCAATATTTGGTAAGTACCGTCACGGTTTCTGGAACGCAACGAGTTTTGGTGGTCATAGTGGCGTTATGAAGCCAACTCAAGCTGGGACTGAAGGCGGCGACAAGTTGACACCTTATGCCTATAAGGGCCGAGTTTATTACTTCACTGGGATGACCAGTGTCAATGAACACCAGAGTTCAATTCTGGGTTATACTTTCGTTGATGCGCGTACCAACACCCTTCACTATTATCGAGAACATGGAAACGTCATGACGCCTGAGCGAGCCATTTCCTATGCGCAACAAGATATTAATCCTCAGAACTATCGTGGGACTTTGCCATTGCTTTATCGGATCAATGGCAAGCCTACGTGGGTCGTATCCATGTTGGACCGAGATAATAACTCATTCATGAAATTTGTTTATCTGCTCGCAGACGGTAATAACCAGAGCGGCACCTATGCAATTGGTGATGATGCTCAAAGTACGCTGGCGTTGTTCAATCAGCGACTTGAAGCTAAAACAGGTGTGGCTGTCAGTGCACCAACTGGCAAGACGATCAGTGGAACGATTAATCGAATCGTCCATACTGACGACAGTTTGCTGTTTATCATGAAGAACAGCAACCAAGTTTACAAGTTGGACACCTCCGCTAAGAACTTCAAGCCAATCTACCAATTCATTTCTGAAGGCGATAAGGTCAGTTTCAAAGCCGAATCAACCAACAGTAAGAACGAGTTGGCAACGGCTAATGTTTCACTGGATACTTTTAAGGATCAATCATTAACTCAAAAATAGATTGGGACGAAAGGCAATTTGATCCCAAAATTTAAGTCAAAAAAGTAATGCATCCAAATTTGGAATGCATTACTTTTTTTGCTTAAATGGCGGAAATCAGCCGTTTATCTCAAGTTTCGTCAATATAAGAATGGAGAGCCAAGTTGCATTTATAAATTCCTGGCTCTCAGCCTCCCTTTGAGGACTCTGAATATCGAGCTGATAATCAGCTGAGTAACTCAAACTTGTTTGGTGTCATCTAATGACTCATTCCCGTTCTGAGCATTCGCTGCTTTTCCAATCGCTGGGCCCAAATGCTAATCCCCCATGAAATCAGCATCAGAATTAATGACAGGATCATGATGTTATGTAATCCATTGTATAGGATTATCCGCATCTTGGGAATTAAATGGTGAGGCAATGAGCCAACACTTGATGCATCGCTTAACTCGTTGAGCATTTTCATTGTAACTGTGCCACCAGAGTGCAAAACACCGGCTCGCAGGGCATTATTAAGAACCAGGCCAAAAATTGAAGCCATGAAAGCCTGCGCCAACATCCGAATCAAGAAACTAAACGAAGTCGCAATCGGCACGTCGACCATATCAGCATCTTGCTGAACTTTGATCTGCAATTCATTGAAGCAGGCACCGTTACCAAATCCTTCGAAGGTCCCCGCAACTAATAAGACCCAGTATGGCGCCTTAACCCCCGCAAAGACCATCATTGCAAATGTGATCACCAACATAATAATCCCAACCGCGATCACTTTTTGAGGAGACAAATATCTTCTCATTGGGGCCACGGAACCAGAACCCAGAAAATCCGTTACAGATCCTGGAATCTGGGTAGCCCCACCAATTAAGGCGGAAGTTCCCAGCAATCCCTGGGCCCACATTGGACTATATATCAAGAATCCAATAAAGGCACCCCAAATCAACGTAAAGAGAACAAAATCAATCATCAATGGTAAATTTTTGAACAATCGACTCGGAATAATTGGATCTTCTACTCGCAATTCAACTCGGAACATGGCTCCAAGAATTACAAATGACACCAAGATAATCGCTGACACAATCATCCCATCAGCCGCGCCAATCATTTCAATCCCGGCCAGTAAACCGACCAAGCCGATGGTCATGAGGGTTGCCCCAACATAGTCCACCCGGCCGTTTGGTTTGGGTAATTTGCTCAAACGATAATAAACTTGAACCAGCACAATTGAAATGAGCCCAATTGGGACGTTTAAATAAAAGACCCAATGCCAACTAAAGGTATCAACAATGTAACCACCGACTAGTGGGCCAATAATGGTCGCCATGCTGTAGCTGGCAGAAACGAATCCCAGTACCTGCATCCGTTTCCGAGGATTCTGATACATCCGGGCATAAATAATATATGGCAGAGAAATCATCCCACCGTTTCCGATTCCCATAATGGTCCGGGCAACAATGAGGAAAATAATATTGGGCGACATTCCCTGTAAGAAGGACCCCAAAACAAAAAGTGAAGCAGCTAATTGATAACTCCGCTTGTTACCAACGTGCTCACCTAACTTACTCCAAAGTGGCGTGCTTACTGCTGTTCCAAGCAGAAAAACAGCCACAATCCAACCAATTAATTCAATTCCATGAAGGTCGGAAATAATTGCTGGTAATGCGGTATTAATGATCGTGTTATCCAATCCACCCATTGCGTTTGACAGCAATAATGCACAGGTAACGATCATGATATCTCGTTTTGACAATGCCGTTCCCCCCTCTTTTAAGTTCACCTTATCTATATTACAACTTTTGAGGGAGTGAGAAAATCATAAACTGGGACAATGGCTGATTTGACCTGAAATTAATCAATTGGGCCAATTTGAATCTATTAGACTAATTATCAAAATATTTCATTGAGATCAAGGACGTTGGCGGGCAGCAATTTCTTGATTTACCGCCGAAATGACAGCATCAACAGGCATTTTTTGCCCCGTCCATTCCAAGAAAGACCCAGCGGCTTGATGAACCAACATCCCGATCCCATTATATGTACGGCTGCCTTGTTCTTTAGCAGCTTGCACAAACGGTGTCGTTAATGGGAAATAAATCACGTCAACTACCACATGGTGCGGACCAAAGTGGTCAATGACTGATTGGCTGACGGGCAGCTCACCATCTTTGGCCATCCCAACATTGGTGGAATTGGCAATTACCTGACTACCGTCAACGGCCTGGATCATTGCCGTTTCGTCTTCATAGTCAATCACTTCGACGACGTCCGACCAATTTTCTAATTGCTGCTTAACGCTCATGAAGGTGGCGTTCCGTCGTTTAAAGACATTAATCTTAGCTGCTCCGGCATCAATAACGGCAGCGATAATTGCCCGGCCGGCACCCCCAGCGCCAAAGATCGTAACCGTTTTGCCGTCGAGATTAATTTCCTGTTGCTTTAAAGCATCAACGAAGCCCTGGCCATCGGTGCTATCCCCAATCAATTTTCCACTCCGATTTACGACAGTATTGACCGCTTGAAGCCGTTCAGCCCGCGGGGTAATCTCATCAAGTAGTGGAATCACATCCGTTTTTAATGGCATCGACAAATTAAAGCCACCAATCTTCATTGCCCGCATTGCGTCCAAGCTTGCCTTCAAGCCTTCACCGGTCACGTCAAATGCCAAATAAGCGCCATTAATGCCAGTCGCTTTGAAGCTGGTATTATGAATCAGCGGCGATAAACTGTGGGCGGCCGGGTGAGCCAATAATCCAAATAATTTTGTATAACCATCAATCATGCAGATTCCTCCATTTATTGATTGACAAATAATTTGCGACTAATTGCTTCAACCACTTCAGTTGGCTTCAGGCCATCAGTGGCAATTCGAAAGTCGCTCACTTGTTCATAACGCTCATCCCGTTCACTTTTAAGGGTGACCAAACCAGTTAATCCAAGTTCTTGAGCAAGAGGGCGACCGGTATCATCCCGCAATCGTTCCATAATCGTTTCAGGGAGCACATCCAGCAGGATAACCGGTACTTTGGTGTTTTGAAGCAACTCAAAATTCATATCTTGAATGGGCGTTCCACCCCCTGTCCCTAAAATTCCTTCTTGATCTAATGATTGAATGAGGGCTTCATGTTCCAGCTGGCGGAATGCCATTTCGCCACTTTCTTCGAAAATTTGTTGAATGGACTTCCCTGCCATCTCGACGATCACATCATCCAAATCATGATAGGGTGTTTTTAATTTTTTGGCGAGCAAATTGCCAACGGTCGTTTTGCCACTTCCCATAAAGCCTACCAGTATTGCTTTCATAAGCGTTCTCCTTAGTTATCGAGGGATTCCCTAATCTTCTTAGCCTTCGTAAATGTCTGAAAAATGGTTTGCTCATCACCGTTTCTGATTGCGGTTTGCAGTTGGGCGAGCTGATCCTTAAAATCGTCAATTTCTTCAGTGATGGCATCCCGATTGCTCAACATGATTGCCGTCCACATTGTTGGATCGGACGCCGCAATTCTGGTAGTATCTTTGAATCCGCCAGCAGCGGCTTCCAGTCCAATTGGATGACTTGCCAAACTCTCAGCGATTGTATTGACCAGCGTTGTCGCCACGACATGGGGAACGTGGCTGACTTCACTGACTAATTTGTCATGTTCGGAAGCGCCAATCTCCAGCCAGCGAACCTTGGCAGGGGCCATCAATCGTCTGAATTCGCTGAGTTGAGCATTAGTTTGCGAACCGGAAACCAAAAAGTAAATGGCGCCTGTAAACAACTCTGTCCGGCCGGCCTGACCACCCGACTGATGAGAGCCCGCCATTGGGTGCCCACCTAAAAACGCAATCTGGTTAGCGATTAATGGCTTGGCTGCTATCATAATATCAGCTTTTGAACTACCAACATCTGTAATTAAGACGTGATCTTTTAGCGACATCGCCGACAGCTCTCGAATTTGATTCACAATAACGGAAACCGGCCCTGCTAATACAATTAAGTCTGCCAGTGGCGCCGCTTGAGAAAATGACAACCGGCGGTCAATGATGTGTTTGGCTAACAAAAACTGGCTTGTCCCGTCATCCGGGTCACAACCAATAATTTCAACGGTTTGATCGGCTTGTCGCATGATTCTGGCAATCGAACTGCCGATTAGGCCCAAGCCACTCACAACAATCGTTTTCATCTGGACTCACCTCTCAAATCAAAGTAGCGTTGCTAAGTCATCAAAAAATTCTGGATAGGAAATATTGATACTATCAGCACCATCCAAAGTGAGTGGCTCATCAACCAACAGGGCCGCAATCGCCATGACCATACCAATTCGATGGTCACCATGGCTGCTTAGGTGGGGATTATTGACATGCCAAGGTTTGGTGCCATCAATGATAAAGCCATCCGGCAACTCTTGAATCGCAATTCCAAGTTTCTGAAATTCCTCAACAATGACGGCAATTCGGTCAGTTTCTTTTACCCGAAGTTCACCCGCCCCGGTAATTTTACTGATCCCATCAGCCTTAGCTGCCAGCAAGGCTACTAACGGTAGTTCATCGATAACGGCAGGAATGTCTTTGGCGCCAATTTCAATTGGCGTCAAGTTGGCACTATTGACAGTAATGTCCGCAGTCGATTCACCTTGAGATTGTTCGTTTGAGAAATGGATTTTGCCACCCATCTGCTTCAAAATTGAGATCAACCCGGTTCGCGTTTCGTTTGTCCCCACGTTCAATAGTTTGATTTCAGAATTGGGAACCAAGCTCCCTGCCGCCACGAAAAATGCGGCTGAAGACATATCTCCGGGAACATTCAGGGTAATTCCGGTCAGCTTGGGTTCTGGGTGAACGGTTAACGTAACGTTGTCCGGCTCACAATCAATTTTGGCGCCAAATGCTTTAAGCATCATCTCAGTGTGATTTCTGGTTGGCTGCTTCTCAACAAAGATAGATGTTTTATCGGCTTGAAGCGCAGCCAGGATCAGTGCACTCTTTACTTGAGCGCTGGCAACTTTCAAGTGATAATCGCCCGCATGGAGTTGTTCACCATGGATCATGACCGGTAAATGGCCGTCGGTTGTTTCAATCACCGCACCCATTTCTGCTAGGGGTTCACTTACCCGCTTCATCGGCCGTTTAGAGAGCGATGCATCCCCAACTAAGGTGGTATCGAATTTTTGACCAGCCAACAAGCCCATGATTAGTCGGGTGGTTGTCCCAGAATTCCCCATATCAAGCGGGTGGCTGGGTTGTTTTAAGCCATGCAGGCCGACCCCATCGATCACAACCGTTTGGCCATCCCGCTTAATCGGCACCCCAAGTTGTTGAAATGCTTTCAGGGTCGACAAGCAATCCTGCGCGGTTAAGAAATGGTGCAAAGTTGTTTGCCCTTCACTGATAGCACCGAACATGATCCCCCGATGAGAAATACTTTTGTCCCCGGGAACCGTCAACTCTCCTCGAAGGCCGTTGCTTGGTTTTGCTTGTAGTTGTTTCATCGTCGCCCTCCTAGAAGTTTTCTATTTCTGCTTTGTATGTGGCTAATTGCTCCTGCAGCCGTTGAAGATTGTCACCATCAAATTTATCGGTAATTGCTTTGGCCAGTTCAATTGCCACGACACTTTCAATGACAATTGATGCCGGCACAATGGCCGTCGTGTCAGAACGTTCAACGCTGGCCTTCTTAACTTCCTTGGTTTCAACGTCAACACTTTGAAGGGGCTTATATAGCGTTGGAATTGGCTTCATTGCGGCCTTAACAATAATTGGCATCCCATTAGTCATCCCGCCTTCAAAGCCACCGAGGTGATCGGAATTCCGGAAAAAGCCATCCTGCTTATCCCAGTCAATTTCATCCATAACTTGGCTTCCCATATGAGTGGCAGCCTTGAAACCATCACCGATTTCGACACCCTTCATGGCATTCACGCCCATCACAGCTGCGGCAAGTTTGGCATCTAATTTGGTATCCCAACTTACATAACTGCCTAAGCCAGCTGGCACATCGGTGGCAACTACTCTGATGATACCACCAAGCGTATCACCGACTTTTTTTGTTTGGTCAATCAGATCATGAATTTGATCCACTTTTGATTGATCAATAATCCGCAGATCGTTTTGCTCAACCTCCGCTTCAATTTTGGCCACATCGAGTTCTGGGTTGTCATCCGTCGCAACTGGTCCAATCTGTTCGACATAGCCGGCAATCTTAATCCCCAATTGCTCCAAAAGCTGCTTGCAAATGGCCCCGATCGCTACTCGAATTGCCGTCTCTCGTGCCGATGAGCGTTCCAGCACATTTCTGAGGTCACGGTGACGATATTTCATCCCACCCACCAAATCTGCATGTCCCGGTCGTGGGCGTTCAACTTTTCGTAAAGTGTTTTCAGCAGTTTCAGGGCTCACTGGGTCCATAATTTCATTCCAATGTGCATGGTCGCGATTGTTCACAACCAGCGCGATGGGGGATCCCAGTGTGATGCCATGGCGAACACCGCCAACCACCGTTACCTGATCGTGTTCGATTTGCTGGCGGTTACCCCGGCCATAACCACCCTGGCGCTTTTTGAGTTGGGCATTAATTTCGTCAATATTAAGCTGGAGCCCAGCTGGAATGCCTTCAAGAATTCCAGTTAATTGCGGCCCGTGAGATTCTCCTGCAGTTAAATAGTTCATAAATTGTGCTCCTTTATATTTTCAGTTTAGTTGCCTTCAATCAAGCGATGCTGGTAATCTCTGGAATTTTTTAAAATCGCTTCGTAAACAGCCGCAACATAGTCGGTGGTTTGGGAATCCGGACTAACAGTTTTCACTCGGTTAAGAACTTCAGTTTCCCGATTGCGATCCAAAACTTGGAGGTCATCTTGTTTCTTAATTTGACCAATTAATGCAGCCGTCTGAAACCGTTGAGTCAATAACCTCACAATCGAATCATCCAACTGATTGATTTGTTCTCTGGCACATTTAATTTCTTTAGGTGCATCTATTGTTGATCCATTCACACGATTTTCCATATGCTCACCTCATATTTTCTTGAGAAAAAGAAAAACCAGCTAGATAATTATCCAGCTGGTTTACTAAACTCGTAGAAGAATGGTAACTTACCCAGCTAGACTGATGCGTCTAGCGGGCCACAACAAAGCTTTTGACTTTGCACCACTTGACGCGAACGCGCATGCTGCGTCCGCATCTAAGCGGACGCTATCTAAAGTAGGCATAGTCAAAATAATAGGCATTTACAGTCTGAGTTAGCTTTGTCATCACATTAATTCCTCTCTCTTTTAAGTTATAGTCATTAAAACATATTAGAAATTATTCGTCAACCCTAATTGTTTTCTCATTTTAATTAATTGTTTAATTGACTTACATTTCCGTCAATGCCAGAATGGTTTTGTAAGGGATTGATACATTATCGACACACTTGAGGGAGTGATCACTTTGTTTAAAAAACAGTTACTCATCACGCTTGGAATTGCCGCAGCTTCAGTATTTGCATTTAATTCACAATCAGTTCAATCCGTTTCTGCAGCATCCAGCAAACCATTAACTTTTGGTGATATCACCAACAATAATCTTCATCGAATGGGCACAATTCGTCAGCTCACGCGTTCTCAGCTAGCGGAAGATCACAAATTGACGGGCAAACAGGTTCAACAATTGGTTTATCTCCCATTGCCTAAGCGACTCACCGCTCACAACTTTACGTTAAGCCAGACACATTTAACCATTCATTTGGTCAAAAATGCCTACAACGTCAGCCGCGTGGTCATCCCGTTGAATAAGCTTACTGGGATTATTTTGAACCGTTACATGCCTAAACAATATGATTATGTGAAGCCTAAAACCCCTAAAAAGGTCGTTTCATTGACCTTTGATGACGGCCCGGATCCAACATTGACGCCAAAACTGCTGAAGATTTTGAAGCACTATAACGTTCATGCAACCTTCTTTGAAGTCGGGAGTAGTGTGATGAAGTACCCCAGCACCAGTCGGCTGGTTCTCAAATATGGTGACCAACTTGGCAACCACTCTTGGAATCATCCCCAATTGACTAATCTGAGTAGTACCAGTGCTCTCCATCAGATTGCCTTAACCGATGCAGCAATTTATAAAGCAACTGGTACGCTACCCCAATACGTTCGCCCGCCATATGGGGCAATCAACTCCCGAGTCGGCAATTTATTTGACCGGCCAATTATTCAGTGGTCCGTCGACTCACGGGACTGGGCTTACCTGAATACCCCGAAGACCGTCAGCCACGTTCTGGCGACCACCCACAACGGTTCGATCATCTTAATGCACGATATTCACCCAACTTCGGTTGCAGCCGTTCCCCAAATCATTAAAACCCTTAAAAAGCGGGGATACACATTTGTTCTTTTGCCAAACTTGATTCAACGACCACTTCTCTCTGGACTTCAATACTTTGGTCGAGGAGATTACCGTGGTGTTTGATTAAAAGGCAAACTTGCTAAATTTTGTCAGGCCCATTGAACGACACCCGACTAATTGGTAAAATAAACGCAATTATTTGTCACGGAAGGAACACGGAGATCATGAGCGGAAAAGTAACCGTTAAACAAACAATTTTTCAAACCGGGACAACTAAATTGGCCGTTCCAATTACAGCAACCACGGCCCAAGCGGTATTAACCGCAGCCCAAACTATTAAGACTGCTAAGCCCGATGTCGTTGAATGGCGGCTCGACTTTTTTAAGCCGGCACTGATTGATCATTCTCTCACTAAAACAACTGCCCTTAAACTCAGAAAGCTATTAGGAAAAATCCTCTTACTGACAACTTTTCGGACAACTCATGAAGGCGGCAACCAGCCTATTAGTGATGAGGCCTACTTTCAATTATATGATTGGCTGATTCAAAATCAGTTGACCGACATGTTGGATATTGAATTGAATCGCGATTCCAATCGCGTGGCTGCCCTCATTCAGTCCGCCCACGACCACCATATCGCGGTGATTTTAAGCAATCATGATTTTACCGCCACTCCCACGGAAGCAGAACTGGTTGACCGACTCACGCAAATGCAGGACCAGCACGCAGATATCGGTAAAATTGCTGTGATGCCGCAAAAGCCTGAAGATGTTACAACGTTATTAAAAGCAACCCGAACGGCTTCAGAACGCCTTAAGATCCCAATCATTACCATGTCAATGGGTGAGTTGGGCAAGATTACCCGAATATCCGGCCGCCAAACTGGTTCGGTCCTATCATTTGCCACAGTTGGCCAAGCCTCAGCCCCCGGACAAATTCCGATTGAAGCCTTGCGCCGAGAAATGAACACAACTGAATCAAAAAACTGATCTTGAGATTGGGACGAAAGGCGATTTAACGTCGGGACATCTATTAATTTTAATCGATGATCATTCACTTAGATCACCCTAGTTACTCGGATAAAAGCTGCGCCAAACGGCTGATCCCTGCCATTTAACGAAAAGAACCAATTATTCCAAATTGAAGTGAACCCCAATAGTTGGAGATAATATTTAATAATTTTTAGGCACATAACTGGTCGTTGTGAATCCGGTATTCAAC
>NZ_JAHPPD010000020.1 GCF_019061365.1 Lentilactobacillus dabitei
TAAAAAGGCATTCGATTGTGTTATCTGAAGAATAACATGCTCGAATGCCTTTTTGAATACGTCCAGTTATTTAGTGCTTACTTCACATCATAACCAGGAAAGGATAATTGGTTCTAGCCTACCTTTAACCGACGTGAGCGGACTTATTATTCCCCAATTGTTGATGAACTGTGTAAGCGATCGGATATGGATTGTCACTCTCTTTATTTTTTCTTACATTTCCCGAATTATGTTGAGAATTCCATTGATTTATCTTAGTATAAAATCTGTGAATAATTGAGGAGGAAGTTAAGTGGCTTATCAGATTGCCAATGGGGTGCAACTTCAGGTTGTTCCTACGAAAAAATTTAAAAATACCAAAGTTGTGATTAATTTTACATTTCCGACCAATCATCGAAATTTTGCCAAACTTGCTTTATTGGCGGAACTATTAGAGAATGCTTCCGCCAAATATAACAGTGAGATGCTGGTTTCCCGGAAGTTATCTGAGATGTTTGGGGCCAGTTACGGCGTTTCTGTCCTTCGCTATGGTAATCAACATACTCTCCAAATGAAGATGACCTATCCTAATGATCGTTTTTTACCTGGGGATCGGGATTTAACCACCCAAGTGTTTTCTTTTCTGAAAGAAATGATTGAAAATCCACTGGTGAACGAGGGCCAATTTGACGCTGCATACTTCAAGATTCATCAAACCAATATGATCAACTATTTGGATTCGATTGTAGACAACAAGGAATATTATGCCACACTTCAATTACAACAGTTGTATTATCCAAATGATCCAGATCACGGGGCGTTCTTACTGGGAGATGTGGCTTCATTTAAACAGATTACGCCAAAGCAACTCTACACATATTATTTGACTATTCTCAAAACGGCCGAAATTACAATATTGGTCGGGGGCGACGTGGCCACCGACAAGATTCAAACCGAATTGAGTCGATTCCGGAGCTTCGGCGATCGGCAAACGGCCAAATATGAGTTAAGAGTAATTCCAGCTCCGGTTAGTCAAGTTGCAACCGGTGAACAAATCCTGGTTGGATCTCAAAGCATCTTGAGTATGGGGTATCAATTGCCGATTTATTTTGGAGATCAGGATTATTTTTCTGCAATGATTTTCAATCAATTATTTGGCGGCTCTTCACAATCGTTGCTATTTACAAATGTTCGCGAGAAAAAGAGTTTAGCGTATGACATTCATAGCAATTACAACTCGCTCTTTGGGATGGTGACGGTTCAAGCCGGGATCGACCAAAAAAACGAAAAGCAAGTTTCACAAATGGTTCCGCAACAGCTGAATAAAATCATCGCTGGTGATTACGACGACCAACTTCTGGCTGGCATTAAACAAGCACTGATTAATCAACATCGCTCAGAAGGTGATCATTTAGCTGCTTTAATTGATAAGCAGTACCTTCAACAAATTATGGGATTTTCAATTGCTGACACGGAATGGGAATCTCAAGTTAATTCAGTTACTCGCACCGCCATTTCTGCGGTTGCCAAGCAGCTTCAATTACGAGCAGTCTTTACATTAAATAGTGAGGAGGGAACCAATGGAGTCAATTGATTATCCAACCTATCATGAAAAATTATTTGTGAGTCGATTGGCCAATGGAATGATGGTTTACATCCAGCCCAAGCCCGGTTTTAATAAGACGACGGCAATTCTAGGTGTCAATTATGGATCAATCGACCGGTCTTTCCGTGTAAATGGTGAGCAGGTGGTTCAACCCGCCGGGATTGCGCACTTTCTTGAACATAAGATGTTCGATAAAAAAGATTATGATGTTTTTGAACTCTTTAATCAAACCGGTGCCCGATCTAATGCTTATACGAGTTTTACGAAGACTAATTTTTTGTTTTCAACGACTGAATCAGTTCAAGATAATCTCAATATCTTGTTAAATTTCGTTCAAGAGCCCTATTTCACAGCTGAAAAGGTTCAGCGAGAAAAGGGCATCATTGATCAAGAAATTAATATGTACCAAAATGATCCGGACAATCAGGCATATTTCACCACAATTAGCGAACTTTATCCCGATTCTACGTTGGCAATGGATATTGCCGGGACGGTTCAAACAGTTGATCAGATACAGCTCGCTGATGTTCAGCTTGCCTACCAGTCATTCTATCGGCCTGATAATATGTCACTATTCATTACAGGAAAAGTTGATCCAGAAGAAACGTTGGCCTGGATTGAAGCCAACCAACAAACTAAGCCGAAGCAGAAACCGCAAACACTTGAAAGATTAATTGATTTTTCTGAAAATAAGCCAGAGAAAGTTCACCATGTTGACATGAATGTTGCTCGTTCGAAGGCAACGGTCGGTCTTCGCGGAAACGATCCTGTTCCGAGCGGTCGGGCTGGTTTAAGGTATGAAATTGGTGTTTCGATCACGTTTGACCTGTTTTTCGGCGAAAACGCTGGGGAGTATGATAAACTATACCATGATGGAATAATTGATGATTCGTTTTCATGGGAGTTTGAAAACGAACGTGGATTTCATTTTGCGATTCTTGGTTGTGACACGAATCAAACGGTAGCGTTTATCAATAGAATTCGAACAATCATTCATGAAATTCCATCAACAATTTTATCAAAGACCCAAGAATTTCAACTACAAAAGAACGAACAACTTGGAAATTATATTGAAATGATGGATTCTGAAGAGGCGATCAGTGGTCAGTTTGACGGCTTCATTGGGGAACCTGTTACAATATATGATGAGGTTGAGATTTTAAAAGATTTAACCTTGCAAGATGTGGCGGAAATTACCAATGCATTTTTGGATCAAGCAACGATGCAAGAAGTCGTTATTAATACTAATAATGATCATCAATAACTAATAAAAATGTCGTATGATATACTGAATTAAGTGAATAATTAATTGTAATGGAGAATACGTATGAGTGACGAAAAAGATAGTTTAACAATTGGGAAAAAACTGCATGATGCCAGAGTGGCAAAGGGTTATACCCTTGATGACCTGCAAAAAAACACCAAGATCCAGAAGCGTTATTTAATTGCGATTGAAGATAATAATTTTGATGACCTTCCTGGAGAATTCTATGTTCGGGCGTTTGTGAAGCAGTATGCTGATTCTGTTGGTTTGGATGGAACTGAGTTGCTGAGTCAATATGAAGAAAAGCTTCCCGATACTGAAGATCCGGAATATGTTGACCGGGTAAATGATGATAATCCAGAAACTCGATCGGCACAACGAAAAGTGGACCAGCGAAACGAAAAGCTGCGGAGGTATATTCCGATTGCGTCAGTATCTGTTATCGTTTTGATTATTTTGGTTGCGATTTGGGTTGCTGCGGCAAAGAGTACCCGGGACACGTCCAAAACTCAAATTGAGACTTCCAAAGTTTCCGTTTCTGGTAACAAAAATAACAAAGCTAAATCAAGCAGTTCAACAAAGAGTAAAGCTAAAGCCAAGACTCCTAAGAAAAAAGCAATTACTTTTAAGAAAGTGACAGCCTCCGGTAGTGATGTGACCTATCGAGTAAGCGGTGTGAAGGGTAAGACTGCCCTTCGGATTATGACTGCTTCTGCTGCAACCAGCGCATGGACTGCAGTTTCGGCAGATGGCACAACTCTGTGGCAAGCTGCTTTAACTGGTGGAAAGTCACATACGGTTGCCATCCCAAGTGGGACCAGTACTGTTACTGTTAATGCTGGTAACGCTGCCCAGACTTCAATTTACGTCGGCGGCAAAAAGCTTAAGGTAGCAGATCCAGTTGATAATGGATCCAGCCAAGTTAGAGTTATTACATTACAATTTGGTAAGTCGACCGCTGCCCAATCATCAAGCAGCAGTTCTGCAGCGACGAATAGTTCAGCAACCACGACGACCGGTTCAACAGGTACAACAACTGGAACAACGAACGGGACAACTACCGGATCTGCTAGCACGACTACCGGGAATACTGGTACAACTGGAAATACCAACACGTCTGGAACAACAAACGGTTATTAATGAGACTGGCTGGTGGAGGAAAACATGAATTTACCAAATAAATTAACGATCTTTAGAATTATCTTGATTCCGTTTTTCATTCTAATACTTGCCGTACCCATTTTTTCGGGTAGTGTCACGATTGCCGGGACGGTTATTGGGAATGCCCGCTGGGTTGCCACTATTATCTTTATTGTGGCTTCTCTCACTGACTTTTTGGATGGGCAAATTGCTCGCAGAAGGCATTTAGTCACCAACTTTGGGAAATTCGCGGATCCTTTAGCTGATAAAATGCTTGTCATGACTGCCTTTATTTTCCTTGTCGAGATTGGGGAAGTTCCAGCATGGGTGATTGCCATCATCGTCTGTCGGGAATTGGCCGTTACTGGACTAAGATTGATTATTGTTGAAAATAATGGCGCAGTTATTGCTGCTGCTTGGCCCGGAAAGATTAAGACAACGACTCAGATGCTGGCCATTATTCTGCTCTTCTTGAATAACGTTCTCTTTGCGGCCATTAATTTCCCATTAGATCAGATTATGCTGTACACTTGCTTATTCTTCACGATCTATTCTGGCATTGATTATTTCGTTCAGAATCGATCTGTATTTGCAGATTCATTTTAATAGTTTTATCTGAAATCAAAACGAGGTCAGTGGTTGGGCAAGCTATTTTGCCATAACCTTGTCCTCGTTTGTTATTTTTCATTGAATTTAAATTTTTGGCACGTATTTTACGTATTTAATAAATGAAAGGGGCAATAGAGATGACACTTGAACAGAAGTTGGTTAATGAATTAATCAAACGACATATCACGATTACTGCAGCAGAGAGTCTGACTGCCGGACAATTTCAGAGCACTCTTGGGAACGTTGCTGGTGTTTCTGAAATATTTGAAGGAGGGTTTGTCACATACTCCAATGAAGTTAAAGAGCAATTATTGAACATTCCCAGCGAAGTGATTGAGGAGAACGGCGTTGTGAGTGAGCCAACCGCAATTTGGATGGCCAATCAGGCTCGTTCAATTATGAAAAAAGATTTAGGTGTATCATTCACTGGCGTAGCGGGTCCGGATGAGCTTGAAAGTAATCCAGCTGGTACCGTTTGGATAGGGGTTGCATATGGCACCCAGCAGACTTTTGCCAAAGAATTTCATTTCTCCGGCGAACGAAACGCCATTAGAAAGGCATCGGTTGATGCTGGGCTACAAATGGCGCTTGATGCAATTCATAATTAATCGAACTTTTGTTCCCTTTTTTATTGCTTTTTTCGAAAATCATTAGTATAGTTAGTTGGTAAACTTTTCCGGTAAGGAAATGGGAGGAATTCAATGGCTGACCAAAGAAAAGTAGCTTTAGATAAAGCCTTAAAGAATATTGAAAAAGAATTCGGTAAGGGATCCATCATGAGGATGGGCGACAAAGCCGATACGCAGATTTCGACGGTTCCATCCGGTTCACTTGCACTCGATGAGGCGCTCGGAGTTGGTGGTTATCCTCGTGGAAGAATCGTTGAAGTATATGGACCAGAAAGTTCTGGGAAAACAACGGTTGCTCTTCATGCCGTAGCTGAAGTCCAAAAACGTGGTGGGACAGCTGCGTATATCGATGCTGAAAACGCGCTGGATCCAGTTTACGCGACCCATTTAGGGGTTAACATCGATGATTTGTTACTGTCGCAACCTGATACCGGTGAACAGGGACTGCAAATCACTGATGCTTTGGTGACGAGTGGCGCAGTTGATATTGTTGTCATCGATTCAGTTGCCGCTTTGGTACCTCGGGCCGAAATCGAAGGCGAAATGGGGGATGCCCACGTTGGTCTTCAAGCCCGATTGATGTCACAAGCCCTACGAAAATTATCCGGAACGATTAGCAAGACGAAAACAATTGCGATCTTTATTAATCAGATTCGTGAAAAAGTTGGGGTTATGTTTGGTAATCCAGAAACCACTCCTGGTGGCCGTGCATTGAAATTCTACGCAACCATTCGACTTGAAATTCGTCGTGCTGAACAGATTAAGGACGGCACTAATATCATTGGTAACCGAGTTCGAATTAAAGTGGTGAAGAATAAGGTTGCGCCACCATTCAAACGTGCCGAAGTGGATATTATGTATGGGAAAGGAATTTCTCAATCTGGCGAATTGGTCGATATGGCTGTGGATAAAGATATTATCGATAAGTCCGGTTCTTGGTATTCATACGGTGAAGAACGGATTGGTCAAGGTCGCGAGAACGCTAAATCATACCTTGAGGAACATCAAGATATGTTTAAAGAGGTTGAGAAAAAAGTTCGGGATGCGTATGGAATTCCTGACGATACGGCCCCTGACGAAAAGCCAAAGTCGTCTTCAAAATCAGATGACAAGAAAGCTACGAAGGCTTCTAAAAAATCTGATAGCAAAAACGAAGCAACTGAAAATATTGATTTAAATATTGGTAAGTAGTGCAACATCTATTTACAGCAGAGAAGGCCTTCAGCGATGAGGGCTTTTTTTGTAAACATAATGGTGACGGTGACTTGTATGATACCGTAAAGCAACTTTTTGATATTAAGAACAACTTGTTGCATGCAACTAATTGCCGTTACCGCATAAGATGATTGACACCAGTGCCAACAAACATTAAAATGATAGTTGTGTCAATAATCAAATAACATCTTATAATTGGTTTAGAAAATAATCATTTTATGATGATTTGGAGGTGAAGCCATGAGTATGGCTGGAATAATCCTCGCAATCATCGCTATTATTGTTGTTGGTTTTGTTGGTATTATTAGTTTTGTTATCGGCAAGTCTACACAAAAGAAGATCCAGGAAAAAGATCTTGATGCGGCAAATGGTTCTGCAAAGAACATTCTAGTTGAAGCCAAGAAAAAGGCGGAAACAGTTGTTAAAGAAGCAACTTTGTCAGCTCAGGAAAAGAACCATCGCTATCGTTCTTCAGTTGAAAAAGAACTAAAGAATCGACGAGCGGAGATTCAAAAACAAGAGGATCGTTTGTTGCAGCGAGAAGAGGCTCTTGACCGGAAAGATAGTGCTTTTGAGCGTAGAGAGAGCACCCTTAACCGAAAAGAGCAAAAGATTAATCGTGAACAACAAAACTTAACTACACAACAAGAAGAAGCAAACTCACTTATTCAAAAACGTCAGGCTGAAGTTGAGAAAGTTGCGGCCTTTACTCAAGAAGAGGCCCGTAATCTGATCATTCAAGAGACTAGTGAACAGTTGGCCGATGAGAAAGCCCGGATGGTAAAGGAAAGTTATTACCAGGCTCAATCTGAAGCTGATGAAAATGCTAAGGATCTGATCATTGAAGCAATTCAACAAAGTTCAGCGGATGTGGTTTCCGAAACCACGGTTTCCGTTGTGAGCCTTCCAAATGAAGATATGAAGGGAAGAATCATTGGTCGAGAAGGTCGAAATATCCGGACCTTCGAGACCCTGACTGGAATTGATTTAATCATTGATGATACACCACAAGCTGTGGTATTGAGTGGATTTGATCCAATACGGCGGGAAGTTGCCAAGATGACTTTGGAGAAGCTTATTAAGGACGGCCGGATTCATCCAGCTCGGATTGAAGAGATGGTTGAAAAGAGCCGCAAAGAACTTGATGAGCGGATTCAAGATATTGGTGAAGAAACCCTGTTTGATTTGGGAATTCATTCAATGAGTCCAGAGATGATCAAATTAGTCGGTCAGATGAACTTTAAGATTTTCCATGGTCAGAATTTACTTGGTCATTCAATTGAGGTTGCAAAGTTGACTGGTGCGTTTGCATCAGAATTAGGTGAGGATGTTACTTTAGCTAAACGCGCAGGATTATTACACGATATCGGCAAAGCTGCTAATAATGGGGTTGAAGGCTCACACGTTCAAGTTGGGGTTGACTTAGCCAAGAAGTATCACGAAAGTCCAGTTGTGATTGATGCAATTAAGGGTTATGACGAAGATCATAAACCCGAATCAATCATTGCTGAATTGGTTGCGGTGGCAGGGAAGATTGCTATTTCGCGGCCAGGGGCTCACAGTGATTCACTTGAAAGCTTCGTTCATCGACTTGATAGCCTTGAAAAAATTACCGACAGCTTTGACGAGGTACAAAAGAGCTATGCAATCCAAGCTGGTCGAGAGATCAGGGTGATTGCAAAGCCTGAAGACATTACGGATACTCAAGCAATTGTGCTTGCCCGTAAGATTAAACAAAAGATTGAAACTAAAATGAAGTATCCTGGTCACATTAAGGTTACTGTGATTCGGGAAGTTCGTTCAGTCGAATATGCAAGATAAAAGATCAGGGACTCTGGTCTTTTTTCTTTTATAAATGTTAAACTTATTTCAAACAAACTAGAAAGTATTGAGGAAAAAGTTAATGCGAGTTCTTTTTATTGGTGACGTTGTTGGAAATATGGGCGTTCATATGATTGAAACATATCTACCCAAGCTTAAACAGGAGCTTCGACCACAGGTAACAGTTGTGAACGGTGAAAATGCAACGCCCATGGGCCGAGGAATTACTCAAAGTATCTACAAAAAGATGATGGGTGCGGGCGTTGATGTTGTTACGTTAGGGAATCATGCGTGGAGCAATAATGAAATATTGGACTTTATCGATGACAGCAAACGCCTGATTCGCCCATACAATTTCCCGAAACGGACGACACCGGGAAAAGGGTATACAATGGTCAACGTCAACGGTCATCAACTGGCAGTGCTTAATTTTCAAGGACGGGTTTTCATGGATAATCTGGATGATCCGTTCGCGCTGGCGGATGAATTAGTGACTGAAATCCGCAAAACCACTCACTGTATTTTTATGGACTTTCACGCAGAAGCAACCAGTGAAAAATTAGCCATTGCCCGTTATCTCGACGGCCGGATTTCCGCGATCGTCGGCACGCACACTCATGTGCAAACGAACGATGCCCAAATTTTACCCGAAAAGACCGGCTTTTTGACCGATGCCGGAATGACTGGTCCGGCAGATGGGATGCTGGGCATGAAGCCAGAAAGTGTGATCAACCGATTTTTGAACCAACGGCCTGCCCGATTTGAAGTCTTAGAAACTGGCCGGGGAATTATTTCCGGCTGTTACATCGACATTGACGATAAGACTGGCCATACAACACAAATTAAAACTGTGATGTTAACAGACGACCAAATTAATTAATCACTAAGTTAAACATACTGGGAAAAACGAATTTGATTTAAGGGGACTTATAGGTGGCAAAGCAAGCACAAACACCAATGATGGTACAGTATCAAAAGATTAAGGACCAATATCCGGATGCATTTTTATTTTACCGTCTCGGTGATTTTTATGAGATGTTCAATGAGGATGCAATCAAAGGTTCACAACTTTTGGAATTAACCTTAACTAACCGTAGTCGGAATGCTGAGCACCCGATTCCAATGTGTGGGGTGCCCCATAAAGCCGTCAAAAATTACATTGATATTTTGGTGGACCAGGGGTACAAAGTTGCGATTTGTGAGCAGATGGAAGATCCTCGGTTAACCAAAGGGATGGTTAAACGCGAAGTCATCCAGTTGGTAACACCAGGAACCCAAGTGGACGTTGGCAGTGAAAATGCCAAGACGAATAATTATTTAACGGCCGTGGTTGCGGACAAGTCAGGCCAACAATTTGCTTTTTCATATGTTGATTTGTCGACTGGCGAATTAAAAGTAGCCGAATTGACAACTCAGGCCGAGTTGGTGAACGAATTAGTTTCACTACAAACTAAAGAAACAGTCATTGATCCAGACCTGCCAACAACGATTCAGGAGACGATTAAAAAAATAGGCATTCTCCGATCGACCCAAGCGGAAGTGCCAGTCAATTCTTCGGTCAGCTACCTTAGCCAGGACGTTGATAATCCACTCATGAGGCGTGTTTTAAAGATGTTGCTGGATTATATCCAAGCCACTCAAAAACGCAGCCTGAGCCATCTTAAGCGGGCTGTCGTGTACGAACCGTCCGACTTCCTGGAGATGGATCACAATTCGCAATATAATCTTGAATTGATCAAAAATATTCGAACCGGCAAAAAAGCCGGAACGTTGCTTTGGTTATTGGACCAAACCAAGACTGCAATGGGTGGGCGAAAATTAAAACAATGGATTGAACGACCACTTGTCAATGCTAATAAGATTAATGAGCGCCACGATGCGGTTGCGGTCCTGCTTGATCATTATTATGAGCGAAACCAGCTCCAAGACGAACTCGTGAAGGTGTACGATTTGGAGCGTTTGGCAGGCAGAATCGCCTTTGGCAGTGTTAACGGCCGTGACTTGATTCAGTTGAAAGCTTCTTTGCAACAGGTGCCAAAGATTAAGTACATTTTGGAACAAATTGCAGACAAAAGTTTTCAAGACATGCTTGAAAAACTCGTTCCACTAGATGATGTTGTTGGCGAAATTGAGTCGGCGATTGTTGAAGAACCCCCGATTTCCGTTACGGATGGTGGGGTTATTAAGGATGGCTTTGATGATCAACTGGACAAGTATCGTGATGCCACTAACAATGGTCAAAAGTGGTTAGCTGAACTTGAGGCTAAGGAACGCAAAATAACGGGTATTAATAATTTGAAAGTCGGCTTTAATCACGTTTTTGGATATTATATTGAAGTCACCAAGGTCAATTTGAGCAAAATACCCGCAGATCGTTACCAACGCAAACAAACTTTGGCGAACGCAGAAAGATTTTCAACCCCAGAATTAAAAGAAAAAGAAGCCCTGATCTTGGAAGCTGAAGAACAGAGCAAGACTCTGGAATACAAATTATTTGTTAAAATTCGTGAAGACATCAAAAAATCGATTAAGCGAATTCAAGATTTGGCAGATTCGATTGCTTCCGTGGATGTCTTACAAAGTTTTGCAGCCGTTAGTGAGGAATATCGGTTTATTCGACCAACCTTGACAGCTAAACATGAAGTGTCAATCAAAGACGGTCGCCATCCGGTTGTCGAAAAAGTATTAGGTCATCAGCAGTATGTTCCCAATGACGTTACCATGGATGACCACACGAGCGTTCTTTTAATCACCGGGCCCAATATGTCTGGTAAGAGCACCTATATGCGGCAAATGGCATTAGCAGTTATCATGAATCAAATTGGTTGTTTTGTACCTGCTAAGAAGGCAGTGATGCCCGTTTTTGATAAAATTTTTACCCGAATTGGCGCTGCTGACGATCTGATTTCTGGAAAAAGTACGTTCATGGTCGAAATGAAAGAAGCCAATGATGCCATCGAGAATGCAACGCCCAACAGTTTGATCTTATTTGATGAAATTGGTCGGGGGACTGCGACTTACGATGGAATGGCATTGGCTCAAGCGATTATTGAGTATGTGCATAACAATATTGGTGCTAAAACGCTATTCTCCACCCATTATCATGAGTTGACAACTCTGGACGAAAGTTTGAAGCAGTTACAAAACGTTCACGTTGGTGCCACCGAGTCAAATGGTGAATTAGTTTTCCTTCACAAAATTCAACCAGGTCCAGCGGATAAATCTTACGGAATTCACGTCGCTAAATTGGCTGGGTTACCAAACAACCTATTGAGCCGGGCAAATGATATACTTACTAAATTAGAGCAGCAGGCGGAAGCCGATCAAAAGCGAAAAGGAAGGCAGCCAAAACCAACCCACCAACCTAAATCGGACACTGAAGAGCAAATCTCACTGTTTCCACTTGAAACGGTTGATGACAACCAAGCTGAAGTGGTTTCTGAGATTAAGCAGCTTGATTTGATGTCGAAAACGCCGATGCAGATTATGAATCAAGTCTATAAATGGCAACAGAAGATAAACAGGGAGTAAGGTGATCTCTTTGAATAAGATTCATGAATTACCATCGATTTTAGCAGACCAAATCGCAGCTGGCGAAGTTGTCGAGCGGCCAGCATCAGTGGTGAAAGAATTAGTTGAAAATTCAATAGATGCCAAAAGTACTGAGATTGATATTACCGTTGAAAATTCCGGCTTAAAGTTGATCAAAGTCGTTGACGACGGCAATGGAATTGACAGTTCCCAAGTCAAGACCGCCTTTTTACGGCATGCGACCAGTAAAATCACCGAGCAGCGGGATCTCTTTCGGGTGCGGACATTAGGCTTTCGTGGTGAAGCTCTCCCTAGTATCAGTTCCGTATCAAATGTGTTGATGAAGACGTCCACTGGTTCAATTGGGACGCAAATTGAATATAAAGGCGGCAAGCTCGTTGAGCAAAAAGCCGCTGAATCTCGTAAGGGAACCACGGTTGAAGTCCGATCGTTATTTTATAATACCCCTGCACGGTTAAAATACTTGAGTTCTCCCAACACTGAACTGGCAAAAATTTCAGACATCGTAAACCGCTTGGCACTGAGTCATCCTGAAGTTGCCTTTTCATTTATTAGTAATGGCCGTGAACTTTTGCGGACGTCTGGAAGGGGCGACTTGAGACAGGTTCTCGGCGCAATTTATGGTGTCAAAACCGTTGCCAAGTTGGCCCCGATTTCTGCGGAAGGCATGGATATTAAGGTAGCTGGTTTTGTGAGTCTGCCAGAATTAACCCGGTCGAGCCGCAATTATATTTCATTGATTTTGAATGGGCGGTTTATTCGTAATTATCCACTCACTAAAGCGGTTATTGAAGGTTATGGGTCAAAATTGATGATCGGCAGGTTCCCAATTGCCGTGGTTAAAGTTGATATCGATCCTGCTTTGATTGATGTCAATGTTCACCCAACCAAACAAGAAGTCCGCATTAGCGATGAACCTGAAATCGGCAAATTAATTGTCGGGGCAATCATGCAGATGCTTTCAGACAAGCAATTGATTCCTGACGCGACTCGGGATTTTAAGAAGCCGTTTAACGTTATGCCAAGACAGTTTGATGTTTCAACAGCGGATCAAGAGCAGACCAATCAACCTTTATTCGAAGCTGATCCTGCCCCCATGGTGACGGCGGATCAGCCTGACGTCACGCCAGTGGTTGTTAAGACAAAGGCTGATTTAAATAGTCCAGCCGTTGCTCAATTTGATGAATTAATGCAGGCAGAACCAAGTGCTGTTCCAATTTTTGAAGATGCTGGGGATCCACCTGTACCGCCTGTTAGTACGCTGAATCGGCAAAAGGAACCTGAACAGTCAGAACTGGTCTCTGAATCTGGTTTTCCAAGCCTGCAATACATTGGTCAAATTCATGGAACCTATTTGGTTGCTGAGTCCCCGGATAGTATGTATTTAGTGGATCAACATGCTGCTCAGGAGCGGATTAACTATGAGCATTATCGAAAGGCAATTGGGGAAGTTTCTGACGATCAGCAAAACTTGTTGGTGCCAATTGTTCTTGACTACTCAACATCTGACTTTCTGTTGATAAATGAACACTTAGATTTGCTGAGGACGCTTGGGATCCATTTGGAACAGTTTGGTCAAAATAGTTTCATTGTCCGTGAACATCCGATGTGGTTTAAGGCTGGTCAAGAAGAGGATACAATCAAAGAAATGATTGACTGGATTTTATCGGATCATAAAATTTCAGTGGCTGCATTTCGAGAAAAAACAGCTATCATGATGAGCTGTAAGCGGGCAATCAAGGCTAATCACCATTTGGATGAGCGGCAAGCCGTTGCCCTTCTCCAACGTTTGCCAGAGTGTGAAAACCCATATAACTGTCCTCATGGCCGCCCAGTACTCGTTAAATTTACCAATGAAGATATTGAAAAAATGTTCAAACGAATTCAAGACCCACACCACACTGACCAAGAGATTCTCTAAGTTTTGTTGTCGTGGTGATCTGTCAATTGTGATACAATTTAACAAGCAAACATACGTTTTTTGAAGAGGAGTTTCTCATGTTCGAGTTTTTTGATGGTTACGTTGTGGATATTAAGCCAACTCACATTGTATTGCTTGTTGGCGGGGTTGGGTATTTAGTGTATGCAGCTGACCCGTTTCAATTTAAAGTCGATAGCAAAACGGCTGTTCGGGTTTATGTTTATCAGTCAGTAAGTGATTCAGCTATTCTCTTATATGGGTTTCATGATATTGAAGATAAGCAATTGTTTGAAAAGTTGATTGCCGTTTCCGGAATTGGACCCAAGAGTGCCTTAGCAATTCTTGCTGGTAATGACCGTGATGGGTTGGTTGCTGCAGTTAAAAGCAAAGATGTCAAGTTTCTGACGAAGTTCCCTGGTGTGGGTAAGAAGACTGCTCAACAGATTATTTTAGATCTGCAGGATAAGTTAAACGATATCGCAACTGATGGGATGATCCCTCAGGAAAAGTCGAGTGCCGCTCCGCAATCCCAAGAATTGACAGATGCCTTATCTGCCCTTCAAGCACTGGGATATGGCGCTAAACAGGTTGACGGAATTGAAAATGACCTTGCAGCCAAAACGGGTCTGTCGACTGACGAATATTTGAGCATGGGCCTTAAATTACTGATGCATTAAAAGGGAGGATGATAATTTGACCGAGCCAAAAGATGATCGACTTATTTCTCCCGATAATGTTGATTCTGAAGAGAGCAGCATCGAAAAGTCACTGCGACCACAAACGTTAAGCGAATATATTGGTCAAGACGACGTTAAAAATAAATTGGGTGTGTATATTAAAGCCGCCAAACAACGGGAAGAATCTCTTGACCACGTTTTGTTGTATGGACCACCAGGATTAGGTAAAACAACTCTGGCCATGGTGATTGCTAATGAAATGGGTGTCAGTATCCGAACCACTAGCGGGCCTGCTATTGATAAGCCCGGTGATTTGCTTTCTTTGTTAAATGAGCTGCAACCGGGGGATGTCTTGTTTATCGATGAGATCCATCGGTTGCCAAAAGTTGTTGAGGAAATGCTCTATTCTGCAATGGAAGATTTTTACGTTGACATTATCGTTGGTCAGGGATCGGGGGCCCATCCAATTCATTTCCCATTGCCGCCATTTACGCTCATTGGAGCAACGACACAGGCAGGCATGCTGGCTGCACCACTTCGAGATCGGTTTGGTATTGTTGAGCACATGAACTATTACCGGGTTGCTGATCTTGAAGATATTGTTAAACGAACGGCTGACATTTTCCAGATTCCAATCCTCGAGTCCGGTGCCCATGAAATTGCATTAAGATCCCGAGGGACTCCTCGAGTTGCAAACCGACTCCTAAAACGGGTCCGGGATTTCGCTCAAGTTTCTGATCGAGATCACATTGACTTGGAGATTGTCCGTTATGCGCTCGACAAGCTTAAAGTTGATGATTTGGGCTTGGATGACACAGATATTAAGCTATTGAAAACGATGATTCAATATTATGATGGCGGACCGGTTGGTTTGAATACATTGGCGGCAAATATCGGCGAAGAAACCGATACGATTGCAGAAATGTATGAACCATATCTTCTTCAAATTGGATTGATTAAACGGACTGCCAGGGGAAGAATGGTTACACCAAAAGGTTACGATCATTTGAATTACCCAATGCCGAATAAGCACGAAGGGAACTAATTATGAAAACAAATTACACACTTGAAGACTTTGATTATGATCTACCTCATGAATTGATTGCGCAAACACCGATTAAAGATCGCGATGAGTCTCGATTACTGGTTTTGAATAAAGACACTGGTGAGATGCAGGACCGGCATTTCTACAACATTATTGATTACTTAAATCCTGGCGATGCGTTAGTGATGAACGATTCCAAGGTGATGCCTGCGCGAATCTACGGTGTCAAAGCAGATACTGGGGCTAATATGGAAGTCCTTTTGCTGCATAACATTGAGGGAGACCGTTGGGAAACGTTAATGAAACCTGCTAAGCGGGCTAAGGTTGGAACTGTGATCGACTTTGGGGAAGGCCAGTTAAAGGCTGTTGTAACCAAAGAATTGGATCATGGTGGGCGAGAAATTGAATTCAAGTACGAGGGCATTTTCATTGAAATTCTCGAAAAATTAGGTGAGACCCCATTGCCACCATACATTAAAGAGAAGCTGGATGATCCAAATCGCTACCAAACAGTTTACGCCAAGGAAATGGGCTCTGCGGCCGCTCCGACAGCTGGCTTGCACTGGACAAAGGAATTACTCCAGAAGGTTGCTGACAAGGGTGTTCATCTGGTATATTTAACCCTTCACGTGGGACTAGGAACATTTCGGCCTGTTGATGAGGAAAATATCGAAGATCACAAGATGCACAGCGAGTTCTATCGTTTATCTCAAGAAGCGGCTGATACTTTGAATGATGTGCGTCATAACGGTGGCAAAATCGTTGCGACTGGGACAACTTCTATTCGGACGTTGGAGACTGTTGGGACTAAGTTCAACGGTGAAATTCGGCCGGATTCAGGGTGGACAGATATTTTCATCAAGCCTGGCTATCAATGGCAAGTGGTGGACTCATTTATCACCAATTTTCATTTGCCTAAATCAACGCTTGTTATGCTGGTTGCGTCATTTACTGGCAGGAAAAACATTTTAAATGCGTATGAGCATGCCATCCAAGAAAAGTACCGTTTCTTCAGTTTTGGGGATGCAATGTACATTCATTAACGGCTGATTAGCTCTTGCAAGGAGGACTTTACATGCAACCAGCGATAACTTATCGCTTGATTAAAAAGGAAAAACACACTGGTGCTCGGCTTGGTGAAATCACCACGCCCAACGGGACGTTTAGGACCCCGATCTTTATGCCAGTAGGAACTCAGGCAACGGTTAAAACATTGGCCCCTGAAGAGCTTGATAAAATGGGGGCAACCATTGTTTTGGCCAATACTTATCACTTGTGGTTACGACCTGGTGAAGACATTGTTAAAGAAGCAGGTGGTCTACACAAGTTTATGAATTGGCATAAAGGGCTTTTGACTGATTCGGGTGGTTTTCAAGTGTTCTCGCTTGCCAAAAATCGGGATATCATGGAACAAGGAGTTACATTCAAAAATGAGTTAAATGGTTCCAAGATGTTTCTTTCACCGGAAAAAGCTATTCAAATTGAGAATGATCTGGGTCCAGATATTATGATGAGCCTAGATGAGTGCCCGCCATTCTTTGAATCTTATGATTATGTTAAAAAATCAGTTGAACGGACGAGTCGTTGGGCTGAGCGGGGGTTAAAAGCCCACCGTAATCCTGATACACAGGGACTCTTTGGAATTGTTCAAGGCGCTGGATTTGAGGATCTTAGACAACAATCTGCCAAGGATTTGGTAAGTTTAGATTTCCCAGGTTATTCAATCGGGGGCTTGTCGGTTGGAGAATCCAAGACGGAAATGAATCGGATTTTGGAAGCAACAACGCCATTGTTACCTGAAAATAAACCTCGTTATTTGATGGGGGTCGGCGTGACGGATTCCTTGATTGATGGGGTTATTCGTGGAATTGACATGTTTGACTGTGTGTTGCCAACCAGAATTGCCAGGAATGGGACCGTGATGACTTCCCATGGTCGCTTGGTCGTCAAAAATGCCAAGTTCGCTAGAGATTTCACTCCTTTGGATGATCAGTGCGATTGTTATACCTGCCGTAACTATACGCGGGCATATATTCGTCATTTGATTAAAGCAGACGAAACATTTGGCCTGCGTCTTTGCAGTTATCATAATTTGTATTACTTAATTCACTTGATGAAACGGGTTCAGCAGGCTATTATGGATGATAATTTGCTGGATCTGCGGGCAGAAGTATTTGAGCAGTATGGGTATAATAAACCTAACGCAAAAAACTTTTAGACCTAGACGGTTGACAACTTATTTGGTAAAGTATTCTTATGAAAGTGTGGGTGAAAAATATTGAATGGTTCTTCTAGTAGTTATCTCTCGATCTTAATGATCGTTGCCTTATTTGCATTGATGTATTTCTTGATGATTCGTCCTCAACGAAAGCAGCAGCAAAAGCGTCGGGAACAATTGTCGAAGATTAAACCTGGTGATTCAGTGGTTACAATTGGCCGTTTACACGGTGTTGTTGATGAAATCAACGAAGCCGAAAAGACCGTTACCCTGGACTGTGATGGCATCTACTTGGTTTTTGATTTAAGCGCTGTTGCTCAAATCAAGCAACCGGGGATTGCCCCAGCTACTGCTACAACTGATACGAAGACGAATTCTGCTAAAACAGATGAGGCTCCTGCATCAGATGCAGCTGATGATAAGTCTGCGGCTTCTGACCAAGCAAGCGATTCTGCAGCTGATCAGAATAAAGAAAGTAAGTAAGCTTCAATTACTTGGGTTGGTACCGGAACGTGATGTTTTGGCCAACCATTTTTTTGCGGTAAGAGAGAACGTACGTTTGATTTAGAGGTTGATAATCATGACTATTAACGGCAGAAAAATCATTCATGTTGATATGGATGCCTTCTACGCCTCAATTGAAGAACGTGAAGATCCCAGTTTAAAAAACCAGCCGCTGATTGTTGCCCGCGATCCAAGAAGGACGGGTGGCCGCGGGGTTGTTTCAACTGCCAATTACAATGCGCGACGATTTGGCGTGCATTCAGCGATGAGTGCCCAGAAGGCTTTAGAGCTCTGTCCGAAAGCTGTTTTTCGATTTTCTGGTTTTGGCCTGTATCGGTCAGTTTCAGATCAAATTCATGAAATTTTTCATCATTTTACCGATGCCGTGGAGTCAGTTGCCCTTGATGAAGCTTATCTAGACATTACTCACAACAAGCGGCATCTTTCTGATCCAATTCAGGTTGCCAGAATGATTCAAACAGAAATCTGGCAACAAACAAAGCTGACTTGCTCCGTGGGGGTATCGTATAATAAATTTTTGGCGAAAGAAGCTTCCGATTACGCAAAACCGGTTGGAATTACCGTGATCCCCCAAAAAGATGCCATTGAGTTTCTGACCAAGTTACCGATTGAGAAATTCCGCGGGGTAGGTAAGAAGACAGTTCCCAAAATGCAAGCCTTGCAGATTGCAAACGGCGCTGATTTATTGCAGTGGTCACAAATGGATTTGATTAAACATTTTGGCAAGTTTGGGTATGTTTTGTATGAACGCGCCCGGGGCGTTGATGAGCGTCCAGTTGAGTATCAACGAATTCGAAAGTCAATTGGCAAAGAGCGGACTTTCGGACCCGAAATCAGGACCAGTTCAGAAGTGGATGCCCAACTGCAACGGATTGCTGAAATGGTGGTCCAAGCGATGGACAACAAAAAGAAACATGGTAAGACGTTGGTCCTCAAGATCCGCTACAAAGATTTTTCAACCTTCACCAAACGTGTGACTTTAGATGACTACATCAAAAATGACCCAGCCGATTACTTTGCCCTTGCAGGTGACTTGTTGACGGATATGCCTGACATTTCTACCGGTGTCCGGCTACTAGGGATTACGATCACTAACCTGGACGATTTAACGTATGAAAATATTGCGTTGGACTTATTCCACAACGGCGATGTTCAAAAGACCTAGTTTGTATTATTGGGGTTCTAGTGTATACTTAAGTGTTCGACAATAAAGTAATTGGAGTAATGACATGTCAATTAAAGAACAAATTTTAACAACTATTAAGCAATATAAAACCATCATCATTCATCGACACAAGCGACCAGATCCTGATGCGATCGGCTCTCAAATGGGATTGGCTCAAATTCTCAAGGCATCTTTCCCAGATAAAACGATTCTTTGCGCTGGTAAGCAGTACGATGGCTTTGCTTGGCTTGGCAAAACCGATGAGATTTCTGATGATCAGTACAAAGATGCATTGGTAATCGTCGTTGATACAGCTAATCAGCCACGCGTTGACGACGATCGGTTCAACAAAGGCAAGGTGATGATTAAGATCGATCACCATCCAAACGATGATGCATTTGGTGATATCATGTGGGTTGAGCCCGAAGCTTCTAGTACCTCTGAATTAATTTACGATTTTTTTGCCGCTAATCGTGCGGAGTTGACCATGCCTGCCAAAGGTGCCCGATTATTATACGCAGGGATTGTGGGTGATACTGGTCGGTTTATGTATCCATCAACTTCTTCCCACACTTTAGCGGTTGCGTCTAAGTTGACTGAATATGATTTTTCGGCCAGTGAGGTCAATAAGATTGAAGATGAGATTGATATTCCGTTGGCCCGATTGTCTGCTTATGTTTATGACAACTTAACCATTCTCAATAGTGGAGCAGCTTATCTGGTCCTTTCAGATAAGGTATTAGAGCCATTCAAACTTGGCGATGACAGCACATCAGCTGTCGTGCCACTGCCTGGGAAAATCAAAGATGTGGTTTCGTGGGCAATCTTTGTTCAGCAAAAAGACGGCGGGTTCCGGATTCGGTTACGTTCGAAGGGCCCTTCGATCAATGAACTTGCTAAAAAGTATGGCGGCGGTGGTCATCCACTTGCGAGTGGAGCCGTGGTTGAAGACGAAAAGCACATTGATGGATTCGTCAAAGATTTAAATGAGGTCGTTTCTAACTACAAGAAGTAGGAGAGTATATGAGCAATTTTTCAGAATTTAATTTAAAACCCTATATATTGGCTGCCTTGAAGGATATTGGCTTTTTTACGCCGACACCAGTTCAGGAAAAACTGATTCCAAAGATTATTCAAGGTAGAGATGTCGTCGGTCAATCCGCTACTGGTAGTGGGAAGACGCACGCTTTTTTACTGCCGATTTTTAATCAGCTTGATCCGGACGTTCACGAAGTTCAAGCGGTTATTACCACCCCAAGTCGAGAATTAGCCTACCAAATTATTGATGCTGCTAAACAAATTGCTAAACACAGCGATCAACCGATTTCCACCGGAGCCTATGTTGGTGGTACCGATAAGTTGCGGCAGGAGACCAAGTTGAAGCGAGAACAACCACAACTCGTCATTGGAACGCCAGGTCGAATTTGGGATCTGATCAAAAACGGTGGTTTAGATGTTCATACAGCTTCCCAGCTGGTCATTGATGAAGCCGATATGACACTTGACATGGGATTCTTAGACGTTGTGGATAGTATCGCTGCCAGCTTCGGTAAACATGTCCAAATGATGGTCTTTTCGGCCACCATTCCACAAAAGATCAATGTTTTTCTCCGCAAATATATGCAAAATCCAGTCATTGAAGAAATTCCGGTTTCCTCAATTATCAGTCCCACGATTGATAACTGGTTAATTTCAACTAAAGGTCATGATAAGAATCAGCTAATCTACCGCCTCTTGACAGTTGGTGAACCTTATTTGGTTTTGATTTTTGCCAACACGCGAAAAAGAGTGGAAGAATTGACAGATTATTTGAAGAAACAGGGCCTGAAGGTTGCGATGATTCACGGCGGCGTTAAACCCCGCGAACGAAAGCAAATTATGAGACGGGTTAAAAACCTGGACTTCCAATTCGTTGTTGCGACCGATCTTGCGGCCCGAGGAATTGATATCGAAGGGGTTTCTGAAGTCATTAACGATGATATCCCGACCGAAGATCTTGAATTTTTCATTCACCGAGTTGGCCGAACTGGTCGGAATGGGATGTCTGGAGTGTCGATTACCCTCTATTCACCAGATGAGGAAAAAGACGTTCAAGAACTTGAGAACATGGGGATTCATTTCAAGCCGAAAGCACTGAGTAATCACGAGATTGTCGATACATACGATCGTCATCGTCGAAAGACTCATCGCAAGAAGCACGAAAAGCTTGATCCAACCATGATTGGCATGATTAAAAAGAAAAAGAAGAAGGTCAAGCCTGGTTATAAACGTCAAATTAAGATGTCAATTGCCAGAAAAGACGAGATGGACCGTCGGGTTAAAAAGCGTGAAGAAGCCCGTGCCCAACGAAAGCAACGAAAGAATAGCTCATCTCGATATAAGTGATTGACAGCTATTTAACAAAAAAGTATACTTTTAATGTCTTAAGAATATGCTGATTGAATTTATCTTTTAGAAACGTTTTGGTTGATGCAAAAAACGATTTAAACCAATCAGTGCTCTCTTAACTTTCAAATGAAAACGCAACTCTACGTTATAGAGATTAAGTGGTTACGATAAACATCGTTGCAATCAGAGTGGTACCGCGTCAATTGGCGTCTCTGTTAGCAATGGTGTTTTAATTTTGTCAGAGGAGAATGAATGATGAAGAACTTGAGCAGTGGCGAGATTCGCCAAATGTTTTTAGACTTTTTTCAAGAAAAGGGCCACGCAATTGAGCCCAGCGCTTCTTTAATCCCAGTGGATGATCCAACCCTACTTTGGATCAACTCTGGAGTGGCAACGATGAAAAAATATTTTGATGGATCAGTTGTTCCAAAGAATCCGAGGATGACGAGCTCTCAAAAGAGTATTCGGACGAATGATATTGAAAATGTGGGGAAAACGCCACGGCATCACACGTTATTTGAAATGCTTGGAAACTTTTCAGTTGGCGATTACTTCAAGAAAGAAGCAATCACGTGGGCTTTTGAATTGCTGACTTCGCCGAAATGGTTTGGTTGGGATAAGGAAAAGCTTTACATGACTGTCTACCCTAAGGATACTGATGCCAAGAAGTTTTGGGAAAAAGTTGGGGTTGCCCCCGATCACATTATTGAAATCGAAGATAACTTTTGGGATATTGGTCAAGGCCCTTCAGGCCCGGATTCAGAAATTTTCTATGATCGGGGGGCAGATTTTGATAATCTTGCCGATGATGATCCGGAAAATTATCCTGGCGGTGAAAATGATCGCTGGCTTGAAGTTTGGAATATTGTCTTCTCACAATTTAACCATACCCCACAAGATACCTACGAGCCGCTACCAAGGAAAAACATTGATACTGGAATGGGTCTTGAACGGGTGGTTTCGATTTTCCAACATGCCAGAACCAATTTTGAAACTGATTTGTTTTTACCGATGGTCAAAGAAACCGAACGATTGAGTGACAACAAGACATATGGTGACAATAAACATGACGACGTTGCCTTTAGAATTATCGCGGATCATGCCCGGACAATCACGGTAGCGATCGGTGATGGTGCCCTACCTTCTAATGTTGGTCGTGGCTATGTTATCCGAAGATTAATTCGTCGGGCAATTGTTAACGGCCAACGCTTAGGTATCAACGAAGCCTTCTTATATCGATTGGCCCCAGTCGTTGGTCAAACATTGGAATCATACTACCCTGAAGTTCTCAAACAAAAAGATTACATTGCCAAAGTGATTCGATCAGAAGAAGATCGATTTAATGAAACTTTGGCCGATGGCTTAAAGTTATTGCATCAAGTGATTGAAGAGGCCAAGAAGCAGAACCAGACCATTATTGATGGCCCGACGGCATTTAAACTGTATGACACTTATGGATTCCCAGTTGAACTGACTCAAGAAGAAGCTGGGGAGGTTGGCCTAACAGTGGATCATAAGGGATTTGAAGCTGAAATGGATAAGCAAAAGCAACGGGCCCGTGATGCGAGAAGTGGGGCTAAATCCATGGGTGTTCAACGTGATCTATTGCTTGAAGTTAAAGATCATAGTGAATATGTCGGCTATGATACCCTCGAAGTTGATCATGCCAGCATTCAAGAAATTATTGAAAATGAAAAGCTGGTTAATCAGTCAAAGGGTGGGACAGTTGAAGTCATTTTCGATAAAACCCCATTTTATGCTGAAATGGGTGGCCAAGTTGCTGATCGAGGAGTTGTCCTTGATGAAGAAGGCGATAAGGTCGCTGATGTTGTTGACGTTCAACATGCACCAAATGGTCAGAACCTGCACACTTTGAAAACTCAAGAGCCATTAATTAAGGGCAACAAGTATCATTTAGTGGTTGATCGATTGTTCCACAGTCGAGTTGAAAAGAACCATACCGCAACTCATTTGCTTGATCAATCATTACGAAATGTTTTGGGTGGCCATACCCAACAAGCCGGGTCATTAGTTGAGCCTAACTATCTAAGATTTGACTTCAACCACTTTGGTCAGGTAACTGACGAAGATTTGGAAAAAGTTGAAAACATGGTGAATCGCCAAATCTTCAATGAAACTAATGTTGACACAGTTGTCACTGATCCGAAGACCGGTAAGAAGATGGGGGCGATTGCGTTATTCAGTGAAAAATATGGTGACAAGGTTCGAGTAGTTAGTATTGGTGACTTCTCAGTCGAATTCTGTGGTGGTACTCACGTTAAGAATACGCGAGACATCGGCTTGTTCAAAATTGTCTCAGAATCTGGTGTTGGAGCCGGAATTCGTCGAATTGAAGCTGTTACTTCCAAAGATGCCTTTAAATTACTGAATGATCGTAATAAAGAGCTGAATCAAATTGCCAGTTCTTTGAAGGTTAACCAGATTAAAGATGTGCCAACTCGGGTAACTCAAGTTCAAGATGAAATCAAAGCCCTTCAACAAAAACAGCAGGCCCTCGAGGCGAAATTGGCTGGTCAGCAAGCCCAAAATGTCTTTAGTGACAAGAAACAAGCTGGTGATAAGACCATCATTACTGGTATTATTAAAGATGCTGGGATGGATCAGCTGCGACAACTGGCCGATACCTGGCGATCTAAGAAACTTTCAGACGTGTTAGTGTTAGGAACTGGCAGTGGCCAGAAAGCTAATCTGATTGTTGCAGTGGCGGACGATAAGGTAAAAGCTGGCATTAAGGCCGGTGATTTGATTAAGTCAATCGCCGGTAACATTAAAGGTGGCGGCGGTGGTCGACCAAACATGGCCCAAGCTGGCGGTAAGGATCCAGCTGGGTTGGATAAGGCAATGAACGCTGCTGTTGATTGGTTAACTAACGAATAATTATTACACTGCGATTACATGTCGATTACATTGCCTCTCTTGATTGTAGTTTTACGGATAATCAGTTAAAATTAGTACAAATGACCGTATGTCATAGAGGTGAATCGTATGAGTTCGTTAGATAAAACAATGTTTTTTAATTTCAATGAGGATCAGCCTAAAGACGTTCGAGATACATTATTGACTGTGTATGCCGCATTGGAGGAGAAAGGATACAATCCTTATAATCAGATAGTTGGGTATTTGATTTCCGGTGATCCTGCCTATATTCCACGTAATTTGGACGCTCGTAATTTGATTCGCAGGCATGAACGCGATGAGATAATCGAAGAACTAGTTCGTTTCTATTTGGACAACCATCCAAGCAATCAGCCAACAGAAACAAAAAAAGGTGAAAAATGAGATTAATGGGATTAGACGTTGGTTCAAAGACCGTGGGAGTTGCAGTTAGTGACGCTCTTGGTTGGACTTCTCAAGGGGTGGAAATCATTCCAATTGACGAGGAGAATCAACAATTTGGTTTAGATCGGGTGGCAGAACTAGTCGATCAATATGAAGTTGACGGCTTTGTCGTTGGCTTACCCAAAAACATGAATAATTCGCTGGGACCTAGAGCTGAGGCGTCCGAACAATATGGTAAGCGTTTGGAGAAGAAGTTTGATCTACCGGTCGACTTTGAAGATGAGCGATTGACAACTGTTGAGGCTCAACGGATGCTTACTGAAGAGGCCGATATTTCTCGGAAAAAGCGAAAAAAGGTTATCGATAAGTTAGCAGCAGGCTTGATCTTGCAAAACTATCTAGACCGAAAAGGAAAACTAACAAAAATTTAGCGAGGTATGCAAATTATGGCAGATGAACCAGTACAACAACAAATTACACTAGTTGATGACAATGGTGAAGAAACATTATACGATGTTTTGTTCACTTTTAAGTCAGAAGACTTCGACAGATCTTATATCCTGATTTACCCAGCCGGCAAGAGCGATGATGATGAGGTTGAAATCCAAGCATATGCGCTTCCAAAGGGTGACGATCCAAGTGATCCTCAAGGCGGTGAACTTCAGGCAATCGAAACCGACAAGGAATGGGATATGATTGAATCAGTCCTTAATACCTTCTTAGGCAAAGATGGCGATGATCAAGACGATGACAGCACCGATGATGGCCAGTAAAGTGGCGGTCATTTGATCAAATGGATGTAGGGATTGAGAACAAAGCGTCAGTTTTGTCTCAGTCCTTTTTAATTGATTTTTTTAGGATGTGAGTAAATGGAAAAAAAGGAGAAACGGCGATTTAAAGCAACAATTGCTGGTAAAGACTATGTATTGGTGGGTAATGGAACCGTTGAACACATGCAGGCGGTAACTGATTTACTCAACGAACAATTGGATCAATTGCATGAAGCGATGCCAGCTTCTACGGAAGAGGAGCGGGCAATCTTGATTGCTTTCAATGCAATTTCTAAGCAATTTAAACTTGAAGAGAAACATCTTCAACAAGGGCACTCAACTCACAAAAATGATTAGTCAAATACGAGAGGTTGATGACGATGATTTTTGATATTGGCATTCTTTTCATTTTAATCATTGGCTTTCTAAGAGGTATTCACCGGGGGCTGGTAGTGGAGCTATTCAATCTGGTTGGTTTTTTTGCTGCAACGGTTGGGGCCATTATTTTTACCACACCGGTGAGTGATTTTGTGACTGGGATTTTGAACAATCATTCAGGCAGCGCCTCGATGGGAACAATCATTAAGTGGATCGTATTTATAGTCGTATTTGTGATCATTACTAGGCTCGTCAGGATGATCCGAAATATGATCAGACCTGTTACCAAACTACCCCTTATTAGTCAGGTGAATTCATTACTTGGCGGCGGGGTGAATCTTATTTCACACTATTTATTGGTTTTTATTATATTGAGTTTCTTGTTGATCTTGCCCAGTCAGGCAATTCATCAGCAATATGATCAATCGGCGATTTCTCAATGGATTGTGACCAAGACCCCAATTCTGTCCGACAAGATGATGCAGATTTGGGATGAGAATTCCAGTGAGGTGAACGTATGAACGAAAAGGTATTAGAAACACTAGAATATGACAAAATTAAACAGCAGCTGGCTGCTTATTTAACAACGGATCGGGGCAATGAGATTTTAGGAAATTTACGACCCAGCCCAGATTTTGATGTGGTCACTGATCGGTTGAACGAAACGGCCGATGGGGCTGATATTGTCCGGTTGAAGGGCGAAATTCCAATTCCAAAATTAACGGAAATTTCTCCATACATGAAACGACTCCGCATTGAAGATGCCTCATTAGGCGGCACTGAGCTGGCCCACATTACTAAATTATTGCGAGCCGTTCAGGTGGTTCATTCATTCTTCAATGATTTAGTAGAAGAGGCAGTTCATTTGCGAACAGTGACAAAAACTGTTGATCAATTGACTCTAATGCCGGAAATTACCAAACGAATGATTTCTTCGATCGATGATGATGGCCGGGTCTTAGATTCCGCTTCTTCGGAGCTGCGGTCAATTCGAAAGTCAATTGGTCGCACCCAGACTGACATTCGGGCCAGGATGGGCAAATTTACTAAGGGATCGGATTCTAAATATCTGAGCGAACCGATTATTACCGTTCGTGACGATCGATTTGTCCTGCCAATCAAGGCAGAATACAAGCAGCGGTTTGGTGGGATTGTCCACGATCAAAGTGCTTCTGGGCAAACGCTATATGTCGAACCGAGCAACGTGGTTGAAATGAATAACCAACTTCGAAGAGATCAGCTTGCTGAAAAAGCTGAGGTTCGAAAAATATTGGCTGAACTAACCAACCTCATTCGACCATATCGAAATGAATTGATGCAGAATATGAACTTGGTTGGTCAGCTAGACTTCGTCAATGCCAAAGCGAAGTATGCTCATCAAACTGGCAGTGTGCTACCACTGATTTCTGCCAAAAACAATGTTAATTTGAGACAAGCAAGGCACCCACTGATTGATAAGGACCGGGTGGTGGCTAACGATATCGCGATTGGTGATCAGTATCAGACAATCATCGTGACCGGCCCAAACACGGGTGGTAAAACGATTACGATCAAAACGGTTGGAATTCTCCAGTTAATGGGGCAATCGGGGCTGTTTATTACCGCAAACGAGGACAGCCAAATCGGCGTGTTTGATGAAGTCTTTGCGGATATTGGTGATGAGCAGTCAATCGAAGCTAATTTGAGTACTTTCTCATCTCACATGGATAATATCATTTCGATATTGCATCACATCTCCAAAAAGAGTTTGGTGTTATTGGATGAATTGGGTGCTGGAACCGACCCTAAAGAAGGGGCAGCACTCGCAATGGCGATTATTGATGCAATTCACGCTACTGGGTGCGAATTAATTGCCACAACTCATTATCCTGAACTAAAAGCATTTGCGTATAATCGATCTGGAGTCATCAATGCTTCGATGGAGTTCGATGTCGATACCTTACGGCCAACTTATCGATTCTTGATGGGCATTCCCGGTCAAAGTAATGCGTTGAATATTGCCAGAAAGCTTGGATTTCCCAAGCAAATTATTGACAATGCCCGAGCATTCACCGATTCGAAAAATCAAGATATCAATAACATGATTGAGGAATTGACGGCCCAAACCAAACGGGCTCATGATGAAGCAGATCAATTGCAGCGGCAGCTGAGCGAATCAACGAAACTTCATCATGAATTGACTGATCAATTTAATAAATATCAAAGCCAAAAAGATCGTTTGACCGAGCAAGCCCAAGAGCGAGCGAATCAGGTGGTCGAAGAGGCTAAAAAGAAAGCTGATAAAATCATTGCCGACCTTCATCAAAAGCAAAAGCAGGTTGGCCAAGTTGCAGTTAAAGAAAATGAATTAATCGATGCAAAGGGTGCCCTTAACAAGCTGGAAGTAGCTCCTAATTTAAAGAAGAATAAGGTGCTCACCAAAGAAAAAGCCAAGCATGATTTTCATCCTGGTGACGACGTGTTGGTCAAATCATATGGCCAACAGGGTTTCCTGATTGGAAAAGAAAAAAATGGTACCTGGGATGTGCAAATTGGAATTCTCAAGATGAAAATCAATGAAGCTGACCTTGAAAAAGTTGGGAAAGAGAAGAAATCAAATCAGAAATTTCAGACGCATGTTTCCAGAACCCGTTCAACTGGGATGTCACCAACCCTTGATTTGAGGGGCCATCGATATGAAGAAGCGATGTACGAGCTGGATCGATACATTGATTCGGCCTTATTAGCCGGTTACCCGTCTGTTACGATTATTCATGGTAAAGGTACCGGGGCACTTCGAAAAGGCGTTACAGACTATTTAAAGCGCAATAAACGGGTAAAGAGCTTTGGCTATTCTGCCCCGAACGCAGGTGGCGATGGATCCACCATCGTGAAATTTTAATAATAAATTGTGTGCAACTTATTTGCTTTTTTTCAAATAATTGGTAGTATTAGTTTATTAGAAGATGGGAGTGTTTGAAATGGTTAAAGAAACAACAGATCAAACTTTTGAGCAAGATACTGCCAAAGGCGTTACTTTGACAGACTTCTGGGCAACTTGGTGTGGCCCTTGTCGGATGCAATCACCAGTTGTTGAAGAATTAGCAGATGAAATGGCTGACGTAACCTTTAATAAAATGGACGTCGACAAGAATCCGAATACCGCCTCAAAATTTGGCATCATGAGTATTCCAACTCTGCTTGTTAAGAAGGATGGCCAAGTCGTTGATACAATCGTTGGCTATCATCCTAAGGAACAACTTAAGAAGGTATTGGCTCAATATACTGACTAATGTCTAAAGAAGCGTTGCGAAAGACCTCAGAGGCCTTCACAGCGCTTTTTAAATTGCAAACAGTTATTTAGTTTTTGGTTCAGCAGTAGAATCATCAGAGTTCTCAACAATTTTGAAAATTTCTGATGCCTCTTGACCATCGTTGGGCTTGTCCTTGCTTAAATAAGTGGTGATCAACACAATTCCCTTTGAAGCGTTGACCTTCTCGACTTCGGATTCGGCTTGCTGATCAAGAATGTATTGACAGCTTTGAGCAATGAAACCGGATTCTAGAAAGAAATCAGGATCTTCAAAAAGTGATAGGCGATTGGCGACGATTTCACCGCTTAATTGCCAGTTGATCTGGCTGTTGGTTCGCTTCAGTAATTTGAGATCACCAAATTTGAACTGGCTAAAGAAGGTTTCCAAGTCTTCGTAAGTTGCGAGTCGGTGAGTTCGAGATAATCGCTTACCCGCCCAGTAAGAAATTTCGTGGGAATCATTACCTAAAATGCTGGGCAATAGATCATCGCGAATGAGTTCTTGACCAAGGATATCTGTGCCACTGTTGCTGTCAATCAATGTGCTATATGCTTCGTTATCCATTTTTTAATCTCCATCAATGCAAAATGTAATAAAGTTATTATACAATATATTTACTAAGTCTGTTTTGTTAGTTGAATATCTTAATTGCTTGCAAGATAATGATATTAGCAATAAAGGAAGAAGGAATTCAGGTGGATAATCGCCCAATTGGCGTGATGGATTCGGGGGTTGGTGGTTTAACTGTCCTCCGCCAAATTGTCAAAATACTTCCAAATGAATCGTACATCTTTGTTGGCGATCAAGCCAATTTACCGTATGGGCAAAAAAGTTCAGCAACGGTCAAAGCATTAACAAAACGGATTGCTGACTATATGTTGACTCAAAACGTTAAATTATTTGTCATTGCTTGCAATACATCAACCGCCGCTTCGCTGGAATATCTTCAGCAGATTTTACCAATCCCTGTGATTGGCGTCATTGCCCCGGGGAGTGACTCGGCTGTTAAAACGTCAGCTACTGGTCAGATTGGTGTGATTGCGACAAATGGGACCGTTCGATCAGGGGACTATCAACGAATTATCACAAACTTAAATCCGGAAAGTCACGTTTACGCTTTGGGTTGTCCTGAATTTGTGACGATGGTTGAGCAAGGGCTGGCCGGAACGCAAGCTGCTCAGGTCGCCGTTAACAATCGGTTAGCATATTTCAGTGATTTGCCAATTGACACACTGGTCATGGGGTGTACCCATTTTCCAGTTTTGAGTCAAGAAATTCAAAACGTCGTTGGCCAGCGGGTTTCTCTGGTAGATCCAGGGATTGCCACTGCTCAAAAGGTCGCAGAATATTTGAACAAGCACCAACAATTATCGGTTGGTGCTGCTAACATCGCTAACCAGTTTCATACTACCGGTAATCCTGCTGAATTTGCAAAGATTGCTGAAAATTTATTAAATAAAAAAGTTGTTGCTGATCACTTAGATATCTGAAAGGGATGCTCATAACTTGAAACAACCAGATCAAATTGTGATTGCTTCCAAGAACGATCACAAAATTATCGAATTTGAAGATGCTTTCAAGGACACGGGAATTATTGTCAAATCACTTAAGCATTTTCCAAACGCACCAGACGTTGAAGAAACTGGCACCACATTTGCTGAAAACGCAACGCTCAAAGCTCAGGCAATTATGAAATACACTGGCCAAGCGGTGATTGCCGATGATTCTGGCTTGGTTGTCAAATCATTGAATGGCGACCCGGGTGTTCATTCAGCTCGCTATGCTGGTGACCATGATGACGCAGCTAATAATGCTAAACTTCTTAAAGAAATGCAAAATAAATCCAATCGGGATGCCTATTTTGAATCAGTTCTGATATATTTAACTCCAGAAGGCGACAAAGTTGAAGCCGCTGGACGAGTGAACGGGCAAATCCTGAGCGCTCCTCGTGGTGATAACGACTTCGGCTATGATCCGCTCTTCTATGTTCCGGAAAAGCAACAGACCATGGCAGAGATGACAACTCATGATAAGAACATGATTAGTCATCGTGGCCGGGCCATTCGAAACATGATTAACAAACTACAAGGGTTGTGGGATCAATGAAAATTGTCATTGTCAGTGATAATCATGGTGATCGCCAAATTATTGAAAAGATCGTGGATCGGTATGCTGGAAAGGTTGATGGAATATTCCATTGTGGAGATTCCGAGTTTCAGGCAGCTGATCCATTAGTTGCAAAACTCCATATTGTTGTTGGCAATATGGATGCGAGTTCTTTTGCAACTGATGAAACTGTGATAATTGGTGATGAAGTGGTTTTGCTTACCCACGGTCATCTCCAAAATGTGAATGGTGGATTGCTCACTTTAGCCTTATTTGCAAGGAGCAAGCAAGCCACAATTGCATTGTTTGGTCACACGCATCAACTTGGTGTCACCCAAGATGACGGTATCTTGTTACTGAATCCGGGTAGTATCTCATATCCACGCGGTGAATATGCATCAATTGGCGGGACTTACGCAGTTTTAACTGCGGACCAGAATCAATACGATGTCCAGTATTATGACCGCCAATTGACCCCTGTTAAGAACTTACATTTCACGTTCACTAAATAAAAAGGAGACCTTGTTCATCAATGATTGATAAGCCAATCGAAACTGTAATGAGGGAAAGCAAGCGGGATATTCTGATTCCTGCAGATTTAGTTGCAACGGTTAATGAAGATAATAATCTTCAACACGTTTTCCTCGTACTAACAAAAATTAAATATGCTAAGATTCCAGTTCTGGATAATCATAATCATTTTAAGGGATTGGTATCTTTGTCGATGATTGCAGAACAAATGCTGCAAGATACCGGCATCACGACCCGACCATTGGAGACAATGAAAGTCAAAGAGGTCATGCAAAAAGAAGTGCCGACAATTTACGAGCGGGATAATTTAGAGGCAATTTTGCGTTACCTTGAAGATGAAAACTTTTTACCATACGTAGATAGTAACAACGAATTCAAGGGAATTATTACGCGGCGGGAAATTTTCAAGGAACTCAATTTTCTGGCCCATAATTTCTCTAAACATTACATTGCGCTACCAGTTTACATGCAGGCAAAAAAGGGCGACACTCACAAAACCAGCGTGAGTAGTTCGTAAGCCGCAGTCAAAGTCGAGCTTTCTGCCAAAAGAATAATCCTTTGATCAAAAAAAGCCCGGACATATATTAATTTCCAATCCGTAATCATTCGTTTGGATCGCCAGAGCCACTTGGATAAAAAAACTGCGACAAACGGCTGATCACGGCCAGTTAACGAAAAGGATCAATTATTCCTGATTTTGGAATAGTTGATCCTTTTCGTTAAGTTCTGAGATCAAAGCGTCTATTGGCTCAGATTGTTTATTTTGTTGGTTTCCCTGGAACAATCATTGGGCTACTCGGTAATGGGATCCCGTTTTTATTTAATTCTGAAAGATATTTCGCAAGGAAATCATGAGACACTTGGTATTGAGCACCGTTTTTGGTTGTGATATTTACCTGAACGACGAGTTTGCCATCTGGCAGGCTGACAGTACCGATGATCTTCGGTTGGCCGATAATGTCTGGATAATGAGGAAGCTCCCGGTCATTTATCTGATTGATTATCTCAATGACCTTATCAATGGGCGTTTCCGGGAGAATTGCCACTTGAATCATTGCGGTCATGTTATTGCGAGACATGTTGGAGATTGTCGTGATGGTTCGATTAGGAATGAACGTGAGAGTCCCATCGTCGGCAACAATTTGAGTGGTACGCAGACCAACAGAGCTGATTGTTCCTCGGATAGCGTTAATCTGGACGTATTCCCCAACTTCAATTTGTTTTTCAAGCAAGATGAAAAAACCGCTGACAATATCCGTCACAAAGCCCTGAGCCCCAAGACCAATTGCTAAGCTAAAGACACCGGCACTCGCAATCAATGTACCCACGGGAACCCCGATAGCGGATAAGATGGAGTAGATCCAAAAGAACCATAAGCAATAGACCAAAATATTCATCGTGAGGGTGTGAAATGTTTTGATCCTTTTTTCAGTCACCGTATTCTGATATTTTTCCCGGTACCGTTTAAAAAAATGATTGATGATTGTTTTGCCAAGCCGGCGGCAAATTAACATCAGAAGGGTTAATAATAAAATAACACCAATTTTTTCGCTTACTTGAATAAGAAGCTTTTGCCAATCGAATAAATTGATGTAATGTTTCCAATTAATTGATAAAATGGTCGGATTAACTATTTTTAACATTTTGGTTCCTCAATTCTTTGATATAAGTACATATTAGCAAATCAATCTGTTAATTGAAACAGGTGTCATGAAAAACAATTTCATTGTCAAACCCTGGTGGTAATGCTATTCTTAAGTAAATTGTTGCACAAGGAGGAATCTTGATGACAGTTGGACAGATCGCGGGATTGATTGCCGCAATTGCGTTTTTATTACTCGTACTATTTATCGGTTTGTTCTTAATGAAGGTCAGCAAAACCATGTCTGAAGTGAATTTGTCGATCCGTTCCATGACTAGCAACGTCGATGTGATTACCAAACAGACGGATAAAATCATGGCCACATCCAATAGTCTGGTCAAAGACGTGGACGACAAATTAAATATTGTAACGCCTGTCTTTCAAGCGGCTGCAGATTTAGGTGAGAGTGTTTCAAGTCTTAACAAAGCCACTCAGAATCTGACTGGAAAAGTTAAAGAAACTGGTAAAAAGGGTGTCACTGCCGGAATTGCTGGCAAATTTGGCAAATCTGCTTGGAATATGTATCGTAATCATCGCCATTCTAAGAATCATCCGACAGAATAAATAAGGAGGTTGTTCATATGGGTAAAAAACTTGCAGGCGGAATTTTCGCCGGATTGTTAGGTGCTGGATTATATGCAGCTTATCAAAAATTAGATGAAGATAAAAAGAATCGTATGAAGAAAAATTTGCGTGAAAAATCAGACGAATTGCGCGATCGGGCAGTTGACTATGCGTTTTACGCAAATGACGCGATGAGTGATTTTAAAGATGTTTTAAAAGACGAGATGGACCAGGCAAAGGGTAACGTCAAGGAAGCTTCTTCAAAGTTCTCAGAGAAAGCTAAGACTTTCACTGATAATCAACAAGAGACTGAGGATGGTAATGCTGAGAAGAGCCAAGATGACATTGTTGTTGATGCGACCGAAGCTTTTAAAAATTCAGGAATCCCAAGTGCCGATGATGATTTGAATGAAGAAAGTGATGAACCATCAACAGATAACACGGCTTCGTCAGACGCGGCAAAGCCGGATGGTGATGGGGCTCCAGAAAAATAAAGCAAACTTGTATTCATTGTCTGGGTGACATTTAAAGTTGGCGCTTTCAGCAGAAGTGTACTAAGGCTTCGTAAAAGGATATCGTGTCATACTCCTCTTACCCAAGTGGTCAAGCGTCATCCTTTTTATTTTAAGGTCCACCTAGGGAATGCATAGCGAATGTGTCTACCTTTTACGTTTCTAACATAACGACTTCAACTCAAAAAGCCCTCCAAGCGATTTTTCATCGATGAGGGTTTTTAGTCTGCTTAAAATTATTTTTCGACGTATCTTAATTGTAAGCACTAAATAATTGGACGTATTCAAAAAGGCATTCGAGCATGTTATTCTTCAGATAACACAATCGAATGCCTTTT
>NZ_JAHPPD010000200.1 GCF_019061365.1 Lentilactobacillus dabitei
AATAAAGAATGGCCCATGGCCAAATTTCTGTAAAATGATGTTTGCGAAAACAATCATGAAAGGAATTTAGCCATGGATCACTACAAGCATATTACCATAGATGAACGGGAAACTATCTTTTTAATGAGGAATCATGGAAACTCACTTCGTGAGATTGCCAGCCATATCAAGAAAAGTTACTCAACCATTTCTCGAGAATTAAGCCGTAATTCTACTGGTAAATCCTATTCACCTTCGAAGGCTCAGGAGAAGTACAAACAGCGCAAAGGCAACTGTGGCAGAGTCTCT
>NZ_JAHPPD010000201.1 GCF_019061365.1 Lentilactobacillus dabitei
GCTGGCCGGTACTAAAAAGCCAATTCTTACGACCAATGACCGAAGTTTTGATACTCCGTTCGGCAATGTTATTACTAATGGCCACCCCAGGATCATTTAAAAAGACCTCTAGTTGTTCACGCTGATTCACCATGTAGGTATAAGCGCGTCCCAACTTAGACTTGTTGATAGGGGTAGTTTCACTGATTAGCTGCCATATGCTATCGACAATTGGTTTGGACTCTCGTTGTCGAATCTCTAACAACTGTTGTGGTGAAAAGCCCTGAGCTTTTCGTTCGATCG
>NZ_JAHPPD010000202.1 GCF_019061365.1 Lentilactobacillus dabitei
AATGATTTATTTGAGCTGTGGCAGGTAAACGCGGTTCTGAATGTCTCTTAAAACCTGTCTCAAATATTGACTTCAATCCAGCAATTTCATTAGATCATTTAGTAATCATGTGGGAATGGCTCCCGGAAAGTATAAGCGAAAATACAATGAGACTGGGAGATAGGCGTTTAGATCCCAGAATTTAACGAAAAAAATGCGATCATTCCCGGTTTTGAAGTGAACCCCAATAGTTGGAGATAATATTTAATAATTTTTAGGCACATAACTGGTCGTTGTGAAT
>NZ_JAHPPD010000203.1 GCF_019061365.1 Lentilactobacillus dabitei
ATTACTTAAGGGTAGTAACGACAAATACCACTATGGCAGTGATAGAATAACGCATTTGCCATAAATCTGCCACATAATTCTTTTTTTGACTAAGATTTCACTATTTTTCGCTTTATTCTCGTATTTAATAATTGAGGTGATAATGATGGATCAAATGGAAGTAATTGAAGGTAAATTGTATTTGCGTGCTGAAGATGATTCAATTGTGATTGTCGAAGAACCATTCGAAATTGAAATGTTAACAGACCTGCCCGGCTGGCTCTCACTAAATTTC
>NZ_JAHPPD010000204.1 GCF_019061365.1 Lentilactobacillus dabitei
CAGCGTGAATTAAATGTGGCGGATCCCATACAACCATGTAGAAACTATTATCAGAAAATGGCATCTCCGTAAAATCAGCTATCACATCAGGATTAACGTCGACGATGTGTCCTGTGGGTAGTTTCTCATAATGCTGTCGATTATCCATGAAAGTGACGTTCGGATTGGCTTTATCAAACCAGAACATTCGGCTTCCACAAGCTGCATCTAAAATGTACATATGCCATGCTCTGAATTTAATTTGTCTGTTCATTATCGTCACTC
>NZ_JAHPPD010000205.1 GCF_019061365.1 Lentilactobacillus dabitei
TTGGAAGCATCATTTATTTAAGTTAGATACATATTATATGTACGAAGGCATTTCATTTACACAAGATTCTTGACGCTACCGAATTTTCATCAGAAAAAATTAGTTCTGTGAATTTTTGGGATTCGTTATAAATATATTTTTTATCAGCAGGTTTCATATAAGCTAAAGCAACTTCGAAGTCTAAGAAGCTGTCTAAAATCTCTTAAGTAATAGTGCTAAAAACGCTAAAACGACCATTTGCAGACTGGTGGTTAATTGACG
>NZ_JAHPPD010000206.1 GCF_019061365.1 Lentilactobacillus dabitei
ACATGAGTCGCTAGTCCGTGACCGATGGCGTGGTTGGTTGATACCACTGGAGTGGTGGCCGTACAAGTGCTATGGCAGTTACTACAACGCCAGCGTTGCTTGTTTAGCTCTAGAATTACGGGCCGGTCCATGGGTCCTGCAATGTGGACATGAGTGAGCTTGTGTCCGTTAGGGTGCAACGTATTGTATCCACAGCTGGGACAGCGCCTGAGTGTGTAGGTAAGCTCTGCCTGGATGACCAAATACTTTTTGCGACCCGAG
>NZ_JAHPPD010000207.1 GCF_019061365.1 Lentilactobacillus dabitei
TGCCGGCGAAAATATTGGCCAAAAAGAACGAGATTCGGATTGGAACCGTGACGATTTCAATGGATGCCACGGGTCGCTATTACGTTTCATTGCAACTAGCTTCGAAACAGCCTTTCGTTGTACAAACGGTTAGGAAAACGCAGATGACCATCGGCATTGACCTCAATACGGACAACTTTCTCACGGATTCCAATGGCAACGTCATTGCCAACCCCCGTTACTATCGAACAGTCAAAGGTAAACTGGCCAAGGCCCA
>NZ_JAHPPD010000208.1 GCF_019061365.1 Lentilactobacillus dabitei
AAAAGGCATTCGATTGTGTTATCTGAAGAATAACATGCTCGAATGCCTTTTTGAATACGTCCAATTATTTAGTGCTTACAAATAACTGGTCAAGAATCGTTAGTGATATTCGCCAATCTGTTACTAAATTGTGAAAAGTCAGCACTCACACGATAAGAACAGCCTCCCCAAAATCCAGGTTCTACAATATCTGTTGTTGGTAATAGATTTTATCTATTACTGATGACAGATTTTTTGTTTCTCGTTAGAATAAAAA
>NZ_JAHPPD010000209.1 GCF_019061365.1 Lentilactobacillus dabitei
TCAAAGGTTCTGAGCAGTACCGTCATCTTATCCTTAAAACGCCGTTATTTTCACTGTAAAGAATGTCAGGGCAACTTTCTTGCACAAACAGCGGCAGTTCCAAAACACTGTACGATTTCAAACACCAGCCGCAAAGAATGCCTAGAGAAGCTCAGTGAGCCGGTCTCTTTGAAGCACATTGCCAATGAAGTATCGGCATCAGATTCATTTGTAGGTCGCCAATTAATGCGCGCCGAACGAGACTTTCAAACCA